>NZ_CP076458.1:2487506-2798444 GCF_018866245.1 Novisyntrophococcus fermenticellae
AAAGGGTAGCCATTTTGTCTTAAACCCAACCCAACCATATATACCTTTTGAAAACCGATTATATTCTCCCATTTCTATAATAGCATCAACCATCTCACGCTTCATCAGCCGATAGTCCCTTGCCCCATCTACGATATCTGCATCTGATATTTTGTTGATTATCCTGTAAAATGCACGTGCAAAAAATGATCTTATTCTTGGCTCTCCCTCACGGTTCACGCGCCTGGTAGCCACACTGTCATATTCACCGCTTGTCAAATATGCTGCCATCTCTGGCAATAATGACGGAGGGTCCTGCATATCTGCATCCATAACAGCTACATATTCTCCGCTCGCATTGATAAATCCTGCATACATGGCAGCTTCTTTTCCAAAATTCCGTGAAAATGATATATATGTAATGCGTTTATCCTTCGCCGAAAGCTTTTGGAGTGTTTCAAGTGTTTTATCCTTTGAACCATCGTCAACAAAAATTAATTCAAAATCATAATTGTTCATCTCGTCACTGACCCTGGAAATCTCTTTATAAAAAAATGGCAGCGCCTCTTCTTCATTATAGCAAGGCACAATTAGCGATATCTTCTTCTTCATGTAATCACGTGGATATTCCCCTCTTCCAATTACAGGAACTCCTTCTCCTTTCCATTGTCCTTAGTATAGCAGAATCCTTATATATTTGCTACTATAAAAACCCAAACAAGCCCATCAATCGATGGACTTGTTTTATACATTATTATTAGTTAATTTCCCCCGTTGTCATTCCAATTAGCTCAGTTTCTCCTAAGGGATTAACTGCATACACATGTACATTATAAAGTGATTCATAGTAGTTGAAGTCTCTAGCCATAACATTGGTCACGTAAGAGCCATCACTTTGTATTCCCGACTCATACCACTGAAGGTCGCTTTGATCTTCGGAAGCCCAAACCGCACATCTGATTGCCTGGATTTCATGATCTGACTGGATATTTTCAACAGTCACCCTGAATTTTCCAGTATGATAATCATATGGAGTAACGGAAATATCAGCGGTGATTTTAGGCTGTGCCGGTTCTGATTCCGATTTCTCACTAATATGCAAATCATATCCAGAAGAAATGTTTGAAGTTAAGTCTTCCATTAAAATCGACTTTTTAACTAATTCAGAGTTAATAGAATCTACTCCAAATCTTTCAATTAGTGTTGGTATATTCGAAAATAGATTCGTTCCAAGCCCAAGCCTGTTTCCATCAATTGTTACACCCATTGCTGCCAATGTAGTCGGAAATGCATCCAAGGTAGAGTACTCACGAAAAGTATTATTTTCAGGCTCAACTGCTGAATTAATATAAGTGGTATAAACCTTTCGCTGGTATTCATCCTTTACATCATCGCAAAAATCACTATCCATAGTGGGATGATCTCCAGAAATTATAATAGTAGTATTTTCATAAAATTCCTGCTGCTGAATCCAGTGAACGAATGCGGCTACCTTTCTGCTGGAACATGCCATAACGTTTGCATACTGATCGTCAAAAACATTCGGGCAATCAGGACATGGATAACCATCTTCAAAGTGTGTATCCACGGTTAGGAGTGTCAGATTAAAAGGCTGACCTGTAGAACTCATCTCAGTTAATTTTTCTGTAGCAAATTGAAAAAGTCGATTATCTTCAAATCCCCACCAGACACGATAATCTGCAGGAATCGAACCATTATTCTTAAAATAATTGTAGTCCCACATGTCATAATTTCCATGTTCTGTAAAATACAGTTTTCTGCCCCCAAACTCTGCTTCAGAACCAATCAGCAGGCTCTGCTGATAACCAGCAGAATTCAGAATATCACCAAGTGCAGTAATCCCCGGAAAAAAATGCTCCTGCGTATTCATAGAGTTATCATCAATTGGAATAAGCAATGGCAACCCCGATGTCTGGCCAAACATAGCTGCCACAGTCCACCCGGTTCCTGTAAGAGAGATTCCTCCATTCAATTGTTCCGAACCACCTGAAAAATTTTCATTATCTTCGGACAATTGTGTTAATTCAGGAATCAAATTTACATCAAATGCTCCGCCATTTTCTTTGTTTGCATAAGTACTTTCCATTGATTCCAAATAAATGTATACCAGATTTCTTTTACTTTCCGGAAAAGTTAAGCTCACATCCTGTGGATTCACATAGTTATCATCAATAAACGTTGAATATGTACTGTGATTATTACTGAAAGTGGTAATATCCAAAGTATTCCAGACATGCCTGACAGATAGTATAATCGTTAAAGTAGATATAAGCAATGTTGTTAAGATTGTAATATGGTGTGCCAGCCTATTCTTACGTATAATAATAAATACAGCTGTAAGTACAATGGCACAAATTACCGTAATAATCAGGCATGAAATGATATAGTCCTTTATCATGCCATCATTTGTACCTTGCAAAGGCGATTTCAAATGATATACCAATTCTTCCATGGATAAATTGTTCCATGTTCTCAACATCCAAAAAATACTGCGAGAAAGCAACATGGCCAAAGTTCCAATCAATACTGTAAAAATTGTTCCAAGAATCCCCAAGCCCTTCCTAGAAATAATTATACTTTTTTTATCTGTATTCAATCGCCTTCCTAGCGCCTTAACACGGAATTTAGGATTCATTCTGTCAAAAAAAGGATTGTTCATCATTCGTGTACTCCTGTTAAACTTATCTTAAAATCTATTATAGCAAAGTACCAGAAATCAATCAAGGCAAAAAGTTCTTGCGTTTAAATTCATTTTATCCTTAAATCAATAAGCTCCATCGGATATCCTGTACAATCGCAAAACTGTTCTTTTGTAAATCCTTCAAATTCTTGCAGCATGTCATCCGTGATTAATAGATAAGAGGCAAATATATTAGCCTGTCGCTCTATTTTAGACACAAGCAGGAGTGTATGATGTGCCATGAAACAACAATTCTCTTTTCTATGTAAGACAGCATGTCCCAATTCATGTGCTAACACAACTTTAAATAATGAATCATTACCTATGATTTCTTCATTAATAAAAATCCATTTATTTCGCTTTATATACTTGTAGTAGCCTAATGCCTTTCCTAAAGGGGTGATTACAATGTGTATTCCAAGCAATTTCGCAATTTTATACGGATCATTTGTCCCATACAAACTAATATAATATGATGTAAGTCTTTTAATACTCCTATTAATATCCAATTTTTCTTCACCTATTTTTATTCTTATTTTGATTCTTATAGGGATTGTATTTAATCTTGTTTTCTTTTTTTGCCTCTTTTAATGCAAATTCAATAGCATTTTCTAATAAACTTAAAGACGCCTCATCTATCTCCTTTCCATTATAATACAATGGACCATCTTCACCACTTTTTATCTCCTCCATTATCCTATCAAGATCTTTCGCTATATCTCGTTCATCACGCCTTGTTAATTGGCTATCCTGTTCTATGTTACCAAGTATCCTGTTTAAGTCAGCATTAAGATAGTTCGCTATTGTTACTGCTCTTTCATACGGTATTTTACGTAATTTTTTAGGGTTTAAATATCCGTTTGAAAAACCACAATCTTTTTCAAGCACAGAAACAGCAAGATTCCTTTTGGTACATATTTCCCTCACATACTCTACTCCATATAACATTATCTCTTCCTCTTTAAATTTAATTTTAGGAAATAATCTAAAATTTAGTTGACATTTTAGAATTTGCCCTATATAATAAGTGTGTATTTAGATTATTTCCTAAACAGAATATTGATATAGGAATATAAATCTTATCTAAACTTATTTTAGAATGAAATCTAAAACAAGTCAATAGGATCAGGAAAAAACCAATTAATTCTAAGACAAATGGGAGGAATTGTCATGAACTATATCAGAGCTAGTCCTGCAATTAAAAGTCTATTTAATTTAATTCAAAAAATATTAAAAGCATAAAAAAGGAGCGAATAGCAATGGGAAATATAGAATCAGCAGTAACATGGATGGAACGAATTGCAGCAGATGACAGGCACGGATACGATCAGGAAAACAGGAATGGTCCTGATTATGATTGCTCTAGTTTTGTGGGAACTGCTCTCAGTCAGGCAGGATTCAATGTAAGTCCATCTTCTACAACAAGAAACCTGCGTTCACAGCTCTTAAACTGTGGTTTTAAAAGTATAGGTGTGAATGAGGGCAGAAAAAGAGGAGATATTTTTCTGAAAGAAGGGAGTCATGTTATAACCTGTGTGAATGCTAGCAATATTGTACATGCCTCCATAAACGAAAAGGGAACTTCTTTAGGAGGGAAAACCGGCGATCAGACAGGCGCAGAAATCTGTGTAAAAGCTTTTTATCCATGTTCTGGTGGCTGGGAGTATCATTTTAGATATGGCGACGGAAGTACTGGTGGTGGAAGTACAAGTATATGGAATACAACAGGTACTGCAACATGTACCGGGGATACGGTGAATTACCGTCAAGGTCCCGGAACAGGTTATGCCTCTCTCGGAAAGCTAAATAAAGGTGATACGTTTGAGGTTGACGGACAAATACAAAATGGTTGGGTACACATGAGATTTCAGGGAATAATTGGCTGGATGCTTGGTCAATATGTTACAGCAAACGAAAATCCACCGGCAGCCATTCAGGAGGCAGGACAACCTGCGTACTCTGAAGAACGAGTTTACTACAGGGCGCATGTGCAGAATTATGGGACTTTAGATGCAGTTAGGGATGGACAGACAGCAGGAACTATAGGAAAAAATATTCCAATGGAGGCCTTTTGGGTCGATGAGAGAATCATCCGGTCAAGATACGGAAATGAGGTAAGGGTATACGCAAAGGCCCATATCAGTGATATTGGATGGAAAGAAATAGGGTATATCGAACATGACACAATAATTGGGACACAAGGACAGGCAAAACCTTTGGAAGCCTTCCAACTTACAGCAGAAGGGCTTCCAAGTGGAGTGAAGATTTACTACCGCTGTCATGTTTCAGACTTGGGATGGCTGACTTGGACAGAAGGAGGAAATATAAGTGGAACCGTAGGACAGGCAAAAGCAATACAGGCAATTCAGATTAAGATTCAATAATTATTACCTCGGGCATTATGTCCGAGGTTTACTAAAGTTATTGTTCAGATATAAATGATTAACTGTAAAAAGCAGGAATATTTAAATAAATATATAGGGCTCAAGGCCTGTAAAAGAAAATTCACATAAATAGACATCAGTTATAGCGGAACTTTTCTTTACTTATCGACACCCCTTCCCGAACATGCTATACTACATAGGACTATTTTCAGAATTGAGGTATTATTATGTTCTTTTCCAGTAAATTAAAAATGTTGAAAAAGTATCCGCGCCTGATCCTGGCTCTCGGACTGCTTGTTTCTGCCTGTCTGGTCTACTACCAGTATGTCTTCGGCAATTCCATTTTTATCTTTAATGACATAGGTGCTGATACACAGCAGCAATATATCATGCAGTACAATTCAATCGTAAATCATATCCGTGACGGCAACTTTTCTGCCTGGGATTTTACCAATGGGTTTGGAACAAGTATGCTGCAGTTGAATCTGTTCGATCCCTCTTTGATGATTCTTTATCTGTCAGGCGTCGTCTTCGGACCGGCAGTCATGCCTTATTTGCTGATTTATATTCATATAGGAAAGATTATTCTGGCAGGTCTGATGTGTTATCAGTTTCTTTCCTGTTTTTCTTTTTCCACCGGAAGCCGTCTGCTGGCATCCTATGTTTATGCCTTTAACGGTTTTCTGATTGTCTGGGGACAGCATTATCAATTTTCAATGATCATGGTGTATCTGCCGTTATTTTTGTTTCTGTTGGAAAAAGCACTGCACCGGGACCGGTTTTCCCCTTCCGTTGCCATACTTACCACCTGTATTATTATCTATAGCTATTATACAGGATATATGACGATGATAACCGGAGGCATTTACCTTATCTTCCGCCTGTTTTTTATGGAGAATCTGGCATGGAAAACACGTTTTAAAAGATTTTTCATAAATTGTTCCTCCATGCTTCTGGGAATCTGTATGGGGCTTTTTTCCCTGCTTCCGGCCTTTGCGCTTGTAAATAATGTTTCCTCTCGTCTGGATAGTAATATGGGAATTTTTCAGCGTATCTTCTCAAGTATTGCCCCATATCCCCTGGAATATTACCCCACTTTGATACTTCGGTTTTTTTCATCAAACCTGGAAGGAATCGGGAATGCCGACATCTACATGCCTTACCGGGGGTATACGAATTATTATGAAGCACCAAATGTGTTTTTCTCTGTATTGTTTGTGGTTCTGGCTGTACAGTATATTTTTTATCTGTTCCATTCCAAGGAAAGCCTCCGCCAAAAGGCTACGCAGTGGGGATTGGTTTTCCTGACTGGTGCTGCATTACTCCTTATGGCAGGCAGTCTGATTTTTAATGGATTTTCATCTCCGTTTTCAAGACATACATTTGTATTGATGCCCTTGTTTGCACTGTTGATTGCAAAAATGACCGATGTGATTTTTACGGAAAAGTTTTTTCATATTCCCGGGGCTCTTATAACCGTGGTCTGCAGCACCATACTTTATTTTCTTTGTTATAAAAGAGTTGCATTGACGCCTTCGGTAAAACTGAATATCCTGATTTTATGGGGAAGCGCACTCCTTATGATTCTGCTCCTGTTTCTGGTGTCCCGTAAGAAAACTTTATCCAGGCTGACTCCGTCCGCACTGTTTGTACTGCTGGCATCTATTACCGCACTCAGCGTCATTAGTGACTCACATATAACAGCCAGAGGGCGTTCCTCTGTTGTAAAGGGAGATGCAGATTATTTTGATTACCTCTATAATTCAGACATGGAATCCCTGCTAAATTACGTGAAGAATACAGACCCGACTTTTTACCGTCTGGAAAAAACCTTTGCGAGGGCTTCTTACTGTATGGAATCCTGTGCACAGGATTACCGTGGAATCGGTACCTATAATTCAACGCTGAACAAAAACCTCATTGAATTCACCGAAAAAATCATTCCGAATATGAATTTGTTTAACTTCTCCAGAACCACATACCGCCACATCGCGCATGATGATGTATTTGCCACTTTATTCGGAATTAAATATCTTGTGACCGAAGACGGGAATTACAGCAGTGATGCTTATCAGCTGGTAAAGCAATTTGGTTCTTTATACCTGTATCAGAATCAATATGCAGCGTCTGTCGGACGTCTGTACACGCAGACCATGGATCAGGCTACCTATGAAGCCTCCGCGCCATCGATTGATGCTTCCGGGCTTTTATCGCAGACAGCAATCACCGAATCGCCCGGCCCGCTCTCCATTCCCGCCGATCGCCTGAGTGCCTTTACAAAACGGAATCTGCCCGATTATGTATCTTATGATTCACCTGCACTTAGCACCTTCCTGGATTCTGATACAAAAGCCATAAGCTGGAGCACCGATGTAAATATACCACTGAACCCGGAGCTTTCCGGGCAGAATGCCCCTGTTACCATGCATTTTAACATTCACTGCGAACTGCCTCCTGCCATTACATTTATTACAAATAACGGCAAGGCAGACACCTCAAGCTTTGAACTTACCAGATTGACACATTCCGCAGATTCGAATTATGCGGTCTCCCTCACGATTCCAGCTGATACAAGATATCTGCACTGTATCACACGGTATCAGGGTGTGGAGTTTACATTAAGCGGTGTGTCCTTTACCTCGCAGAGTCCTGCCGGCAGCCTATCCGAAGATCCCGGTATTGTTGTGAATAATACCACGAATGACAGTAAACTAACGGGCACCATTGCGGCTGACCGGGACAGCCTTGCATTTTTTGCTATTCCCTACGAGACCGGCTGGCAGGCGTCCGTTGATGGGCAACCTGCGGAACTCATTCGGACAGACTATGGATTTTCAGGGTTTTATGTCACAGCCGGCCGCCATACTTTTACGCTCACCTACAGTGCTCCTTTATTAAAAGAAGGAATTCTTTTAAGCGGAATATCCTTTCTGGTTTTCCTTTCGATTACATGGATATCCAGAAAAAGAAACCCCCGGCAGTTATAACTGCCGGGGGCAAGCCCTTATTACTGAACCGTAACATCAGATTCTCTTATTTTTATTCTTGACCAATACTACGATAATCAACACAACTCCCAGAAAAACAAGTCCGGATAAAACACCCATCGCAATATAGGCACCCATATCTGCCCTTTTAATAGTTGTATCTGAATCAGAGATTACGGAATCCTTCTCTGGCTCAGGCGTGTCTTCCGGTTCTTCAGAGAGTGTGGGTTCAGCCGTCTTCTTTTCATATTCCTTCTTCGTTAATGCCGTATTTTCATAAATGATTTTATTATCGGCTGTCTGTATCTTCCCATCCTCACCTGCTTTGAAATTCGTAAACCCATAATCCATGAGAAGTGTGGTATCTCCATACACTGCATCATCTCCGAGACCATACATTACAACCGCAATTAATTCCAGTCCATCTCGTTCGGCATAAGTCACAAGTGTACTCTGGGATGCATCAGTATACCCTGTCTTACCTCCCACACATCCCGTATAGCTCCAATTGGTTCCCTCCAGCAGCATCTTATGATGGTTGGCATAATCCCGGGCTCCTGACAGATTTGTGGCTGGTACTACGTATTCGCGGGTATTTACAACCTTCTGGAAGGTTTCATTCTTTAAGGCTGTCTGGGCAATTAATGCCATGTCATGAGCGGATGTATAGTGATTGTCATCCGGAAGTCCGTTTGCATTATTAAAATGTGTGTTTATGCATCCCAACTCTTCAGCCTTCTGGTTCATCATGTTAACAAAATTCTCAACACTGCCCCCGATGGTCTCAGCCACCTGGGTAGAGACATCGTTTGCCGACTTCAGCATAATCATGTAGATGCACTGTTCCATCGTAAATGTTTCCCCAAGCTTGGGAATGATATTAGAACTTCCCGAATAGGCATCTGCCATACCTGTCTGTGTAAATGTTACCTGCGTTTCAGGCGTGCTGTTTTCTATAGCCACCAGAGATGTCATGATTTTTGTAATACTTGCGGGATATCTCTGGTCATCCATTCCCTTATCATAGAGAATCTGTCCTGTCTTTGCATCCAGCAAAATTCCAGTGCCACTGGAAATATCGGGCGCCTGGGGCCATCCCTGCCAGCTGTTTGTTTCGACCGGAAATACATTAGCATTATTAACTGCTGCCCCTGCATTCATTGTCATATTCACACAAATCAGTGCCACAGCGGCTA
Organism: Novisyntrophococcus fermenticellae; assembly: GCF_018866245.1. Lineage (GTDB taxonomy): Bacteria > Bacillota > Clostridia > Lachnospirales > Lachnospiraceae > Novisyntrophococcus > Novisyntrophococcus fermenticellae. The sequence goes on from NZ_CP076458.1 coordinate 2,496,754, forward strand.
AACCTAGCACCGCCTTTTTTGTCATTCGCTTTACCCGCATTTTATATTACTCTCCTAACCCACTTTCAATCGCCAAGGTCAAGGCCTCCAGAGCCTCTTCTTCATCCTCTCCTTCACACTTCAGTTCAATCACATCCCCGGACTTTACACATGCCCCAAGAACGCTTAAGACACTTTTCGCATTCGCTACGCCGGTCTTGATTTTATCCTCGTATTCAAAGGTAATCAGCGATTTATAATTCATCGCCTTATTACACAAGATTCCTGCAGGTCTTAAGTGAAGACCTGAAGGATTTATAACTTTGACCTTTCTGCTAACCATAAATACTTCCTCCTACTTCCTCCTATATATTGCCTGACCTTACGGTCCCGTATTCGTTCCCTGGACTTTCTGTTTCAGATGTACAGTTGTCTTGAGTGTATCTACGAGTTCATACCCATCCGGCAGTTTAATACCAACATCGACGGGATAATCGCCTTCCCCTTTACCGGTAAGATCGATGGAAGCATCAATCATGGAAGCAGAATCAAAGGTTTCGAGTAAATCATCCGATGCTTTAATACGAATCGGCAAGGTAGGCTGATCATAAGAAAGACTCATGTTTTCACCCAGTCCATTCGTTTTTATCGCCTCCACATCCAGATCAAATTCTTTACTTCCATTGGGAAGGATCGTCACATTGATGACAATGGCGGCCGCGCCTTCGCTCGGACGTATCGTGCCATCCTTATCAAACACACTGCTAAGCTCCAGGGTTCCCCGCACGTCCGATTTTTGATTCTTTATGTCAACCACTTCCTTCGAAACGGGAATCGTTATCTGGTTTCCATTCTGCTCCAGTTCTGCCAGTGCCTCATCTGTCCCTACAACCGTAATTTCTGAAGGCGAGGTAATGATTTCACCAACCTGGTAGCCCCTGGCAGGGCTTCCTTCCAGTTCAATATTTATCTTGACATTCTCTTTCTTCCATAAATCAACGGAAGCCTGTACCGGTGTGGATCCGATGTCAAATCTCAGATAGCCCATATCCGAGGTGACCGGTTCCCCGTTCTTATCATAGATTACCAGATTCGCTGTCTTTTCTCCATCTTCCGTCATACCGTCCACACTGACCTCAGCCTTTACCCGGTCGATCTTTTTAATGATGGATTTAGGCCCTGTTATGGTCACCGTTTTAGGATTCAGCGTTATCTTACCGACCTCATAATCCCTTCCCGGGACTGTATCTCCGGTGTCTACATCGATATTAAAGGTCTGCTGTTCGATGTCTTCTATGATGACAGGAATTGTTGTTCTGGACAAGGATATGTTCTCCCCCCTTATGCCCGGGCAGGACACGGTAACCGGAACATATACCGGCGAGGTATTCATATCTACAATCTGAGTTAAATCCGCCTCTGCTACAATATCCGCCTCTTTAATCTTTGAGAGAGCCGTCCGATTATCCCGGATGGTAACTTTGATGGTTTTGTACTGATCATCAATCCGGTAAGTTTTCTTTCCTGTCTCAATATAATTTGCATGCGTAATATTGACAGGGACATCATAGGTCTGGGGTCTTATCGGATCACTGACTTCCACCACCACATACCAGATTAGTATTGCAACAATCACAGAAATAATTTTCAGGGCCAGGTTATTTTTCAGTAGTTTTTTCATCTCTTACCCGCCCTTTCCAACGCTGAAACCTGGTTTTTTGCTGCTGCTTTGATAGCTTTTGAATCTTATGAAGCTGTTCTCTCAAATCGCTGGAAGACACTGCTGTCCTGATTTCACCATTTAACGCAATAGAAACATGACCGGTCTCTTCTGATACAATAATTGTCAAAGAGTCGCTGACCTCACTGATTCCTATGGCAGCACGATGCCTGGTCCCCAGTTCCTTGCTTATTGCCATGCTGTCGGATAAGGGAAGGTAACAGGTCGCAGCAGCCACCCGATCCCCTCTTACAATGACAGCACCGTCATGCAGCGGTGTATTATGCTCAAATATATTAATCAGCAGCTGCCCTGTCAGAACGGCATCAACAGGAATACCGGTTTTTTCATAATCGGCCAGAGATATGTTCTGCTCAATTACAATCAGCGCACCTGTCTTTACCTCGCCCATCTCAAAGCTTGCACGGACCAGTTCGTTCAACGTCTGATCATTGAATCTTAAATTATCTTCCACACTGCCCGCTCCCAAAATCAGGAACGAATCAAAAAAATTCCGGTCTCCCAGCTGCTCCAAAACCCGGCGCAGTTCCGGCTGAAAGACAATCACTACCGCTGTAATGGCGGCGACACTTACCATCTTAAAGATCTCGATGATTACATCCATTTCAAAAAAGTTGGCAATCAGAATAAATACACCGATAAAGACAACACCTCTGAGCAGAAGATATGCCCGCGTATTTTTCACCCAGAGAATCAGATGGTATACAAAGTAAGCAATTATCAGAATTTGTACAATATCTATAAATTCCACATGTTTCGGAAGCTGACGTGGAAATGTGAAATTAACAAATTGTGTTTTAAACCATGTAATAATCTTATCCAAAGCATCACTTCCCTTCCACTTTTTTCCTTCCGATAAGCTGTATAGGTTTAATTATGGAGCATTTTCAATATCCTCTAAAATTTTCTCCAGTTTTTCCTCAAAATCAATATCGGAAAACCCCGGCTGTGCATCCGTTTCTTCCGGATATGCAGATTTTTCTGAAAGCTCCAGCTCATCAGAACGTTCAAAATCTTCAGATTGACTGTCCGGATCCTTTCCCGCCATGTCCGGGATTAAAAGATTGCTGTTCTTCGAACCGCTTCTTCTTTTCATCACGGATTTCTTAGGCACAGCCTTCACATAGTAATAATAAGTATCATCCTGATATTCCAGAAATTCGCTTCTTCGATAATCCGCATGATAAGCGAAGAATTCTAAAATCAGGGCACATAAGCCGGAGCCGATTGTCCCTATAAAAACCACCGGTATTGAAACCTCTGCCTTCAGCAGTATCGCAGCACACATGGCTATAATGATATAGCATAAGCATCCTGTCCCGATTGCCAGATACCACGCAAAATCCGCGCTCATTCTACGTATGGCATATACAATAACAGCAACTGCAGCACCGGCAATTATAAATACATACATTGCTTTATTATGAAAGACACCACCAATCAATGCCTGAACATTGCCAAGTATATCCTGCTCCTCCAGCTTTTTTAATGGTTCCGCAATCTCCCTGACCGTCCGTATGTAATAATATGTTATCGTGCCTATACATATAGATATCGCCGATCCCGGTCCTCTTAAAAGACCACATCCAAGCGGTATCATACACGGCATACCCAAAGAAAAGGCGGCTGGTGTCATGACTATGGCCAGCGCATCTTTGGAGGAAAATCTGAAATAGAGCAGATACATAAGTGCAAACAATAATAAGGTAACTCCACCTACTTCAATACCCAGTGCAAAAGTATGCAATGTAATTATTATTCCACCGGATATCACGATCATATACATTGGGAGTATCGAGCAAAGTAAGGCCAGAATCAGAATTACAAAAAAATTATTAAGTACTTTTAAGTAGTCGAGATTTCTGTTTATATTTGTAAAAACAAAAACTGCCAGTAGAAATTTTAATATGGCATTCGCATAGAAACTATATTTTCCATATAAAATCTGTAACTTCTCCTTGAGTTCAAGTAATTCTGTCATCTAAAATGCCCTCCCGGTTTCTTACGCAGGGCTCCCTGTGTTTCTATCATATAATCTTTTTCCAGTTTTTTAAGGGACCTGTCATAGTCTTCCAAACTTTTTATTGCTTTTGCATAACGAATAGAAGCAACTGTGTAGGTGATGCCGGAATAGATGGCCAGCATTAATATATACCCCACAACTGCTTCAAAAATAAATGATTCTACTTTCAAACCGCTCATCTTATGCATCACGGTTTCCATATTATATACCACAACTAACCCCAGTATAAGGATATAGGCAATTGTAGAAGCAAAGAAATTCTTCAGCAAAGAAATACCGATATAATCACTGCGGTAGTATTTGCCGATTTTCAGATATCTCTTTTCTTCCTTCTTTTCATAGCGGGCCAATCTGGTCATCAGCGCTACTCTCTCTGTGTTCAGCATAGACTCTCCTTTATCCGAATCTCTACAATTCATAAGATATTGTACCATACTTCCCCAGTTATGAAAAGAAGTTCTTGTTACTATTCAGCTACAGTCCCCGTCCGATACATACAGTCAGGAAATAAACCTTCTCCACTCCATGCTCTTTGAGAAGCCGGGCCAGTGTCTCTACCGTGCTTCCTGTAGTATATATATCATCCACGAGCACTACAATTTTGTACCTTATTTCCTGCACTAAGGTAAATGCCTCTCTTAAATTTCGTCTCCGCTCCGCTGGATCCAAATTCTTTTGTGCACGGGTTTTCTTTTTCCTTTTCATAGAACGGGAATCCACCGGAATACCCCAGATTTCGCCTAATACATCTGCCAGCACTTTCGCCTGATTATATCCCCTTTTGCTTAGCTTTCCTGCGTGTACCGGAACAGGAATCAGCACCTCCGGCTTCCAGCATGTTACATATGACGATGCAAACAGGTTCAGCATCTCTCCATAGAATCTGCCATATTCCTGCCTGCCGCCGTATTTATATCTTGCTATGGATGCCTTTATTTTGCCGCAATATAAGAAAGCAGCAAACCCACAGTCGAAACTGAACTCATGTCTTTCACAGTCCAGACAAACTTCTTTCTCATCACTGTCTATAGGCTTACTGCATCGTAAACATCTGGGTCCTGTGATTGGCTTTACTTCATCCCGGCACTGCAAACAGACCGGGTGCTCCCGGCCTGAAACTACGCAATCGCATAAGGCACAGCGCTTAGGATATAAGATATCTAAAAATTTCATTCAGAGTCCTCTCTCCCCGATGACTCTCTTCCTGTACAGCCTTGTTACGTTGTTACATCTCTGCAATCCGCTCAGCCAGCGTCGTATACCGGCTTTCCTCCTGATGGTTGTCTATCATTGCCTGAAAAGTCACGTCGCTTCCCACCAGTGCCACACATCTTCGTGCTCTGGTAACAGCCGTATAAAGCAAATTTCTGGTCATAAGCATCCTTGGTCCCCCAAGCAGGGGAATAATCACGGCAGGGTATTCACTCCCCTGCGCTTTATGGATGGTAGTGGCATAGGCCAGCTCCAGCTCATCCAATTGTTTGTATGTATATTCTACAAAGCGGTGCTCGTCATACTCTACAGTCAACAGTTCGGCATACGGATTAATCTCACTGATGATTCCTAAATCCCCATTGAAGATTCCCATACCCTGTTCGGCTGCAATTCCATATTGTCCTCTTACTTCCCATCCCAGCTGGTAATTATTCTTAATCTGCATTACCTTGTCACCTTCCCGGAAAACCGCATTCACAGTCTCTTTTTCCTTCTTATCTCCGGAAGGCGGATTCAGATACCGCTGCAGGACCTTATTCAGGTTTTCTACTCCAAGAGCTCCCTTTCGCATGGGTGCGAGTACCTGAATATCTCTGGATCCGGCTTCCACATATTTCGGGAGTTTTTTCAGAATCAGTGTAAGGATTACATTAAGAATGAGATTTGAATCATATCGCTTCAGGAAGAAAAAATCAAGACTTTTATTATCCAGAACAATCTGCTCCCCGGCATGAATCTTATGCGCATTCACTACGATGTCACTTTTTGCAGCCTGCCGGAAAATCCTGGTCAATTCGACCACCCGGAAACACCCCGACTGTATCATATCCCGCAGGACACTGCCGGGACCCACACTGGGCAGCTGATTCATATCTCCCACCAGAATCAAACGGGTTCCGGGTACTATGGCAGTCAGAAGTGCATGCATCAGCTGAATGTCAACCATAGACATCTCGTCTATGATAATCACATCTGCCTCCAGCGGATTGTCCTGGTTCCTTTCAAAATTCACATTTGAAGAAGACTCATCTACGACACCGGATATCTCCAGCAGGCGATGAATTGTGGAAGCCACATAGCCCGTCGTCTCAGTCATACGTTTGGCAGCCCTCCCTGTCGGGGCCGCCAGAAGAATATCCATCCCCTCCGATGCAAAATACTTTATCATGGCATTGATCGTGGTTGTCTTACCGGTACCCGGTCCGCCTGTTAAAATCATCAGCCCATCACATGCAGCTTCAATCACGGCCTGCCGCTGTATATCATCCAATTCGATTTCAGAGCTTTTTTCGATACCTTGAATACGGTGCTCCACCTGCACCCTGTCATCTTCACATGTAATATTCAGTTCATGAAGCATACGTGCTGTATTGAGTTCAAGATAGTAGAACTGGCTTGCGTAAACAGTCGTCTGAACCCTTCCTTCCGGATCCTGCTTTTCTTTTAAGATTACCTTCCGGTCTATGGCCATATCCATCAGATACTTGTCCATAGATTCTGAATGAACACCCAGCATCTCCTCTGCTCTGTGAAATAATACATGTTTCGGCAAGTAGATATGCCCCTGGGCGCTCGCCTGGGAAAGCACATAGTACAAGCCGCTGCGTATGCGAAACTCCGAGTCCATGTGTACTCCTGCCCTGGATGCAATTTCATCGGCTGTTTTAAATCCAACCCCCGGTATGTCCTCCGCAATTTTATAAGGATTTTCTTTCAGTATCCGGTAAACATTATCTCCGTATTGATGAAATATCTTGATTCCGAGTCCCAGTGAAACTCCATATTGGCTCATGAAGATAATTGCGTCCTGCATCTCAGACTTTTCTGATACCTGCACTGCGATTTCTCTTGCCTTTTTATCACTGATCCCCTTGATTTCGGACAGTCTTTCCGGCTCCTCATCTATGATTCGCAGGGTGTCCTTTCCAAATCTGCGGACAATTCTGGCTGCCAAAGCAGCACCCACGCCTTTGATGGCTCCCGAACCCAAATATCGTTCCATGGATTCTGAATCCTTCGGTAATCTGGTCTCATAGGCATCTACCCGGAACTGCTGTCCGTATACGGCATGTGCCGTATACTCTCCCGTAACCTCCAGAAGTTCTCCTTCATTGACGTACTGGAAGGTTCCCACACAGGTCAGCTCACTGGCCTCCACCTTTAAATTCAGTACTGTATATCCATTCTCCTCATTTCTGAAAATGATATGTTCCACATAGCCTTCTACTTTATCTTTCATGTTCCCTGCCATCTCTCGTACTCTTAATGATTAAATTTATCCATCATCTCAACGTACTTTCCGGTACCCACAGCCACGGCAAGCTCAGGATTCTCAGTTGTCATCGTGTTGATACCTGTCCTTTCCTGAATCACCTCTTCTATACCATCTAAAAGTGCTCCGCCGCCGGTCAGTACAATACCCCGGTCCGCCACATCGGCCGCCAGCTCCGGCGGTGTTTTCTCCAGAACATTCTGAACGGTTTCCACAATCTGGTTCACCGTATCTTTCAAAGCCTCGCAGACCTCGGGTGATGTCAGATGAACGGTCTTCGGAAGCCCTGTTACAACGTTGCGCCCTTTGATATCCATGGATTTTTCCTCAAGGCGTTTATAAGCGGTACCTATCTTCAGCTTTACCGCCTCCGCCGTCTGTTCTCCGATGAATAACTTGTGATTCTTTCTTACGTATCGTATAATTGCCTCGTTAAAATTGTCACCAGCCACCCGGATGGAAGATGCAACAACAATTCCTCCCAATGAAATTACCGCCACATCGGTTGTGCCTCCTCCGATATCTACAATCATATTGCCAAATGGCTTTGTTATATCAATTCCGGCTCCGATAGCCGCTGCAATAGGTTCTTCTATAATCGTCACATCTCTGGCACCGGCCTGATATGTGGCCTCTTCCACTGCTCTTCGTTCTACCTCGGTCACCCCACTGGGAACACAGATAGAAATGCGTGGTTTCCTGAATGACTTTCTCCCCATGGATTTCTGAATAAAATAACGCAGCATCTTCTCCGTAATCATGTAATCAGAGATGACTCCCTGACGAAGCGGACGGATTGCCATGATGTTACCCGGTGTCCGGCCAATCATCTGCCTGGCTTCCTCTCCAATTGCCCTCACCTTATCGGCGTCTTTATCATAAGCAACCACAGACGGCTCTTTCAGCACGATTCCTTTACCTTTCGTATACACCAGAATACTGGCCGTACCTAAATCAATTCCAATATCCGTTACCGCAGCCATAATAAATCCCCTTTCAATTCGGCTTTCAATCCCGGTACACCGAATTTCATACGCAATTAACACATGATGTACCAGATCTGCCCGCTCCAATCAATATCTTGTAATTCCCCTCGCCTCTAATTCATTATAAACATAGAGTGAGGAAATGAAAAGCAGTTTTTAGAGATATTTTTTGACATATTGTCCTGTATAAGACTCAGGAACCGACGCAATATGCTCCGGTGTGCCATAAGCTATCACCGTTCCTCCTTTATCGCCGCCCTCCGGACCTATATCGATGATATAGTCCGCAGTTTTGATCACGTCCAGGTTATGCTCTATGACAACCACCGTATTTCCGCCTTCTGAAAGCCTTTTTAAGATTTCAATCAGCTTATGCACATCTGCAAAATGCAGTCCTGTGGTCGGCTCATCGAGAATATAAATGGTTTTCCCGGTGCTGCGTTTACTCAGTTCCGTAGCGAGTTTGATTCGCTGCGCCTCTCCGCCGGACAGAGTGGTAGATGGCTGTCCCAGTCTGATATAAGACAATCCCACGTCGTACAATGTCTCTATTTTTCTGCGGACAGAAGGCACATGTTCAAAGAACGTCATCGCCTCCTCCACAGTCATATCCAATACATCATAGATACTCTTACCTTTGTATTTTACCTCCAGGGTCTCCCTGTTATAGCGCTTTCCCTGGCATACTTCACAGGGCACATACACATCCGGAAGAAAGTGCATCTCAATTTTAATGATTCCATCACCGCTGCAGGCTTCGCAGCGGCCTCCTTTGACATTAAAGCTGAAACGTCCTTTTTTATATCCTCTGGCCTTGGCATCAGCAGTAGATGAAAACAAGTCCCTGATCATGTCGAAAACACCGGTATATGTGGCCGGATTGGACCGGGGGGTTCTTCCTATCGGAGACTGATCAATATCAATAACCTTATCCAACTGCTCAATGCCTTCAATTTTTTTGTGCTTTCCAGGTATAATTCTGGCTCTGTTCAGTTCTCTGGCCAGTCTCTTATATAATATCTCATTGACCAGCGAACTTTTTCCCGAACCCGAAACACCGGTTACACAGGTCATAACGCCCAGAGGAAATTTTACATCGATATTTTTCAGATTATTCTCCTGTGCCCCACACACTTTCAACCATCCGGCCGGCTTCTTTCGTGCCTCCGGAACCGGAATTTTCATACGTCCGCTTAGGTATGCCCCGGTAACAGAGTTTTTATTCTTCATCAGTTCTTTTGCTGTTCCAATTGCAACCAGCTCCCCGCCATGCTCTCCGGCACCGGGTCCGATGTCCACCACGCAATCTGCAGCCAGCATGGTATCCTCATCGTGTTCCACCACAATCAGTGAGTTTCCGAGATCCCGAAGATGAAGCAGCGTTTTCAGAAGTTTATCGTTATCCCTTTGATGGAGGCCTATGCTCGGTTCGTCCAGAATATAGGCAACACCCACAAGACCTGACCCAATCTGGGTGGCCAGGCGGATACGCTGTGCCTCCCCTCCGGACAATGTTGCAGTAGCACGGGCAAGTGTCAGATAATCTAAACCTACGTCCATCAAAAATTGAACACGCGCCCGGATTTCCTTTAAAATCTGCTTTCCTATCAGATTCTGCTGGCTGCTCAGCTTCAAATCTGCCATAAATGCTGTCAGTTTCTCAATGGACATTGAAGTAACTTCAAAGATGTTCTTATCCCCTACGGTCACGGCTAATGAAGTGGCTTTCAGCCTTTGCCCACGACAGTCCGGGCAGGGTGTGATTCTCATAAAGGATTCATACTCCTGCCTCGTGCTTTCCGAACCCGTCTCCCTGTAACGGCGTTCCACATTCTTAAGCAGGCCCTCAAATGCCACGTCGTAGACGCCTTCTCCCCGCTGTCCCTTATAGTATACCTTTACTTTTTTTCCATTCGTCCCCTCGATCAGTATATCATGTATTTTCTTTGGATAATCCTGAAATGGGGTGTCCAGTGAAAAGCCGTATTCCTTTGCCAGTGCATCCAGAATCGCTCTGGTGTAACTGGATTTATCCGTACAGGACTGCCAGCCCAGCACCACAATCGCCCCTTCCAGGATACTTAAGGACGAATCCGGAATCATCAGTTCTTCCGAAAATTCCATCTTATATCCCAAACCATAGCAGCTGGGGCAGGCTCCGAAAGGATTGTTAAAGGAAAAACTCCTGGGTTCGATCTCATCCATACCGATTCCGCAGTCCGGGCAGGAAAAACTCTGGCTGAAATTCAGAACATTGCCGTCCATCGTATCCACTACCAGAAGACCGCCCGACAGTTCAAGCACGCTTTCGATGGAATCGGTCAGTCTTTTTTGGATTCCCTCCTTTATCATCAGACGGTCCACCACAATCTCTATGTTATGCTTTATATTCTTATCTAATGTAATATCTTCGGTCAGTTCGTATAGGTTACCGTCCACCTGCACACGTACATAACCACTTCTTTTCGCCTGGTCCAGCACCTTTTCGTGCCTTCCTTTCCTGCCCCTGACCACAGGTGCCAGCAATTGAATTTTCGTACGTTCCGGAAGGCTCATAATTTTATCCACCATCTGGTCCACCGTCTGCTTGCTGATTTCTCTGCCGCACCCGGGACAGTGCGGAATCCCGACGCGGGCATAGAGCAGACGAAAATAATCGTAAATTTCTGTCACCGTACCCACTGTGGATCTGGGGTTTCTGTTGGTGGATTTCTGATCTATGGATATCGCCGGAGGGAGCCCTTCGATGCTCTCTACATTTGGTTTTTCCATCTGCCCCAGAAACTGACGGGCATAGGAAGAAAGACTCTCCATATAACGCCGCTGGCCTTCTGCATAAATAGTATCAAAAGCCAGAGAACTCTTTCCCGAACCGCTTAAACCGGTCAGAACCACAAGTTCATTTCTGGGAATATCCACATCCAGGCTCTTCAGGTTGTTCTCTGAAGCACCTCGTATCTTTATAAACTCCTTCTTCTGTTTACTTGCCATATATATATAACTCCTTTTGCTGTCATCACCGTATTTTAAATGTCTGCTGCCAGACCTAATCTACCATATATCTTACCATATCTGTCAAGCGAAAGCAAACATTCGTTCTGTTTTGTGTGTCCTGTTTCCCGACACTTTCCTTCATTCCCTCAGGAAATCCGCCATTATGATATTGCTCACCGATATGCCCTTCCGGGTCAACGATACATATCTGTCTTTCTTTTGTAAAAATCCCATTTGCATGTACTTTTCAATGACCTTTCCATAAACATCCGTCATTTCTTTCCCGAAATTTCTCTGAAAATCCACTTCTGATATGCCGCGGCACATCCTGAGACCCAGAATCATAAACTCCTCCATGGCATCCTCTTCAGTAAGCTTCTGCAGATTTTTCCTGATTATCCGCGGCTGGTGACTGTTCTGCAGATATTCCTTCAAGTCCACTGTATTGGAAAACCGCTGCTCCTTCATAAGTGAAGCCGCTCCAAGTCCCAGCCCCAGATATGGTATCCGCTTCCAATAACCGATATTATGCCTGCACGCATACCCCTTTTTTGCATAATTAGATATTTCATATTGTTCATACCCATATTCTTTTAATATATCATGGGTATTTTCATACATGATTCGTTCTGTATCCTCATCCGGGAGCTCCAGGATATCCTGTTTTTCATAAAACGGAGTCCCCTCCTCCAAAATCAGACTATAAGCCGAAATGTGCTCCGGTGCCAGCTCTGCCGTCATGCGGAGATTTCTTTCCCAATCCACATAGGTCTGTCCCGGCAGTGCCGACATCAGATCTACGTTGATATTGAGAAATCCAACCTCTCTTGCCTGCCGGTAGCCTGTCCTAAATTCCTCCACCGTATGAATCCTTCCCAGACGCTTTAGTTCCGTGTCAGACATGGATTGACAGCCAAAGCTGATACGGTTGAATCCTGCTTTCCGATATCCCCCCAGCGTTTCCTCTGTCACGGTCCCGGGATTGGCCTCTAAGGATATTTCAGCATCATCCGAAAAGCTGATTCTGTTTCTAATTTCATCCAAAATCCGCATAATTTCTTCCGGGGACATCAAAGAAGGGGTTCCGCCGCCAAAAAAGATCGAGCTCACCTGATATCCGTCCAGTCCATCCACTGCACCTATCTCCCTGCACAGAGCCTCTGCATAGTCTCTTCTGCGTGCTTCCTCTGAAGAAAAGGATAAAAAGTCACAATATTCACACTTTCTCACGCAAAACGGTATATGCACATATATTTCCAGTTTCCTTTTTTTTCGATTCATCTAAATTGCCTTTCCTGTATCAATAAAAGCCATTCCCATATCAGGAACAGCTTTATACTAATACTAATTATCTTCCAGTTTCAAAACACTCATAAATGCCTTCTGGGGAATCTCTACATTCCCGATCTGCCGCATCCGCTTCTTTCCTTCTTTTTGCTTTTCAAGCAGTTTCTTCTTACGGCTGATATCACCGCCATAGCACTTGGCCAGCACGTCTTTCCGCATGGCCCTGACTGTTTCTCTGGCAATGACCTTCGACCCTATTGCCGCCTGTATCGGAACCTCGAACAACTGCCTGGGTATCTCCTCTTTGAGTTTCTCACACATTCTCCTGCCGCGGTCATAGGCCGAACCGGAAAATACAATAAAGGACAGAGCATCCACCTCTTCTTTGTTCACCAGAATATCCAGTTTTACCAGATCGCTTCGCTCATACCCCAGAAGTTCATAGTCAAAGGAGGCATAGCCTCTCGACCGGGACTTCAGGGCATCAAAAAAATCATAGATAATTTCATTCAAAGGCAGATGATAATGCAGCATGGCACGTGTTGTCTCCATATATTCCATGCCCTGGTACTGGCCGCGCCGCTGCTGGCACAACTCCATAATCGGGCCGATAAACTCGGTTGTCACCATGATTTCGGCTTTTACAACCGGTTCTTCCATATAATCGATTTCGGATGGATCCGGCAGATTCGAAGGATTGGTCAAATCTATGCAGGTTCCGTCCGTCTTATAAACTTTATAGATAACGCTGGGCGCAGTAGTAACCAAATCCAGATTATATTCTCTCTCGAGCCTCTCCTGAATGATTTCAAGATGAAGAAGTCCCAGAAACCCACAGCGGAACCCAAACCCTAAAGCAGCAGAGGTCTCCGGCTCATAAAAGAGCGATGCATCATTAAGCTGAAGCTTTTCCAGCGCGTCTCTCAAATCCTGGTAATCGGCTCCATCGGCCGGATACATACCACAATACACCATGGGATTTACTTTTTTATATCCTGGAAGCGGTTCTGCACAAGATCTGTTGGCATCCGTGATGGTATCACCCACACGTGTGTCGCTGACATTTTTTATACTGGCTGTAATATATCCCACCATGCCGGCCGAAAGCTCTTCGCAGGGAATAAACTGTCCCGCTCCAAAGTATCCTACCTCAACGACTTCTTCCACGGCTCCTGTAGCCATCATACGGATCTTTGTACCCTTTCTCACCTTACCTTCCATGACTCTGCAGGATGTGATGACTCCTCTATAGGCATCATACACGGAATCAAAAATCAGTGCCTGGAGGGGATTTTCACTGTTTCCTCTGGGAGCGGGTACCTTCTCCACAAGTTCCTCCAGCACCTGCTCTACATTCAGCCCTGTTTTGGCCGAAATACGGGGGCACCCCTGTGCCTCAATTCCTATTACATCCTCGATTTCCGCAATCACCCGCTCCGGATCGGCACCGGGCAGATCTATCTTATTGATGACCGGGAACACATCCAGGTCATGATCCAGAGCCAGATATACATTGGCAAGTGTCTGAGCCTCGATTCCCTGCGAGGCATCTACAACCAGAATGGCTCCGTCGCATGCTGCCAGACTCCTGGAAACCTCATAATTAAAGTCGACATGTCCGGGTGTATCTATCATATTTAATATATATTCCTGCCCATCCTTTGCCTTATATATGGTGCGGACCGCCTGTGCTTTGATAGTAATGCCGCGTTCGCGTTCCAGATCCATGTTATCCAATACCTGAGACTGCATCTCGCGCTCAGTCAGCAGACCGGTTTTTTCGATAATCCGGTCTGCCAATGTGGATTTTCCATGGTCAATATGTGCAATGATGCAAAAATTTCGTATCTTACTTTGATCTACAGCTGTCAAATCTGTTCCTCCTGACAAGGTACTTAAATAATCGTCAAACTTCATTCTACCATACAAGAAGTGCTTTTGTCACTCGTTTTGTTATGATTCAGGATTCGTTCTTATTTGTTCCCTTAAGTACTGAATTCAATACCTTTGCAAAAGGCTCCATTGCATTCATGGCTTCTTCCACTGTGTTGGTCTGTGCCCCAACCTCCAGCAAAATGGACTTAGGCCGAACATGAAGGTTGTACCGGTAGCCTTTCAGGTAGATGCATCTGGTAAAATCAGGGTAGCATTGTTTTGCAAGATACTCCAACTGAAAGGAAAATGCCAGATTGTCCTCTATATAAGGATTAGGCAGCGAATCGATGGGTCCATTCATACTCGTCCTGCTCAGCCCATTAAAAAACATAACCTTTGCCGTAGGTTTTCCGTCAATCTCTGTAACCAGATGCTTCGATTCATCTACTCCGTCGCGGTGCAAATCAATTACTACCTCTATAGACGGATTTTCTGCCAGCACCTGCTGCAAAACAGGCTCTGCATAATTATAAGCCTTACTTCGTTCCAGTCTTCCATCTACCAGGTCAAATGTATCTGTCCGGTGCAACACCTGGTATCCATAAGTATCCCGAAGTATCTGTGCAAGATGTTCTCCCACCCCAATTACAGTGGTACTGGTATCTCCCGCCACAGAATCCGCAAATTCCTCCTGCGAATGTGTATGGTAAATCAATATCTTTGGGCCGGAGGTATCATCGCTTATTTTCATGTCTTTTCCCCATAGTTGATCCAGATTGATTTCAGATTTCTCAGCAGAAGTATTTCCATCTACAACAAAGAAGTTATTCAGGAGGAAATTATAATCCTGAAGCTGTTCCAGTGATATCGGATTAACTATGTTAAAAGAACTGGTCTGCTGTACCTGCTCATCTGTTCCCTTTTGCGTCTGCTCTGGCTGTACCTGTGAATCCTGCTGGATTTTCTGCTGGTTTTCGGCCGTAATCTTAGCCTGAATCACACGCTCATTTTCCTCGAGAATAGCCGCTTCCGTGGAATCATCTTCAATAATCTCTGTCTCTTTTCCCTCTTCTTCCTCTTCCGCTCCCATTCCCGGTATCTGTTCCTGAGCCATCTGAACAATACGTTCAAAAATATCTCCGTTTCCTGCATTGCCATTTTCATAGTATACCTGAGGAATGTATGTCTTTACCGCTAAGTCCGCAGCCTGTTCGTAAGCGGCTCCCAGGATTTCCTTCCCTCGCTCAGCTCCCTGAGCGGTGATGACTTTATAGCTTCGATAAACCAAAATCACTGCTATTGCCGCCATCACGATAATCACTATCGTCCCCAGACCTTTGTTATTTCTGTCCAACCTCTCACCCCCTGTATCTATCTTATGCAGAGGCTGGCCAAAATGGACTAACTTTATACAAAGAACCTCCATTCACATGACGGTATGAATGGAGGCTCTATATTTATTTTTCGTCTCGTTTATGCGATTGAGTTTACAGCCTTGCTCAAACGTGCGACTTTTCTGGATGCGTTGTTCTTATGATAAACGCCCTTGGAAGCTGCCTTGTCAATTGTAGAAACTGCTGCTGTCAGCGCGCTCTTAGCGGCATCCTTATCTCCAGCAACAACTGCTGCGTCAACTTTCTTAATAGATGTCTTGACAGCAGATCTGATTGCCTTATTTCTCTCTGTTTTTGTTCTGCTTACCAGAATTCTTTTCTTTGCAGATTTAATATTAGCCAAACTGTACACCTCCGATACTTGATTCTGTTTTTTATTTATCTTTATCATCGAAGTAGACACGGACACCTCAATGAAACATACCTATTTATCTTATCCCTTTTATCTTTCATTGTCAATACATATTTATCTGAAAAACGTAAAAACTATTTTTAAACTTGTAGGAGGCTTACGAAAATGAACAAGTACAAAGTGCGGACAGATCTTGCCATGGAAAATGGCGAAAAGTATGAGAAAGACAATGTTGAGATTCAGGGTGTGACAATCAAGAAGCATTATAACAAAGTAAAGGATATTCACACAACACTGGTAAAAATTGAAACAGAGCACGGCGCACGGCTGATGGAGAAACCGATTGGAACCTACATTACTATGGAGGCTCCTTCCCTGGCCGTTGCAGATGAAGATTATCACAAAGAAGTCTCTGTCGAATTGGCGCGCCACCTGAAGAGATTACTTCCCAAAAATCTGACATCCGTTCTTGTTGTGGGACTGGGAAATCAGGATGTGACCCCGGATGCTCTCGGCCCCGGAGTCGTTGGAAATCTGCATATTACAAGGCATCTTATCCGCGAATACGGTTCCGGAGGCCCGGGGACAGAACACGCACCTATGATAAGTTCTCTGGTTCCGGGTGTAATGGCCCAGACCGGAATGGAAACGCTGGAGATTCTTCAGGGTGTGGTTGAAAAGACCAATCCGGATATCATCGTCGTAATTGATGCATTGGCTGCGCGGAACACCAAAAGATTAAATTGTACGGTCCAGTTAACAGATACCGGAATCAGTCCGGGATCCGGTGTGGGCAACTACAGATGCGGATTGAATAAGGAGACCCTGGGAATACCGGTCATCGGCATTGGCATTCCTACCGTTGTCGATGCAGGTACAATCATCCATGATGCTGTCTCCAATCTGTTGGAGGCCCTGGAGGAGTCCGAAATTGAAGAGTTCCTCGGTGAAATAATAAGTCCTACAATGGCAACCATGTTTGTTACACCAAAAGATATTGATGAGACTATAAAGCGCTTGAGTTTCACCATTTCAGAAGGTATCAATATGGCATTCACCGGCTGAAAAACTCCCGGGAAGAGTTCCGTTCTTCCCGGGAGTTACTCAAACACCACTATATTTGACAATCAGCAGCTCCACACTCATTATATCAGAAAGACGTCCGGTCTTGACATCGGCCTCTGTAGCTATGCAGTCCTCCATGGCTTCTTCTAATTGCTGCCGGGAATATTGCTGCATCAGCGGCAGATACTTTTTCACCGCAAAATCCCTTAAGCCTGTACGGGCAGCTATAGTACGTATATCACAGCCCTCCATATATAAGCTCTTAACCTGCAGCATCATATTGAATTCTCTCGCAATAAGAGCAAGAATCTTCATAGGAGGTTCTTTCAAAGATAGTAAATTATAATATAGCTCCAACGCTTTTTTCTGCTGTCTTCCGGAAACCGCACGAACCATATCAAAAATCTGATTATGAATCTGAGCCGTGCAGATTTCTTCAATATCTCCCGCCGTGACCACGTCTCGTCCCATCGTGTAGCAGAGCAGCTTTTCAAGCTCCTTGTCGATATTCCCCATGTCATTGCCTGTCTTTGTAAAGAAGAGTTCGATATCCGATTTTGTAATCCGCTTATTCTCTCTTTTTAAGATTCCCAGGACCCATCTGGTCAGGGTGTTCGCATCCTGCGTTGCAAATTCCACGGCTCTTCCTGCCTTCTGCACGGCCTTATACATGCGGCTTCGCTTATCCAGCTCATCTTCTACAAATATCATGCAGATATACGAAGGCAAATCCGCAATATAGTCAGCCAGTTTTTCGGCCTTGTTCTTAAAGAATCCGGTATTTTCCAGCAGAATAATACGTCGTTCGGCAAAGAATGGCATTGTCTCAGCAAGATCGATAATTTCCCCTTCATTCAAACCTTTTCCTTCAAACCTGGAAAAATTCATGGTATCTTCGTCTGTATGCAGTGCCTGGCAGATCTTATCCCTATACTGTTTTTTCAGATAAGATTCTTCTCCGTAAAACAGGTATACTTTCTTATAATCCTGATTTTTAATGTCCTCAATAATACTTTTCATATAATCAGCTCCCATACTTCTACACGATACAGAAATAAGGAGACTTTGTCAATGGGAAAACCCTACTTACTCAGACGGATAACATGAAAACTCTTGTCACACAATACAGTCTGCAGAATTCCGTCTGTAACCTTTGCATTACCTGTCCTCGCCGGTGCTACATTGGATGGATTTTCTTCTGTATTCATTGCCTTCACATCCGGATGTGTCAGTACAACATGCTCTTTTACCTGATATCCTGTGAACTGCCGAACATCGCAGGACAGCTCCATAGATTCTTCCAGGTCCTTATTTACTGCAAATATAGTCAGACTTTCTTCTTCCTGATTCATAATGCAGACAGAATCCAGGTAGGGAGCATCCCCGTGAACGCTTTCATATACGGGCGCTTTTACCACTGTATTCAAAACTGTTCCCCGTCCATAATTACTGATTAATTCGAATGGATAATAGATGGTCTGTTTCCATGCACCTGTATCTGAAGTCATAATCGGTGCAATTACATTGACAAGCTGCGCCAGACAGGCTACTTTCACACGATCCGCATGACGCAGCATCGTAATCATCATTCCTGCAACCAGCAGAGCATCCTCAAAGTTATAGATATCCTCAAGCTGATGTGGTGCTTTGCACCAGCGTTCCAGTTTCTGATCCTGTTCATTCGAATGGTACCAGACATTCCACTCATCAAAGGACAGATGGATGGACTTTTTGCTGCGTTTCTTAGCCTTTACTGCATCACATATGGATATTACAGAACTTATAAACTCATCCATAGCAACCGTATTAGCAAGAAATTCCGGTGTATTATTGTCCCTGTTTCCATAATACTGATGAAGTGACAGATAATCTGCCTGCTCATAGCATTCCGACAACACAGTATCCTCCCATGTACCAAACGTATCCATGGTAAGTGCTGAACTTCCACATGCTACCAGTTCGATTGACGGATCTACCATCTTCATGATACGCCCTGCCTCCGCCGCCGTTCTTCCATACTCTAAAGCGTTCTTATGCCCCATCTGCCACGGACCATCCATTTCATTACCAAGGCACCACAGCTTAATATCGTGGGGATTCTCATATCCATGCTTTCTTCTCAGATCACTGTAATAGCTGCCGCCCTTTAAGTTACAGTATTCCACAATGTTCTTGGCATCATCAACGCCGCGGGTTCCCAGATTAACTGCCATCATAGGCTTTGTGTCTGCCTTCTTCGTCCAATCCATAAATTCATTCAATCCGAACTGATTCGTCTCAATCACGTTCCATGCCAAATCGATTTTCTCAGGTCTCTCAGCCTTTGGACCGACACCATCCTCCCAATGGTATCCCGACACAAAGTTACCTCCTGGATAACGGACCACGGGAACATTCAGCTGACGAATCAGCTCCAGCACATCTTTTCTCAGACCCCGTTCATCTGCAAATGGACTTTCCGGATGATAAATCCCTTCATAAACAGCACGTCCCAGGTGCTCAATAAAGGAACCATAGATACGCTTATCCACATCGCCGACAATAAAATGTTTGTCTATACACAAAGTTGATTTTTTCATGCTCTCTTTTCTCCTTAACATTAAATGACATTGGCTATATCTTGCAGTATATCATGTACTGAAAAAATATAAATAACATAATTTCTGAGAATATTGACTTTTTTTCCGTACATGCTATTCTTAAGGTGAGAAAACAGCCCTGATAGGGCGATATGAAAGGAACTACCATGATTACAATCGATTATTGCGGATATCATACACATAACCCCGACTGCGAATTAATATGCCGGCCTTCAGGTACTGCCAGCTATCTCTTTCTGTTGGTACTGGCACCCATGACCTTTCGGTTTCCCGATCAGTCTTCCTGCAAGGCCAAGCCTGGTGCATGTATCCTGTATTCTCCGGGACATTACCAGAATTATCAGGCGGAAAAAGAATTTTTCAACAGCTATGTTCATTTTTACTGTGATGAACAGATAGTGAACCAATATGATATCCGGCAAAATGAACTTTTTTATCCCTATAATCAAGAAGAGCTGAACTGGCTTTTGAAAAAGATTTATCAGGAATTTCTTAATAAGATGACCAGCTCAGAAACTATGATGGATCTTTATATTCGGCAGCTTCTGATTCTGCTTCACCGCGGTCAGAGTCAGGAGACCATGCCCAATGAGCAGCGGCAGAACATCTACCCGGAGCTTCTGGCTCTTCGTGGGCAGATGCTGGGAAATTGTGAATTGCCCTGGACCATAGAGCAATTATGCGGCATCCTGAATATCGGAAAAAGCCAGCTCTACACCTACTATGAACGTTTTTTTCACTGTTCACCCAAAGAAGAGCTCATCCAGGCGAGACTTCAAAAAGCAAAATATCTGATGAGTAACGATGCCGTCACCATAAAACAGGCGGCCTTCGAATCCGGCTTTCAGAATATCAATCATTTTAACCGGCTTTTTAAGTCCCAATGCGGCTGTACACCCGGCGAATATAGAGGCGTTTCTATGCAGTAAACCTGCCACCGGCAGCTTTCCTTGCATACTTTGGTATAAAAACAAGCTCGGATTCAGACAGATAATCTGTCTGAATCCGAGCTTGCCGGTTGTTAATCACATTATTTAGCATCCGGATATTCAAAGCATAGCAGCCGATAGGGTTCCTCATCCTCTTCGATGGATGGGAAACGTCCGACCGGAGGATTAAATCGATTATCCGTGTTATCGTCATTACACATGGACACCTCTCCAATCAGCACATCTCCTGTACCCGGCTTTACGTCAAAATCGTGGTACTGGTGTGGCCACAAGGTGATACTCTCCCCGGATGTACCTCAACACCGGTCCCTGCAGGCACATAATAAGACCGTCCGTCAGAATTTACACACACGTCTGTATCCGCCAGTTCCTCATTTCCATCATCATTATAGACATGGATGATCATGGTGCCGCCACCCCGGTTGATGATGTCCTCTGATTTACTCCAGTGAAAATGCATTGGTGAATGCTGTCCTTCTTTCAACATCAATAATTTTTCAGCATAGACTTTTTTATATTTTGGATTGTTCTGATTTCCATTACGCAGTGTAACCAAAGCAAATCCAACCTTATTCCAGTCGCCTAATCCATAATCGGTTATATCCCATCCAAGCATATTATCGCGGATTTCATCGTATTCGTGCCCTTTTTCCTTCCATTCTTCCGGTGTCCAGTTACAGAACGGCGGAAGATGAAATCCATTTTCCTTAATGAGTCTCTCCATATCCTTAATACATGCATTAATTTCTGAGCGCTTCATATAAAAACCTCCTTAAAATAAAAGTTACAATTCTTATCATTATTTGATTAGAATTGTAACTTTATCCTTATTTAGCGTAATCTGTTACGCGGCTTTCCCGGATCACATTCACCTTGATCTGCCCCGGATATTCCAATTCCGCTTCAATCTGCTTCGAGATATCTCTTGCCAGCAGTACCATCTCGTTGTCATTAATCTGTTCAGGCACTACCATGATACGGACTTCTCTACCCGCCTGAATAGCAAAAGACTTGTCCACTCCTTTAAAAGAGTTTGTTATATCTTCCAATTGTTTCAATCTGTTTGTGTATGTTTCCAGCGTCTCCTTCCTCGCACCAGGCCTTGCCGCAGAAATAGCATCTGCAGCCTGAACCAGACAAGCAATCAGAGACTGAGGTTCTACATCGCCATGATGGGATTCCACTGCGTTTATGACAAGTGCAGACTCTTTGTACTTACGGCAAAGGTCAACACCAATCTGGATATGGGATCCTTCCACCTCATGGTCAATGGATTTTCCGATATCATGTAACAGTCCCGCACGTTTTGCCATACGGATATCTGTCCCAACTTCACCTGCAAGCAATCCAGCCAGCTGTGCCACCTCGATCGAATGCTTAAGTGCATTCTGTCCGTAGCTGGTACGGAATTTCATACGTCCAAGTAAACGAAGTAATTCCGGATGAATACCATGCACACCAACTTCAAGAGCCGCAGCCTCACCTTCTTCGCGAATCATGGTATCCACTTCTTTTTGAGCTTTTTCAACCATTTCCTCAATACGGGCCGGATGGATGCGTCCATCAACAATTAACTTCTCTAATGCGATACGCGCTACTTCACGTCTGATTGGATCAAATGAAGACAGCACTACTGCTTCCGGTGTATCATCAATAATCAAATCTACTCCTGTAAGAGTTTCCAGGGTACGGATATTACGTCCTTCCCTTCCGATAATTCTTCCCTTCATCTCATCACTGGGAAGCTGAACAACTGAAATTGTGGACTCGGACACATGATCTACCGCACACTTTTGTATAGCGGTTACCACATATTCTTTTGCCTTGCGCCCTGCCTCTTCTTTCGCCTGGCTTTCCAGTTCCTTGTAAATCTTAGCCGTGTCAATTTTAACTTCATCTTCAACAGATTTTAAAAGATATTCTTTTGCCTGTTCGGAGGTTAGTCCGGAGATTCTCTCCAGTTCCTGCACTCCCTGATCGTATAACTCGTTGGTTTTCTTTTCTTTCTTTCTGATTTCTGCTTCTTTTGCTGTAATATCATTCTCACGACGTTCTAATACGTCTGCTTTTCTGTCAATGGATTCCTCCTTGGACAGTACTCGCCTTTCATACTTCTGCAGCTCCGCTCTGCGCTCACGGGATTCTTTTTCCACCTCATTCTTGGTTTTTAAAGATTCCTCCTTCGCTTCCAAAAGTGCCTCGCGTTTCTTAGTTTCAGCTGTTTTCAATGCCTCATCTATTATGTTTCTAGCCTTTTCTTCTGCAGTGCCAATCTTTTCAGAATCCTCTCGAACTTTCTTGTCAACTGCAACTTTTCCGGTAACGGGAACCGCAATAAGTAGAGTAATACACACAGCAACAATTGCAATTATCACATATGCAATCATTACAGGAGCACCTCCTTATTAAGTTTTCATTGTACATTCACAACAGTTCAATTTTATACTGTTTTTACAAATTTGTCAATCGATTAGGATGTAATTTGTATAGGTTTATTAATGACAATTCTGGTACCGCCGGAAAACTTTTCCTATATCCTGACTTTGAAACCCTCTTCTCATCAAAAAGCCATAGAGCCGCCGTAATTCTTTTTCGTCCAGAGTATGCGGTGCTCCGGCTTTTTTATACACCAGTTCCTCAATAATCGGCTCCTCAGACCCTGTCTCTGTCTGTTCAAGCACATGAGTTATAATTTCCCTTGGGACACCTTTTCTCTCCAGCTCCAGGCGGATACAACGGATACTCTTTCTTCCCTGCATACAGCGTATATAGGCGTCAGCATATCGTTCATCATCCAGATAATGATAATCCTTCAAAAACCTGACTGCAGCCTCAACTGCCTCCTGTGGGTATCCGTCCCGTTCCAGTTTTTCTCTGACCTGCATCTGGGTCCTGTCCTGTGCAGTAAGCAAATGCATAGCCCTTCTTTTTGCCCGCCTGATCAATACCTCTTCCATAATTTTACGGTAGACCTCACCGGTCAGCTCACAGCCTTCTTCCAGATGGTAGCGGGACAGTTCACCTCTATATAATACAAAAGTGATCTGCTCATCCGTTATAATCTGATATCTTTTACTACTCAGTGGTTTAATGCACTCTACAATCATGCCCTATTTATTCTCTTTGACCTTTTCTTCCTTCTTTGTATCCTCATCTTTAGCCTTTACCAGGCCATAATGCTCCCGAACCTGTCTCTCGGCCTCTTCACAAATCTGAGGGTTCTCCTTAAGGTACTGCTTTGCATTCTCACGTCCCTGACCGATCTTGGTATCATGATATGCATACCATGCGCCGCTTTTCTGAATAATTCCAAGATTGGAAGCCAGATCCAACACATCCCCTTCTTTTGAAATGCCCTGTCCGAACATAATGTCAAATTCCGCTTCCTTAAACGGTGGGGCCACTTTATTCTTTACAACTTTAATCCTGGTATGGTTACCCACGACTTCTCCGCCCTGCTTCAGCGTCTCGATCCTTCTCACATCCAATCGGATGGAGGCATAAAATTTCAGCGCACGTCCTCCGGTTGTAACCTCCGGATTGCCGAACATAACCCCAACCTTTTCACGCAGCTGATTGATAAAGATGACAATACAGTTGGATTTACTGATTGATGCCGTCAGTTTACGCAGTGCCTGAGACATCAGCCGGGCCTGGAGCCCCACATGGGAGTCCCCCATATCCCCGTCAATCTCTGCCTTTGGCACCAGGGCCGCAACCGAGTCCACAATTACAATATCCACCGCTCCTGAGCGCACCATAGTCTCTGTGATTTCCAGAGCCTGTTCGCCGCTGTCGGGCTGTGAAATATACAGATTGTCAATATCCACTCCGATATTCCTGGCATAGGCCGGATCCAGGGCATGCTCAGCATCTATAAATCCTGCTATCCCCCGGATTTTTGTACTTCTGCAACCATATGTAGTGCTACGGTTGTCTTACCGGAGGATTCCGGTCCGTATACTTCTATAACTCTTCCCCTCGGGATTCCTCCCAGTCCAAGAGCGATATCCAGACTGAGCGAACCGGTTGGAATCGTCTCAACATTCATATGTGCGCTGGCATCACCAAGCTTCATCACAGATCCTTTGCCATATTGCTTTTCTATTTGTGCAATTGCCCCATCAAGAGCTTTTAACTTTTCGTCATTATTAATCATCAGAATCTCCTTCCGCACGAACGCATGTTCGCTGTCTACTCTATAGTATTACATATTTTGAAAATTGTCAATCAAAAAACGGGAAACTCGCAGGGAAATCTGCCAGAACATATCGACATCTCTAATGTAACACAGATTCCGGTCAGTGGTCAACCGTGTAAACGGGTGAACATGCGGGCATATTCGTTCGGCCCGCCACCCGCGTAAATTTATCGGGGACCGCATCCCATTGAATGCCGTCCCCGATAAATGATCCTTCTGCGACCTTGGGAGCGCATTTGAAAATGCTCCGAAGTCGATTTACTCTACAAGTCCGTCGTACAGATCCCGATACCGGTGTGCAGAACTGAACCACGAATAGTCCTTTGCCATCCCACGATCCACAATTTTATTCCATTCACGTTTTTTATCATAGTAGATGCGTTCCGCATAACGGATTGTGCCCATCATCTCATGGGCATTATAATTTGCGAAACTGAAACCCGTACCGGTTCCATCATACTCATTATAGGGCTCTACCGTATCCTTTAAGCCCCCGGTTTCACGTACAATCGGTATTGTCCCGTAGCGGAGGCTCATCAGCTGGCTAAGGCCGCAAGGTTCAAACAAGGACGGCATCAAAAATGCATCCGCCGATGCGTAAACTTTATGAGACATAGGCTCCGAGTAATAGATATTCGCAGCAACCTTATCCCCATATTTCCATGCAAAGTGGCGAAACATATTCTCATATTGTGCTTCTCCGGTTCCCAGAACCACCAGCTGAACATTATCCTGACATAATTCATCCATCATGTAAGCAATCAGATCCAGTCCCTTTTGGTCCGTAAGACGCGAAACCAGTCCAATCATCATAACCTTGGGATCCACTTCTAATCCAAGCTCCCTCTGCAGAGCGGTCTTGTTCTTAACCTTCTCCTTACGGAAATTTCTGGCCGAATAGGTTTTCTCAATATACTGATCCGTCTCAGGATTATACTCTTCGTAATCGATGCCATTCACAATGCCTCTTAAGGAGCCCGCACGTGCGCGCATCAGTCCGTCCAGACCTTCTCCGTAAAACGGCATCTTAATTTCATCTGCATAGGTTTTACTCACAGTTGTAATTTCATCTGCATAAACCAGACCACCTTTCAGATAACTGGCGTCCTTTTTGAATTCCAGCTTGTCAGGCGTGAAAAAGTAGTCCGGGAGTCCGGTAATATTCTTTATTGTCTTCATATCCCACACGCCCTGGAATTTCAGATTATGTATGGTCATAACTGTTTTTATCCCGCGATAAAAATTACTGTCCTGAAATCGTTCTTTTAAATATACCGGTATCAAACCCGTCTGCCAGTCATGACAATGAATGATATCCGGCCGAAAATCTATGGTGGGCAATGCAGATAATACAGCCTTGCCAAAGAAAGCAAATCGCTCCAAGTCTTCCGGAACGCCCCTATAGGCTTCCGTTCCGGTAAAATGCTCTTCATTATCAATAAAATAGAAAGTAATTCCCTCGTATTCCAATTCAAAAACTCCAACATACTGCTGACGCCAGTTCAGGTCCATATAAAAATGATTGATATACTGCATCTTGGCCTTATACTCTTCTTTTATCATGGAATACTTCGGTATCACAACACGTACATCAAAATACTCTTTGGGGAAACATTTGGGCAAAGAACCTACTACATCAGCAAGTCCTCCGGTCTTGACAAACGGCACTGCTTCTGAAGCAGCAAATAATACTTTTTTCATGCATACAACCCCCTGTCCGGCTTTCATTTTATTAGAAAATTATATCATAGAATTTGATGTATGAAAAGTAGTATGTCTTTGCTTTTTGCCTTTAATTCTTATACTCCAGTCTGATTTTGTCTGCAATTAAAGCGATAAACTCGGAATTTGTAGGTTTTCCTTTCCCATTGCTGACCGTATAGCCAAACAAGGCATCAATCGTATCCATCTTACCTCTGCTCCAGGCTACCTCAATTGCATGGCGTATGGCACGTTCCACCCTGCTTGGCGTAGTCTGATGTTTCTTCGCAATAGTCGGATATAGAATTTTTGTAATTGAATTCAGCATCTCCACGTCTTCTACGGAAAGTATGATTGCATCTCTCAGATATTGATATCCTTTGATATGTGCAGGAACTCCGATCTCATGGATGATATTCGTCACATCCAGTTCAAGATTTCTTTCCTGAGACTGGACTGTGCCCTCCAGACTGGGTCTTATCTCACCTCTGCTGGTATTCCTGCCGCCAACCGCTTTGATTCTGTTTATTACAACGTCATTATCAAAGGGTTTCAGGATATAATAATTCGCACCCAGATTAAAGGCATCTTCTGTAATCCTGTCATGTCCTACTGCAGAAATCACGATAAAAGCCGGCTGTTTTTCTATCGCCTGGTCTTTAGCGACCTTTTCCATGATTGTAAGTCCGTCCATCTTTGGCATAATAATGTCCAACAATACTACATCTGGTTTTTTCTCGCGTATAATCTCGTAGATATCTTTTCCATTATCGGCCTGTCCCACGAGTTCAAACTCCTTGTCACTTCTGATGATAGTAGCCAGTAAATCCAGAATCCGTTCATTATCATCTGCAACAGCAATATTCAGTTTTTCCATAGCAAGTATATCTCCTCCCATTATTTCTGCCATAATCGACCCTCATCAAAATGATATTGTCTGATTATGTGTGTGGGAAATGGCGGCGCGCCTTTTTTCGATATATCTTCATTCCAAACACTATATACATTATAGTTTGTAAATCCTCTTTATTCAATACAAACTTCCAAATATCAGTCATTTTCTTTCGCATTTTTCTATTATGATTCAACAAAAAACTCCATGATTTACCATTTTTTCTTTCAATTCTTCTAAAACAATTATATATTGAGCATATTTTCTATAAAAATACCATATCCACATGTAGCGTCTGCAATAAACACATGTGTGACAGCTCCTATAATTTTTCCGTTTTGTATAATCGGGCTTCCTGACATTCCCTGAACAATTCCTCCTGTGACATTCAACAGCCCTTCATCCACTACCCGGACTTCGAAACACTTGTTTGTATCCGACTGCCCCAGATCTATATTGCTTATTTCAGCCTGATACTCCCGGATCGTGCCGTCAACGCTGCAGAGAATCGTTGCAGGACCTGGCTGTACTTCCTGCTTCATCGCTATTTCATAGCTGTTTAGAGGAAGGCTGTCCATGGATTCCTGATCCAGCGATCCATAAATACCGATTTTCGTATTTTTGTCGATATTCCCCATAATATCTTCATTACGATAGCGAATCACTCCCCGCAGCTCTCCCGGACTTCCTGAGCTTCCCTTTACTACATCCAGAATTTCTGCCTGATATAGCTCTCCCTTTCCAAGTTTCAGTAAATCCCCGGTATCTGCATCACTGATTCCATGTCCCAGTGCTCCAAATTTTCCATCCTGGGTAACATAGGTCAGGGTTCCAATACCCTGAACATTGTCCCTGACCCATATTCCCAGCTTATATGAACCGTCCTCTGTCATAACCGGCGTAACCTGCAAATCAATCAGTTCATCTTGCCGCATCACGGACAATACCATAGAGCTGCCGTCGCTTTCGGCTACTTTATCAAGCAGCTCCTGTTTATTATTTAAGTCCTGCCCATTGATTTTTTCAATATAATCACCAGCCCGCACGATATGTTCCGCCGGTTTTATAAGCTGCCCATCCTGGGTCTGCACTTCACCTGCATCCACAATCAGGACACCTTCCGTCTCCATGTAGATTCCCACAGAAGAACCGCTTACAAAGACTGCGGGTCTTTCTGTCTTTTCCACCTTGACGGATTTTAAAGGTAAAATATCAGCAAGTTTGACTTCTACTTTGTAGCTCCCGCTTCCGGACACCTCCATTTCTTTTGAATAGGTTACCATCGGATGATCTGTCAGTTTTTTTAAAGGTTCTTTATCATCACTACAGTAATGAATTTCATCCGGAATTGAATTTCTTAAATTAAAGTATGCATAAATTCCGGCGGCCAAAGAAGCAGCCACTAAAATTATAAGTGTAAAATTGCGGTATTTCTGTCTTCTGTTCATCATTATCACATCCTTTCCGCCATAAAGGATACACAACAAGCGATTGTCATGTATCCTTCCTAGTATGTGATAATTCAACTATTATAATCGGGAAGTTTTTTGAATACCCGCCAATTCTTTCATTTCTTTTGCATTCTCTTCCACCGCTTTTGTAATCCTTGCACCGCCAAGAATCCTTGCAAGTTCCGATATTGATTCTTCTTCCGACAGCCTGCGTATTATGGTTTTTGTTTCCATTCCTGTCACAGTTTTTAAAATTTCAAAATGCAGGTCTGCCATGGCTGCAATCTGGGGCAGATGCGTAATGCAGAGAACCTGATGATTTTTCCCAATCTCAGCCATTTTTTCAGAAACCTTCTGAGCCGTTCTGCCACTGATACCTGTATCTATTTCATCAAAAATCAAGGTTTCCGTCTCATCCTTATCCGCAAGAATTGTTTTTATCGCTAACATGATACGGGAAAGTTCTCCTCCCGAAACAACTTTAGCAAGTGCTTTTAACTGTTCACCGGGATTCGTGGAAATCTGAAATTCGATGCTGTCGGTCCCGTCTTTCGTATAATGATCCAGCTCTGAAAATAAGATTTTAAACTTTATATCTTCAAAATTTAAATCTTTTAATCCTTCTGTGATCTCCTGTTGAAGATTCTCACTATAGGATTTCCGAATTTCGGACAAAGTATGTGAAACAGTCTGAAGTGTTTCACCGGCTTTTTTAAGTTTATCAGATAGGATGGATTTTCGGGATTCATAATTAAGTAATTGTTCCAGTCTTTCCGACTGCTTCTTCTTATAAGGAAATATCTCTTCTATTGAATTTCCATATTTTGACTTTAAATGATTAATTTCATCCAGTCTTTTTTCTACCTGGTATAGCTCTTCTTCAGAAAATACAAGCTCAGCCTGGTAATCAGATATTTCTCTGTTAAAATCATTTAAAATACCATCAATATCTTTTAATATATTCTCCAGTTCCACAAGTCTTGTATCACAGGAGGATACACCCGACAATTCTTTCAGGGCTCTCCCCACCTGTTCGCCTGCTCCACTGCCCTCTTCGTATCCGGTCATCCTATGTACCTGATTCAGGCTGTCGGCAATCTTTGCCGCATTGAACATCCTTCGGTACTGCCGCTCCAGCTCTTCATCCTCTCCGGTTTTCAACGCAGCCTCTTCAATTTCCCGAATCTCAAACTCCAGGAATGCAATCTCTCTGGCTCTTCCTTCTTCATCCAATTGGTATTCCGATAATTCTTTTTTCAACTTTTTATAGACCTGATAGGCCTCATTCACGGCATGCTTTGCGGGATCCGTCTTTTCTCTTCCATAAGCATCCAGGATTTCCAGCTGTCTGTCCTGGTAAAGCAAAGACTGATGTTCATGCTGTCCATGAATATCTAAAAGATCCGCTGCCAGATTCTTAACCTGTGACACCGTGCAGGTCTCACCGTTAATCTTGCTGATACTGCGTCCCTCCGACAGCTTCCTGGTAATAATCACCTGTCCATCCGCCGCTTCAATCTCCATCTCTTTTAACTTATCCAGAACTTTGGGATTTCCGGTCTGAAAGACCAGTTCTATCAGAGCAGAATCTGCCCCTTTACGAATCATTTCCTTTGACATCTTCCTGCCCAGTGCAAGATTTACTGAGCCAATGATAATCGACTTGCCTGCCCCTGTCTCTCCAGTCAGAATATTGAGACCGGGGCCGAATTCCACCTCAACTTCATCAATTAAGGCCAGATTTTTCACATGTAAGTTTGTTAACATAATATTGTATCATCCCCACTGCAGTGTTTTTCTCAATTTATCCATGACCACAAGTGCCTCTTCCCTGCTTCGGATTGCACACATAACCGTATCATCCCCTGCGATGCATCCAACGATTTCGCTCCAGTTCAGTTCATCCAGAGCAGCTGCCGCTGCCATAGCCATCCCGGATACGGTTTTGACCACTAAGAGGTTCTCAGCCAGATCCATGGAGACCATTGCATCTCTCAAAACTCTGACATAACGCTCCACATACTCCGGATCTCCACCTTGAAGAACCGCATACTTTGAATGACCATTTTCCTTTGTAATCTTTGTAAGCTTCAACTGCCTGATATCTCTGGATACGGTAGCCTGCGTCACACGGAAGCCGCTTTCATTCAGCCTTGCAGCTAATTCCTCCTGTGTTTCAATATCATATTGGTTGATTAATTTTAATATCTGGGCATGCCTGGCAATTTTCATCAAATCCACCTCCGTCCTTTGTTCTCCTCATGCCTATTTATAACAATTTCCCATTTTCTTGCGGAGTGTTTCCAGAAAGCTGCTGTCGCTGATTTTAATAATTCTGGTATCTCTCCTGGATTTCCGGATTTCAATCCGGTCTCCGCTGACCATAGGCACTCTGTTATCGCCGTCAAAAGCGGCCACCCCATGTTCTGTTCTCCCATCACGTCCGGATCCAAATTCCACCGTAATCTTATCACCTTCAGGGAAGATAATGCTTCTGGTATTCAGTGTATGCGGAGCCAGTGGGGTCATCAGCAAAAGAGAAGCTGCCGGCGATATAATCGGTCCTCCTACAGACAGGCTGTACCCGGTGGAACCTGTTGGGGTGGATATGATAATTCCATCTGCTTGATACGTATTCAGGAAGTCATCATTTACATAATTATTATAACGCACCGCTCTTAAAATTCCATCCCGGGTGATTACTATATCATTCAGTGCAATGTCGGATGCCACAATTTTGTTCTCATGGTAAACGCTTCCCGACAACATCATTCTCCGCTCAATCTTAAATTCGTCGGCCATCAGGCAATCCAGTGCAGGATACATGGTTTTAAGATCAAGTTCTGCCAGATACCCTAAGGTTCCCAGGTTAACGCCCAAAAGCGGAATCTCCTGGTCCACCACCTCCCTGGCTG
The DNA here is from genome assembly GCF_018866245.1 of Novisyntrophococcus fermenticellae. Taxonomy (GTDB): domain Bacteria; phylum Bacillota; class Clostridia; order Lachnospirales; family Lachnospiraceae; genus Novisyntrophococcus; species Novisyntrophococcus fermenticellae. Next base: position 2,528,647 of record NZ_CP076458.1, read on the forward strand.
CTCTTAGGAGTGTCCCATCTCCGCCCAGTACCAGAACACACTCTGCCTTTGAAGGAATCTGATGCTCCCCCCGGGGCATCTCTTCCTTTACATAGCAGATACATCCATGCTTTTCCAGATAGCCGGAAATCTCATGGGTAACCGCCAGTTCTTTGTCTTTCATCTTATTTGTTATGATATAAAATTGTCTCATCATCCTACCCTGTTTTTTATTTATCTAATCTGCCATGGGCTTCTGCAACAACTTCCCGCACAGGAAGACTGTTTTCCATCTCTGATTTTCCGGTCTTGCCAGCATGGAGCAGATACTCGATATTTCCTTCCGGGCCTTTAATCGGAGAAAAGGAAAGATGCATCAACTGAAACCCAAGGGAGGATGCATATTCCATCACTTTATAAATGACCTCTTCGTGCACCTCCGGATCCCTTACAACGCCCTTTTTTCCAACCTTTTCTCTTCCGGCCTCAAACTGCGGTTTAATCAGACAGACAAGCTCTCCCTCCTCTTCCAACAGCTCATATACAGGCCCCAGAACCTTGGTCAGTGATATGAAGGAAACATCAATCGAAACGAAAGAGGGGTTCTCCTGAATATCTTCAGGCACCACATAGCGGATATTCGTCCGTTCCATGCAGACTACACGCGGATCATTCCTGAGTTTCCAATCCAGCTGCCCGTGCCCCACATCCAGAGAATAAACCTTTGCTGCACCGTTTTGCAGCATACAGTCTGTAAAGCCTCCGGTGGAAGCCCCGACATCCATGCAGATTCTGCCTGTCAAAAGCAGCCCGAACCGGGATATGGCTTTTTCCAGTTTCAAACCTCCACGGCTTACAAAGGGAAGCGGATTGCCTTTCAAAACAATGTCCACCGCATCGGCAAACATCGTGCCGGCCTTGTCCTCGCGCTGTCCGTCTACAAGTACATTACCGGACATGATAACTGCCTTCGCCTTCTCTCTGGAAGCTGCCAGGCCTCTCTTCACCATCAGTATATCCAAACGTTCCTTCATGTGTCTATTCTCCGTAATTCCGTATAAGTGCGGCAATGCTGTCCGCATCCAGCCCTGTGATTTTCTCCTGATAATCAACACTTCCATGTTCTACAAATATATCGGAGATCGCTATGATTTTTACGTCCACATCCAACTTTTCTTCATGGACATAGAGAAGCACCTGTTCCCCAAAACCACCGATTTTCACATTTTCTTCTATGGTAAACAGACAGTCATGGGTGGCTGCGAGTTCTTTTACCAGTTCCCGGTCAAATGGTTTGATAAAGCGCATGTTTGTTAAAGTTGGATGTATACCGTCTTTCTCCAGCAGCTCCGCTACTTCCACAGCGGTTTTCACCTTACTTCCCACAGCCAGAATCGCAATCCGTTCTCCGCGCCTGATTACCTCTCCCTTTTGATACTCCACAGGTTCCCTGTGGTCCTCCAGACCTGTATAAGCTTCTCCTCTGGGATACCGGATTGCAACCGGTCCTTCACAGTGAACTGCAAATTTCATCATGTCCGAAAGCTCCCACTTATTCTTCGGAGCCATCACAGTCATATTCGGCATCATATTCAGATAAGACAGGTCAAATGCGCCCTGGTGCGTCTTTCCATCAGCTCCGACCAGTCCTGCACGGTCGATGGCAAATACTACATGAAGATTCTGCATACAGACGTCGTGCAGCAGCTGGTCAAACGCTCTCTGCAGAAATGTGGAGTAGATGGCAACTACAGGTATCAGCCCGCCGGCCGCCAGTCCTGCTGCAAATGTAACCGCATGCTCTTCAGCAATCCCAACATCATAAAAACGATCCGGAAACATATTTGCAAATCTTTTTAAGCCCACGCCTTCTGTCATCGCCGCAGTAATGGCTACTACGCCAGGTTCTCTGTCGCCCATCTTCCGCATAACCGTTGAAAAAATATCCGTCCATGTGGGATTGGAACGCTTTTTAGGAATTCCATTCTCAATTTCAAATGGAGAAGTTCCGTGGAACCTGGATGGATGCCGCATAGCCGGTTCATAGCCGCGCCCTTTTTCCGTGATTACATGAACAACGATTGGACCTTCAAAGCGCCTGGCCTCCTGAAAAACTTTAACCATAGATTTTATATCATGTCCATCCACCGGTCCCACATAGGTCAGTCCCATGTTTTCAAAAAGCATCCCGGGAATCACAAATTGTTTGATACTGCTCTTCGTCTTCCTGAGTGCATCAATCATTCCTTTTCCCACACCCGGAATCTTTTCCAGAGCGCTGGTGACTCCCATCTTAAAGTCTGTATAGGCGGAAGCGGTCCGTATCTCCGTCAAATAGCTTGAGATTCCTCCTACGTTGGGAGAGATGGACATATTATTATCATTTAATACAATGATATAGTTCGTCTTAAGCTCCGCCGCATTATTCATAGCCTCATACGCCATACCGCCGGTCAGAGCACCGTCACCTATTACAGAAACCACTGTATGGTTCTCTTTCTTTAAATCACGGGCCTTTACAAGTCCAAGCCCGGCCGAGATAGACGTAGAACTGTGACCTGTATCAAAAGAATCGCAGACACTCTCTTCTCTTCTCGGAAAGCCGCTCACACCGCCTTCCTGGCGCAGCTTCTCAAATCCGGCTTTTCTGCCCGTCAAAATCTTATGTGTGTATGCCTGATGCCCTACGTCCCAGATCAGTTTATCCTTAGGCAGATTTAAGACTTTGTGCAAGGCTATGGTAAGCTCGACCGACCCCAGATTTGAGGCCAGATGCCCGCCTGTCTCACTCAAACTTTCCACCAGAAATTTTCTGATTTCATCCGCGAGTTCCGGGAGCTTAAGCTCCGGTATCCGCTTTATATCATTCGGTTTTTTTAACTGTTCCAGCATTTTTTTATCCTTTCATCCGCTTCACATCTCCCGAAAGGCCAGGTATGATATCAGTTCTCTTAAGAAGTCTTTTTCACCAGGTAAGGTGTCCAGAAGATTTATAGCTTCAAAAGTCAGACGTTCCACTTCCCGCCTGGCACTTTCTACCCCCAGCAACGTCACATAGGTCGTCTTGTGATTTTTTTCGTCACTGAGAACTGGTTTTCCCAGAACCTCCACAGTACTCGTAACATCCAGAATATCATCCTGTATCTGGAATGCCAGTCCCGTTTTTCGTCCAATCTCCTCCATACAGGAAACTTCTCTTTCAGACGCCCCGGCCAGCACAGCTCCTGCCATAAGTGCAGCTTCAATCAGTGCAGCTGTTTTATTCAGATAAATATAGTCCAGCATATCCTTTTTAATCTGCCAGACTTCATCTTTTTCATTGGTCACATCCACGCTCTGACCGCCCAGCATCCCCAAAATACCAGTCTTGTCCGCCAGAATTTTAAGTGCTCCGGCAATCTTTTGTATATCACCGGGATAGAAAAGTGCCCTGATTGCAGTCTCATAGGCCAGGTTCAGCAGTGCATCACCGCTTAAGACACCCATCGCCTCTCCAAAGACCGCATGCGTGGTCTTCTTTCCTCTTCTGTAAAGATCACCATCGATGGCAGGCAGATCATCATGAATCAGAGAGTGGGTATGTATCATCTCAATAGCCGCCATAAACGGCTCTATCACCTCATGACAGCCCCCACACATTCTGTAGCTTTCATACATGAAAAGAGGACGGAGTCTCTTTCCGCCTGACTTCATGCTGTAATTCACCGCCTCTGCTAATCCTCTGGCAAAGCCTTCTTCCTTCGGAAGAAATTTCATCACTACGGATTCAGCCATCTCTGTCTTCTGTTTTAATTCTTCTTTAAAATTCACTTAGATCACCATTTTTATTCATCTGGAGCATTTTCTTTTCAACTGTATCAATCTTATGATTGCATTCCTTTAAAAGCTCCATGCCCTTTTTATATATCTGAAAGGATTCCTCCAGGCTGACCTCCGGATTTTCCAGGCTCTTCACCAGCTTATCCAGTTCAGCGAAAGACTCCTCCAACGTTAATATCTTTTCTTCTGACATATACTCATCCTCTATTGCTCCGGCGTGGTTTCCCTGTTCAGTGGTGTAATGCTTTCTACTCTGGCGCCTATCTCTCCGTCACTGACCTGAATCTTCACCTGATCCCCTATATGGGCCTGACTGATTTTTGTCAGGGCAGTTCCTGACTCGGCCTGCACATAAGAAAATCCCCGGTCTAACTTGTCCAGTGGAGACAGGCCTTTCATCTGACGGATGTACATCTGCAGTCTATATTTTCGATCCATCAAAACCCGGTCCATCCTCTGCCTCAGACGATCGTCCATCTCCAGAAGACGCTGGCGTTTCTCCAGAATCTGATTTTGTGGACTTAAGTACCGCCACCTGGTTTCATAACTCTCCATCCTTCTCCGGCTTAACAGAATGCGGTTTTGCATCGAATACTGTAAATGCTTTTTATAGTCATCCATCTGATTCAGAATACTGCGGATATCCGATACGGCCAGCTCGGCTGCTGCCGATGGGGTGGGAGCCCTTAAGTCAGCAGCGAAATCCGCAATCGTCGTATCTGTCTCGTGTCCGACTGCCGAAATCACCGGAGTGCTGCAGTTAAATATCGCCCTTGCAACCACTTCTTCATTGAAAGCCCACAAATCTTCGATGGATCCACCACCTCTTCCGACAATAATAACATCCGGATGTATCCGGTCCAGTGCTTCGATGCCGGCCGCTATGCTTTCCTTTGCACCCTCTCCCTGCACCAAAGCCGGATACAGGATAATCTGAATATAGGGATTTCTCCGATAGGAAATGTTGCGTATGTCCTGAATCGCCGCCCCGGTCGGTGCGGTCACCACACCAAGCCTTTTTACGTAGGCTGGAATCGGCTGTTTGTATTCAGAGGCAAACATTCCCATCTCTTCGAGCTCCGCCTTCAGTGCAAGGAAACGCTCGTACAGAATTCCCGCTCCTTCCAGTTTGATATCTTTCGCATAAAGCTGGTAACGCCCGTCCCTTTCATAGACATTGACACTGCCGCCGGCCACGACTTTATCTCCATCCTTCATCCGGAAAGCAAGGCCTCTTCTGTTTCCTGCAAACATCACGCAGGCAATCGTCCCGGAGTCATCCTTCAGGGAAAAATAAATATGTCCCGAGGAATGGTACTTGCAGTTGCTGACTTCCCCGCGGACAAAAATACGGTTCATCATAAAATCCTGCTGAAACATTTGTTTTATATAGGTATTTACCTGTCCTACAGAAAATATACTGCTCACTTTTCACTTTGCTCCCTGGAAATGCTGCCCAGAATGCCATTGATAAAGGAGGCCGAATCATCTCCTCCAAAACGTTTTGCGATTTCCACCGCTTCGTTAATGGCCACCCGGACAGGTATCTCGTCATCGTAGACCATTTCATATACCGCAAGACGCAGGATATTCAAATCCACCTTACTCATCCTGCTGATCTTCCAGCCGGATGCCGTATCGTTCAGCAGTTTATCAATGGAATCCAGATGTTCATGTACATGTCTGTATTTTTGCTCCATATATGCCTGATCCTGCTCACTTAATCCGGACTGTTCCCGGTCCAGCGTATCAAAATACAGCGTAAGCTGTTCAGGCATCTCCTCTGCACGATTAAAATTATCCATAAATAAGAGCTTAAAAATACTCTCACGCAATTCGCTTCTCTTCATCACCGTTCCTCCAAAAACTTTAAGCTGCTGTTTTCCGAAAGCTCTGAAAACAGCAGCTCTTGTAACCCCTTAAAACGTTCATATCCAGCCATGCAGGCTTTGAAATCACGTCTCTAATCTGCATGCTGCATATCGACATCAGCGATGCTGACATTGACATCAGCAACCGTAAGACCGGTCATGTTCTCAATTGCAGCCTTTACTTTTTCCTGTACCCGGGCACCGGTTTTCGGAATACTGTAACCATACTTGATATTCAAAGTGAGATCCACGCTGACCACTCCATCAATTACTTCAACCTTTACCCCTTTGGAAAGATTCTTCATGCCCAGTTTACCGACCAGTTCATTGGTTATATTCCCCGCCATAGATGCCGTCCCATCCACCTCTGTAGCTGCGAGCCCGGCGATGATTGCCACAACCTCATCCGCAATCTGCACCGTTCCTATGGAGCTGTCGTCATATATGGTATACGTGTTCTTTTTTGAATTTACACTTTCTTTCACCTAAAAACCTCCTTCAGGCTTTTTTATTAGTTAAGACGTTTTTATCATTATACCAAAGATACATTAAAAATAAAAGGAGAAATATCTCCAAGTATTATTGCAGCAAAAACGGCAGGTACCATTTCAAAAAATGGTTTCTGCCGTCACATAACTAATTTTTACTGAATTCGGCTAATTCCAATCCCTCATTCCGATCCAGCGTCATGCCAACGCTCCAGGAATTAACAAACAGAAGCAGCGGATTTCCTTTTAAATCCATGACTTTTTTCATATCAGATGTTCCGATGATCTTATCAATATCCACGCTGTCCTTGTTAGCTATCCACCGAATGTGTTCATACGGCAGTGTTTCCAGACGTATTTCCACATTATATTCGTTCAAAAGTCTGTATTTCAGAACATCAAACTGCAGGACTCCCACAACGCCTACAATAATTTCCTCCATACCTCCCTTTGATTCCTGGAATATCTGAATTGCACCTTCCTGAGCGATCTGATTAATTCCCTTTACAAACTGCTTTCTTTTCATGGAATCCAGTTGTGTCACCCTGGCAAAATGCTCCGGCGCAAAGGTCGGAATCCCTTCGTAGGAAAACTTCTTTCCCACAGTGCAGACCGTATCCCCGATGGAAAAGATTCCCGGATCAAATACTCCGATGATATCTCCCGCATAGGCTTCCTCCACAATATGGCGATCATCCGCCATCATCTGCTGGGGTTGGGAAAGGCGCATCTTCTTCTCTCCCTGCACATGATATACGTCCATACCTGCTTCAAATCTGCCGGAGCAGATTCTCATAAATGCGATTCTGTCCCTATGTGCCTTGTTCATATTTGCCTGTATTTTAAATACGAACGCCGAAAAGTCTTCTTTTACAGGATCTATCTCTTCGCCGGCAGCAACTCTTGGAAGGGGCGGCATCGTCATCTGAAGGAAATGCTCCAGAAAGGTCTCCACACCAAAATTAGTCAACGCTGATCCAAAAAACACCGGGGACAGCTCTCCCTTGTTAACCTTTTCCTGGTCAAATTCCGCGCTTGCACCATCCAGTAATTCGATTTCTTCCAGCAAGGTATCCACCTGCTCCTGATCTGCCACATCCAGAAGATGTGGGTCTTCCACATCAATTTCCTCTTCCATGCCCTCTTTGGTACCCTTCTGGGTATCTGAAAAGGTCAATATCTTTTTTGTATCTCTGTCATAGACCCCTCTGAATTTCTTTCCGGATCCAATGGGCCAGTTGACCGGACAGGTTGCAATTCCAAGTTCCTTTTCAATCTCGTCCAGCAGCTCGAAGGTATCGCCGGCATCCCGGTCCATCTTATTGATAAATGTAAAAATCGGAATATGTCTCATCACACATACCTTGAACAGCTTTCTGGTCTGGGCCTCAACCCCCTTTGAAGCATCAATTACCATCACCGCAGAATCAGCGGCCATCAGCGTACGGTACGTGTCCTCGGAAAAGTCCTGGTGTCCCGGTGTATCCAATATATTGATGCAATATCCATCGTAATTAAATTGAAGCACCGAAGAAGTTACAGAGATACCCCTCTCCTTTTCAATTTCCATCCAGTCTGATACTGCATGTCTTGCAGTTGCCTTTCCTTTTACCGAACCTGCCATGTTAATGGCTCCGCCATAGAGCAGAAATTTTTCCGTCAATGTAGTTTTACCGGCATCCGGGTGAGAGATAATGGCAAATGTCCTGCGTTTTTCAATTTCCTTTGTATAATCAGCCACAAAAAAGCCTCCTGAACATAATAACAGAAAACCTGCCACCGGCAGCTTTCCCTGCATACTTTCATATAAAGAGCATGTGCAGGTGCACATGCCCTAACTTATGTATTTTATCATATGGACTGAGGTCTAGTCAATCGGTGTAATCACAATATTTTCAGCCTGGCTGCCTGTCTTCCGCTTAACGATATCTTCAATCTGTGCACGTTGGTCATCGCCCAGCTCGTTTTGGGGAACCACCACATCTACGGTCTCACCAGTCATGTTAACAACTGCGCCTTCAAATCCTTTTGCCTCCAGTAAAAGTTCTGCAGCCTCTTCCTTTTCTACTGTATCCGTCATTTCCACCATACTCTGAATCGCACTCTGCCGCTCTGTTTCTGTTAAATCCGTATTGTTGATGATAGAAAGCAGTGTCTCTTTATTCTGAGAGCGTGTCTGTTCTCTGTCAAGTCTTGCCTGTGCCAGATATGTGCCGGCTCCGGTCAGAACTGCTTCACCCGGGGTATCTGCTGCAGCATTCTGATCCGTATTCGCCTCTGTTCCCGCCGCATCAGCCGTACCCGCATCTGTGGTTACATCCGTAATATCCGTATCCAGGCTTTCGATATCTTTTAGTACGGTGTCATTGTCCACTGTTTTTTCATCCGTCTGCGCAGTTGTGTTTTTTACTTTGGAGTTAAGATTTTTATCCGCATAGTTAATATACCCGGCTACTGCAATCATAACCGCCAATGCTGTAATTATGATCTGATTTTTCTTAAAGAGTTTTTTCTTCAAAATAGCATTCTCCTTTTATTTCATTTTCATTACTTTAATTTTATGGGCGTCTACCCGAAATAATGCCATGATACCTTCAGAAATCTGCTGTATTACAACAGGATTGTCACCACCCTGGGCAATGACAAGCACTCCGCGCACTTCCGGATAAGCTTCAGAAATTACATAGGGGGTCTCACCACCGTTGCTGTCCTTTTCATAGACGGTACTTTCTTCGGTGCTTCCCGAAGAAGAACTGGAACTTTTTTGATTCCCTTCCGTCTGGTTCTGGGTACTTTCCGAAGAAGGGCGGTCCTTCTCCACAACCTTTTTATTCGTAGATTCCAATGTGATCACCACCTGTACCTGTCCAACGCCTTCAACCTTAGAAAGAGCACTCTCCAGCTGCTGCTCCATCACCTCCACCTCGGAATTTCCGGTCTCACCACTCTTCCGCTTCTGCTGTTCCACCTCTTCTTTCTGACCAGCCGTATCTTCTTTTTTCTTTACGGGAAGAGCAATCACCACAAGTAAGATTAACAGCAACACGTATACCACAATCTGCTCCCGCTTCATGCTTTTCAGGTAAGCCTTCAATTTCTCTTTCATCGTCCCTCCCATTACCTGCTAATATCTATATGAGATTCATCTACCTGATAGACCTGTGATAATTCAGTTTTCACACCATCCAGCTTATTTTGAAAATCCTGAACAATTTTTGCTTCATCTCTCTGATACATCGCCTGTTCAGGATTACTGACCTCCAGCGAGATTCTGTCCACAGCCAGACTCTCACCCCGGGTCAGGGAAACCGTCACCTGCTGCACCTCTATCTCTTTTCCCTCCAGCATCATTTTAATCTGAGACTCCAGTTCCTCTTCATATGCCCGGTTCAAAAATCCCTCCTGTACTCCTTCTACTGATAATGCAGAATCTTTGCTGTTCTTCAACTCCAATTCCAGGGTTGCCAAATCCAGTTTTTCATTTATGATCTCATCCAGATTGAGAACACTCAGAAGCGGCCTTAAAAGCACAAGCAGCAAAAGCAGCCCCAGAAAATACTGCACATATTTTCTATACTGATTGTCCGGCAGACAATTTAAGATGGCCGTCATAAACAGAAAAAAGAAGGCCAGATTCCGCATCCAATCGTAAATTGCTTCCGTCATCTAGAATCCCCCCCAAATGTTCCCGCCAAAATTGCAATGGTCAGCAAAAACAAAACCTCTGTTGTAAACAACACTTTAAACAGCAGGCCGCACCCCTCCCCCATGGAATTAAGTGCCCCCACCATCCGTTTATCCGAAACCGGCTGGGCAAAAGCCGCCAGAAACTGATAGGTGATTCCTGTTATTCCAATATGCAGCACCGGCCTCAGTGCACATAGGAACAAGACTACTACAGCGGCCACTCCCAGACAGTTTCTTATCAGCACTGCCGACCCGATTACCATCTCTGTTACTGCATTGATAGCATTGCCCACCCCCGGAATGGCTCCTGCCGTTTTTCCGATTGCGGTCCGTTTCAGGGAATCCAGCGCAGGAGAAATCAGGCTTCTGGTCACCTGCAGTCCAACGATTAAGCCCAACATCGTATTCATCGTCCAGCTGATAATATTTTTTAACAGTTCGGCCATCCTGGACATCAAATCTTCTTTAGAGATCTGGTTTACAAAGGATAATAATACGAATACGTGAATACCTGGCAGAATCAGATTAATTAATACCTTTTCCACCAAAAGAATGACAAGCAGCACAATCTGATAGAACATGGATGCTGTAGAAGCACCGGTGGCAGTAGCTACGGCCAGGAAATACGCAGGGGTCAGAGCCTGCATAAAAGCAACAATTCCCTCCAGTGTATCCCGCAGTTCAGCGCTTAAGACTGTAAAATTTTTCAGCATCAGAGCAAACACCAGAAGATATACCAGATAAAAACTCATCTCCCCCAGCTGTCCGTTATCCAAGATCCCCGAGAAGCTGGAAAACAATGCGGCCGCAAGCACCAGGATCAGTATATTGATCCAAATCGTTTTCTGGGTTCCCCAGGAAGCCTCTATAAGCGCCTGTACCATCTTCTTTATATTTTCAAAAGAAAAAGGGTGTTCCCCCTGTGTCAATTCCTTTATCGCATCTGTTAATGAAATGGATGAATTACCCAGAAGCTCGTCCACCGCCTTCTGGGCGGAATCCAGATCCATCGAGTCCAGCAGAGAATCCTCTACCTCAACCTCTGTATTTTCTTTTGTATCCCCCTCCGCTCTGACAGACTTTCCCCCTGCTGCCAGGCAGATAAGCAATGTCAAAAGCATACATAGTATTCCCCTTCTCATGTAAGAAATCCTTGAATGGAATCCATTAAAGACGTCAATATCGGCATGCTGAGTACCAATATGGACAGTTTGCTGAAAATCTCAATCTGACTGGCAATGGAAGAATATCCTGCATCCTTGCACAGTCCTGCTGAAAACTGCCCCACATAGGTAATTCCAATCATTTTGAGCAACGTATAAAGGTAGGTTGTATCAATCGGAACATATTGCTCCATCTTACGTATCATTTCCATTAAATACTGCAGCTTTCCCGTAGCCAGAAGCAAGATACAAAGCCCGGTTCCCATGGATATATAGGTCGCATATTCCGGGCGTACTTCTTTCACCATCAGGCACAAGATCAGACCGGCAATTCCCAGTACCGCAATTTTCATCACGTCCATGGCTGACACCTCCTACAATGTGAATAACTTCTTTATCGTCTCGAACAAATCGGATATATAGGGAAGCAGCCAGAACAATACTAAGATCAGCCCTGCCAGGCTGGTGAGAAATGCCTGTTCTTCACGTCCGCTATGTTTTAAAACCTGTCCCAATACAGAAACCAGAATCCCCACCGCACCGATTTTAAAGATTATACTGACCTCCACCTGCGTATCCCCTTTCTTTTTATACTAAAAGTATGGCGAAAAACAGTCCCCCCATAATGCCAAGACTTTGATATAGCTTCATCCTGGCCGGAAGTCCTTCCTTTAATCCGGAAATCTTCTCATCCAGCTCCGCCTGATAGGCCTGCAGTGTCTGAAGCTGCATCTGCTTATCCAGAAATCCCAGGTCTCCCCCCATCCTTTTTAAGTTCTCCCGGTCTTCTCTGCGCAGGTAAGTATCCAGCAGACATGTATCCACATTTCGGGCAAAAACCTCTGAAAAAGATTTTCCTGACAGATTCCCAAGTTCCTGGGACACCTGCTGCAGAAAGTCCCGATAAGGAGGCTCCATCTTCGCTCCAACCGACATAAATGCGGACGGCAATGGAACTGCTCCATAGCTTACAGCTCCTGACAGAAGGGAAGTCATCCTCCGCAGCGCTTTAAGTTCTTTGATTCTGCCTGATTCTGCCTTACTTTTTGTGAATCCCAGCAAGCCACAGCAAATTACCATAAGTCCGATTGCTATTCCCCTTAACATGCAAATCTCTCCCTCTCAAACAAACAAGTACCCCTCCCATCATATACAGCCTGTACCGTACCGGCCCTCATGCGGTTCGATAATAATACATAACGCTCAAAGATGTGGGCATTCACCATAGAAGACAAAAGCGGTTTCTTTCTCACATCATCAATTGTATTTCCATGAATGGTTGCCAGAATCTTACATCCGCAGTTAAGTACCGATTCCAGTGCTTTTATATCTCCTGCTGTTCCAATTTCATCCACGGCCACCACCTGTGGAGACATGGATCGAATCAACATCATCATCCCCTCTGCCTTCGGACATCCATCCAGCACATCCGTTCGTATACCCACATCGTTTTGAGGAATTCCCTGATAGCAGCCTGCAATTTCGGACCGCTCATCCACCACTCCAACTGTCATTCCCGGATATCTTTCATTTCCATCCGAAAGCTGCCTTACAATATCACGGAGCAGCGTAGTCTTCCCACAGCGCGGCGCAGAGATAATCAATGTATGGCAAAATTCCCCCTCATCCCATAAATAAGGAAATAAAGTATCACCACATCCCAATATCTGATGAGACAGCCTTACATTTACACAGGTTATAGGACTCACTCCTTTCACTTTTCCGTCTTCTACGATCACCTGCCCGGCAATACCTACTCTATGACCGCCTTGTACCGTCAGAAAGCCCTGCCTGAGCTCGTCCTCAAAAGCGTAAAGGGAATAATTACCAATGTATTCCATGGTCTCACACACATCCTCTGATGTAACTATGTAAGCATTCCTTGGAAGAAATGTCCCACCCCCATTTGCTTTTAAAAAATAATCCCGCCCGTCATATATAATCTGAAGCGGTGCTCCAATCCGAAGCCTTATTTCATAGACCCTGTCAAAATCCTGCTCAAATTTCTCCAGTATATTGCGTATTGGTCCGGCAAATAACCTTATAATATCAGCTTTTCTCAATATTTACACCTCTTACGCTTTCCTTCTCTCCCCTCTGCCTCTTAAAACATGTATATGACCCCGGATTTCAAATATTCCACCTAAAAAAAGCAAAAAAAGCTTGCTTAATAAATTTAGATATGATATTATTATTTTTGCTTGTTAAGTGAATAAGAACGCCGGCGTGTCGGAATGGCAGACGAGGCAGACTCAAAATCTGTTGTGGGCAACCACGTATGGGTTCAAGTCCCATCGCCGGCATAAAGCAGCTGTTGCATGTTTGCAATAGCTGCTTTTGTCTTTGAAATATCTATGAAATGTCAGGGAAATGAGGTGTGGAGATGGGAGAAACACAAGAGCGAAGATATGGTCTGCTCATGGCCATCGCAATGATTGTAGGTATCGTAATAGGATCCGGTATATTTTTTAAAGCCGATGATATTCTTGTTCAGACAAAGGGGAATGTGGCCGTTGGGTGCCTGGTATTGGTAATTGGTGCTTTGGGAATCATCTTTGGAGGCATCACCATTTCCGAATGGGCAAAGATCACCGATGATGCAGGTGGTCTTATCAGCTATGCGGAAAAATCATTTGGGCATCCGTTTGCCTTTATCCTGGGTTGGTTCCAGGCAATTGCATACTATCCCGCATTGACCGCTATTGTTGCCTTTGTTGGTGCAAATTATACGCTGTCGCTGTTTCCGCAGCTGACATTTGGCGCCTATGGTATCTGGATCATAAGTATTCTTTACCTCGTGCTTCTCTATTGCATGAATATCTTCTCGGCCAGAATCTCCGGGTATTTCCAAACGTCGTCCATGTTTATAAAGCTGATTCCCTTGTTCTTGATTGCAGTACTTGGAATCATCTTTGGGAATCCTTCCAGCTCCTCCGGAGATGGCTTTGGCCTGCCTGCAGTTATGTCCTCCAGCGGTGCAATTATTTCTGTTGCATTCTCCTATGACGGGTGGTCTATCGCACCTTCTATCTGTCATGAAATTAAGAATGCAAAGCGAAATCTTCCGCTTGCACTGATTATCAGTCCTATAATCATATTGATTGTCTATGTAAGTTATTTTCTGGGGATTTCCTATCTGATCGGACCTCAGAAAATAATGGAAATGGGTGATCTTGCTTTTTCTCTGGCTGCCAGAAGCCTGTTTGGAAGCCTCGGTGAAAAGATTATGCTTCTGATGGTGATTATCTCCGTATTGGGTACTGCCAATGGACTGGCCCTGGGCGGAACAAGGGTTCCCTATGCGCTGGCTTTGCGAAAAGACCTCCCCTGTAGTGAAAAAATCGCTGAAATTCATCCCAAATACAAGGTTTCTGTAATCTCTTCATTACTTAGCCTTGCATTCTCCGGATTCTGGTTGTTTGTACATTTTCTGTCTGTAAACGTTCCGGTCATAAAGGATATGGGGATTGATATCTCTTCTATTCCAATTGTGATCATGTATATCTTTTATACGATACTGTATATAGGGATTATTATCCGAACAAAGAAGGGGCTTATTAAGAACAAGCTTACCGGTATCCTTTGTCCGGTCCTGGCAATTCTGGGTGCTGCCACTATCTTATACGGAGGACTTACAGCGTCAAATGCCAACATATATCTGATTGTTTCTTTCCTGATTTTTGTAAGCGGTATTTTATTTTACCGATATATAAAGCCCAAATCAAGTTGATTTAATATTGTATAAAAGGCCTCTGGTTATTTTTTCCAAACAATAGAAACAATTTATTCTTTTTTTCTTTTTTTGTCAAGTAAGTGGACAAAAATAGTGTATAATAAAACCTATACACCAGTGTGCACTTTAACGCTTGCCAACGGCTTTGTAGTACACTCTGGAATTCAACGATAGGGATCGGAGATGAACTATGAAAATTGGGATGTTGTTAGAGGAACTTATTAATATTTCGAATGTTTCAAAAACTGACTTTGCTCTTAGCATGAATATGACACCCAGCGGTTTAAGCAAAATTTTGACAGGAAACAGACTTCCTCTTCTAAGAGAAAAAAATATTTTCAGCAGCGAGGCTGCTGCCTATTTTACTGAAAAAATATTTAGTCCCGGATGCTATTTAAAGTTTAAAGATATATTTCCGATAATTTATGACTTTCATTTTAAGAGTGAACTTGAAATATTTTTAATCTGTGCAATTGATTATGCATTGGAAAGAGACTTCGCCGTAGCAAATAATCTGAATATAGATGGAAATGATCAGGGGAAAAGTCTCTTTGGAAAAAGAGAGGTTTTGAATATGCTTTGTGTTCTTTTTTCAGATGCTGTAAGGGACGACGATAGTTTTCCATTAACCCTCTATGGAAATCTTCCTCTTTACGATTCGATTTATTCTGAAATCTTTCCCCGGATTAAACTGGTTTCTCCATTAAAGCAAAAAGGTATCACCTTTAACTACTTTTCCAGTGAATCCGACTTTGAATCAGCCTTAGAGACTCGTCACCTTGAACCAGTTTCCACTGTTATCTATGCACAGCAGTACTTCGATTTAACCTTATGGAGGCTGAATCAGACGATAGATACAGCCTTTTTGTTACTAAAGGGGCGCTTCCTGCTGCTTTTTCATCACCCGATTGAGGCTATTCCGCTTCTCACCATAATTAGCCAGAAGACCTATATGACCATATTTCTCAATACCCTGATGAAGGCACAGCCGACAAAAATCAGTTATACTCCGGATAGTGTGGTCAGCCTCCTGAAGCATGATCCGGCTTATATAGACAGACTCATTCAAACACCTTTTGATACGGTCTATAATTTTATGTCCATCGGCTATCTTCTCGAAAGAGACGAACTCGATTCGTTGGAAGGAGATGCATGTACAAAAGATGATATTTATAAATTATATCATCATGTGCTTACTTCCGAAACAACATTTGCCGTCACTATAGATGCTATGACAAATTTTTACACTACAGGAAAAGCAGTTGTACCGCTTTTGGGCGCTGTTGATTTTCCCCCGGAAGAACGTCTCCATTACCTTCACCGGTTCGATGCCCTGATGTGTGATGAGGCTTCGGATAAAATCAAAGTCTTAAATTTGAAATTTCCGAATGCCGTAATTCTATGTTCTGAAGAATTTACGATTGTCTACCTGACGGACGACGAGTTTGAACCCGAAAAGCTGCATTACTTCAGGACATCTGTCATCAGTAAACTTCTTAAAAAGGAGCTTATCGGAAATGATATGAAATTGTTAAGCTTCAGTCCCGATTTGTGGGACACGTATCTGGATGAGTTGAGCCGGTCCTCCAGATCTTTGGTTCTTTCCTGAGTAAAAACCCCCTTGTGAATTCCTCAATGTTGATTTGGAATTCACAAGGGGGTTTTTCTCACTTATCTTTCAATAGATTTATCTTCTTTTCCTCTTAATTCTGAGTGCCTCCGCTATAGCACCTGCACTGGCCAAGAGGATTACCCCATACATAAGCGGTGTGCTTGTATCTCCTGTCTTTGGTGAAGCTGCTAGTTTATTTGTTTTTCCAGAGGTTCCGGATTTCGGTGATTCTGGTTTATAAATGTTGGTAAAACTTTGGTCTCCTTCGTATTCTGTTGATGCCACAAGCTGCCCGTCATTATCTTCCACATTTACTTTTACATTAATTACATGGCTATCATAGGCAACTCGTGCTAACTTACCAGTCACTTCTGCAATTGTATATACATATGTTCCTGCTTCGTTGTACTTGATCGGGTCAAAATAGATTTTACCCTGAGCATTGTTTTGTTTGATCTGAAGAACATTTCCGTTCTCATCTTTCAAGACAAAGCTGAAATCTCCGGCCTTCAATTTCTTCCCTTTAAGAACTTTATTTGCCTGCAATACAACACTCCCATCCGCAGGTTTATAAGTGTTCGTAAAGGTCTGACTGCCCGTATATACCGGTTCAGCCACAAGTTGTGCGTCTTTGTCTGTCACAATTACTTTGACATTGATCACATGACTATCATAGGTGACTCCTGCAAGATTTCCCTGTACTTCTTCAATCGTATATTTATAGATTCCAGCTTTTGTATATTCAACCGGATCAAAGTAAATCTTGCCCTGAGCATCATTTGATAGTGTCTGAAGAACTTTTCCATCCTCGTCTTTCAATTCAAATTTAAAATCTCCAGCTTTCAGATTCTTGCCTTCCAGCACTTTTTGTGCTTCTAATACAACACTTCCGACTGCTGGCCTATAATTATTTGTAAAGGTCTGGTTTCCTTCATATACCGGTTCTGCCACAAGTTGTGCATCTTTATCTTCTACGGTAATCATGACATTAATCACGTGGCTGTCATAGCTGACTCCCGCAAGATTTCCTTTTACTTCTTCGATTGTATATTTATAAATTCCTGTTTCGCTGTACTCAATTGGATCAAAGTAAATTCTGCCCTGGGCATCATTAGACTTTGTCTGGAGTATATTTCCACTTTCGTCTTTCAAATCGAAGCTGAAGTCTCCAGCTTTCAGATCTTTTCCCTCCAGTATCTTCTGCGCCTCTAATACAATACTTCCAGGCGCTGCCTGATAAGTATTTGTAAAGGTCTGACTTCCTTCATATACCGGTGTCGCCACTAACTGTGCATCTTCATCATTTACAGCTACCGTAACATCGATTACATGGCTGTCATAGCTGACTCCCGCAAGATTTCCTTCCACTTCTTCAATTGTATACCTATACGTTCCAACTTCTGTGTATTTAATCGAATCAAAATAAACTTTACCTTGGGCATCGTTCATCTTTGTCTGAAGAACTGTTCCCTCTTCGTCTTTCAATGTAAAACTGAAATCTCCGGCTTTTAGTTCTTTTCCAATCAGTTCCTTTTGTGCTTCTAATATGATGTTTCCATCTGCCGGTTTATACGTGTTCGTAAAGGTCTGACTTCCTTCATATACCGGTGTTGCCACTAACTGTGCGTCTTTATCTTTTACAGTTACCGTGACTTTGATTACATGGCTGTCATAGCTGACTCCTGCAAGATTTCCTTTTACTTCTTCGATTGTATACTTGTAGGTTCCCACTTTTGTGTAATTAATCGGGTCAAAATATACCTTGCCCTGAGCATCATTAGTCTTTGTCTGAACAACTGTTCCTTCTTCACCTTTCAGTTCAAATCTAAAATCTCCAGCTTGCAGATTCTTCCCATTCAAGACTTTCTGTGCCTCTAATACAATGTTTCCGTCTGCCGGTTTATAAGTATTCGTAAAAGTCTGACTTCCTTCATATACCGGTGTTGCTACTAACTGTGCATCTTTGTCTTCTACAGTCACTGTAACTTCGATTGTATGGCTGTCATAGCTGACTCCTGCAAGATTTCCTTTTACCTCTTCAATTGTATACTGATAAGTTCCTACTTCTGTGTACTCTATTTGGTCAAAATAAACTTTTCCCTGAGCATCGTTTTTCTTTGTCTGAAGAAGATTCCCGGCTTCGTCTTTTAAGTTGAAACTGAAGTCCCCGGCATTTAGGTCTTTCCCGTCCAGTACCTTCTGCGCCTCTAATACGATACTTCCCGATGCTGCCTGATAAGTATTTGTAAAAGTCTGACTTCCTTCATATACTGGCTCTGCCACTAACTGTGCGTCTTTGTCTTTTACAGTTACTGTGACTTTGATTACATGGCTGTCATAGCTGACTCCTGCGAGATTTCCCTTCACCTCTTCGATCGTATACTGATAGGTTCCCGCTTCTGTATACGCAATCGAATCAAAGTAAACTTTTCCCTGAGCGTCATTAGCCTTTGTCTGGAGAATATTTCCGCTCTCATCTTTTAGATTGAAACTAAAGTCTCCGGCTTTTAACTCTTTTCCTTCCAGTACCTTCTGCACTTCTAATAAAACGCTTCCCGGTGCTGCCTGATAGGTATTCGTAAAGTTCTGGCTGCCTCCATCATATTCCGGAGTAGCAGTAAGCCTTCCGTATCCTTCTTTGTCTTCAACATTAACTGTTATACTGATTATATTTTTATCATATATAATACCGGCTTCGTCCCCTGAAACTTCCTGAATCGTATAATGATATTCTCCCGGCTGATTGTATTCTATTTCATCGAATACAACATTACCTTCAAGGTCATTTTTCTTTGTCTGAATTATTTCTCCATCTTCATTTTTCAATTCGAAGGTGAACAAGCCATCTTCCAGTTTTTTTCCTTCCAGAATTTTATGTGCTTGCAGTACTACAGATGTCGGTGCATATTCACCTTCTTTATAATTCTCAAGTAAAATAAGATTAGCATCATCTCCTGTTTTTCCATCAACAGATACAACCGTTGTATCATCCGTCTTCTCAACTAAAAGAGTGTGATCGCTCTTATCAAGATTATATCCTTCCGGAGCATATGTTTCTCTAATTATAAAGCTTCCGGCAGGCAAACCTCTGAGTATCAGTTTCCCTCCCGTACCCGTGGTTCCTTTTCTGACCACAGTTGATCCATCTGTCGCAAAGATTGTGAATTCAACCCCCGCAAGAGGAGCTTTCGTAGTTCCATCAATCTTGGTAATCTCAACCCAGCCACTCTTTCTCATAGTAGCATTACCATCTTGACTACTGATTTGATATGAACTATTGGTGTTTTCACCTTCTTCATCACCACCATAAAGTTTTACATGATTGGTTACTATTCCCGGCTCACCCGTCACATCGGTCAGATAGCTGAAACGATAAGCTTTAATATTTTCCGGAATGCTGAATGTCAGTATCCTTGTTTCATTATCGTAAGAAACATTCTTCCCAATAACAGGTGTAACTTCATCTCCTTCTGTATAGCTGCTATCCGCATTCAGCTTCAATTCTGTAATCTTTATGTTTCCATCCAGAAGCAGATTTCCATTCGCATCTGTACGCAGATCAAGCCCCGTTGGTAATGTGTCCTCGATTTTACTGAATGTATTATCAAGTTCATAAGGTTTATAGTCTACAGTCCAGTTCACAACACCCGCTTCGACTAGTGCAGCCTCTTTAGATAATAATGAACTTTTAACTGTAACATTACGCTTAGATTCAATTCCTGTACTCCAATTTTCCGAGGTCATTTTTACGGTATTTGTTACCGTATTATTACTATTTTTCCCAAAATATTTTTCCAGAGTTTCAGCATTTGGTTTCGCCTTAATAAGAACAACATAAGGCTTATCCAATGTTTCAAATGTTAAGGAAATACTGTTTGCTGTCTTGGTGTGGGTCAAACCATCAACCGTAACAGGTGTTGTGCTTTTAGCAATTACACTGCTTTCCCAGTCATTTTTCGCAGCACCTTCAAATATTAAGTAATCATTTCCAGAAGTAATTTCTGACAGTTCCCAACCATCCGGTAATGTATCCGTAAGCGTTACAGTTCCCAACGGATTCCCATTTGCATTCGTCAGATTTAAACCATCAGCATTTACACTGATACGGAATATCGCTGATTTATCCTGATAATCAAAACCATCATTATTCCAGTCATCCAGAACATCATTCACTCCAGAAGCCGGATTATCTGTATAACCACGTTTAATCATTTCCTTCTTCAACATAAAACTTGGATAGGAAACTTTTGCATCAGCTTTGTTTAATTTCGTATCTTTGCTATAAAGGGAAGCTGTATTCTTAACATCTTTCCATGTATTTGATACAAAAATATCCGGGTTTGTGACAACAGATTCAAAATCAAAAGTAGCTTTCTCGCTTGTAAACCCGGTAACGACTAGCAGGTCACCCACACGTTCTCCGTCTTTCATAACAGGAAGTACTTCTAAATTAAGCCCTTCTCCTGAGAAAGAACTATCTTTATACCTCTGATTGAATTGGGGCGTCAGACCTTTGATGACATCAGCACTAATGTTATCAACAGACAAATCTGTTACTTTAGAACTGCCTTCCTTTCCATATAGCAATAAATCATAGACAGTAGTATCCGGTATGGTCTGGCCTTTCGGATCAACATTAACTGTCCATTGAATGGTCTGATTATCTTTGTCCGAAATTTGACCGCTCTTACTGATTGCATTGTATCCAATTCCTACGTTGACATTACCAGTGCCTATTTCTCCATGATTGTCCCATGCAATAGAAGCTTTATTTTTATAGTTTGTCACACCTGCTGTGTAATCTTCATCTGGAACTTTCGTTACAATTGTCAGCAGAACCTTCGTATTCAGGACTCGGTCGCTTCCAGATGTTGTGTTTCCGATTTCATACACGCCATTCTCGTCTGGTTGAATGTCTATTGCCTCATTCCAGGCATTTTCATTCCAATACTGTACTGTTGCCTGTTTCAGTGTCAATCCTTCTGGTAGCACATCTGTCAGCACTGGATTTTTTAATGTAGCTTCCATATCATTAGCCGTGATAGTCCATGTAATCGTACGATCCTTTGGATTATAGACTCCACTGCTGCCGTCCTGATCACTCTTTCCTTTTTTATCAATCCACTGTGGTGTGAATGAAATGGATCCATTACCCTCAGTAACATAGTTGTCTTCATTATAAAGCTCAGCTTTGTTTCCAATCCGTTGTGAACCGCTTGCATAATATTTCTCATCCGAAATGGTTGTTTTGAATTTAACAATCTGTTCGCCTTTTGAATTCTCCGGAAACGTATAGCTTAAATTATTATCTGTTACATCAGGATCATCGACGCTTGTATCATTGACAATAAATGAGCCTGGTACATATTCGCCGACATCCTTTAAGTTATCTTTTAGCTCATATCCAGCAATATCTACAAAATTTGCTCCTTGTTTCCCGGAAGCCTTTACTGTCCATTCCACAGTTTTATCAGCAAGATTTACTTCACCGGATTTACTCATGAAATATTCTGTTTCAATCACTGGCTTCTCAAGATTGAATTCACGGTCGAAGATTTCAATAATCTTGTCTCCTGAACCAGAAGTCCCGCCCTCTTCTTTCAAATCAAAGGTTGCTTTAAAGGAAACGTTTACCTCCGCCTTCTCGCCGTTAAAGACTTCATCGTTTCCGTCAAAGTCAACTCGCGCTGTCACCACTCCATCAACATCTATAAAGGTTACATGTCCAACAATAACACCATCCGCTGTCTTCAGAGGAATTGCTTCTGATGAATCAGGAACCTTGATCGAATTACTTAAGGGTATTAATGCGTAATCCCCTTTCTCAATATATGTTCCGTCATCTCCTCCGTCTCCCAGAACAGGAACATCAAAGGAAGCAGAAAGCTCTACTGGCTGATCATCCAGGATTACCCCATCATCTTCTATTTCTTTTCCGTTCTGCTTTACAGATGTTAATAGAGATGCAAGCAAATTTGTTACATCTTTTCCCGCTGCAAAAACACTGCGTTTTATTGACTGTTTTTCATCAGTATTAACTGTAGACTCAGAATTCTGTGCTTTGCTTTCGTCAGTTTTTTGTGCAGACATACTTACAATATAATTCTTATTAAGAATTGATACATTGTGGTCCCCGGAGACCCCATTTTCACCATCCGTATTATATGCCAGATTCAGATGAAACTCGGCAGCTATGTCATCGTTTGACTGGTCAAATGCCTTATCATCCCAGTTAAATGTTATACTTGCGGTAATCTCACCTGAACTGTCATTTTTAGTAAACTGGATATTTCCGATTGTTTTTCCTTCTTTTGTAAACAGGTTTGTACTCTTTTCTCCAACCAGATTAAATCCCTTAGCCACATGAAAAGATGCAGTATCCCCATTTTTTACCTGGATATTCGGAGAAGCTTCATTGTTTCCTATAGGTATTTTAAATGACACCACTGCTGAAACATTGTCTTTGGCGGATATTGAACCATTATCGGCAATTTCCGTCCCATTCTGGCTGACAACAGCCTTGACATTCGTGAGGGCAGATGTTTTGTCTGTTCCCGTATTTTCAGCAAAGGCAATGCTCGCAGGCATGCTGCTGAAAATCATTAATACTGTCATTACCCAGCTAATAAATGAACGTATTTTTCTTTTCATTTCTAAATCTCCCTTCTCAAAATTATTATTTTTTAATAAATATAAGAAATCTATATTCTATTCAATACTATACTGATTCTAATAATTTTGCTTGAATTTTAAAAGAAGTAATTGTTATTGTTTTTGTATGAGAGGCAATTTACGGCATTGAATTTTCTTTATTTAGAAAATAGAAACACAAGTCTTTGACAGTTGCAAATCACTTAAAAAACTCCATTCGGAACTGCTGAAAATAACAACTTATTCAAGAGCGTATGTGTAGGAAATTTAAGAATATGAAATAGATAATATCAGAAAAAGGCAGCCACTCCACTTTAAATAAAGCCAGAATGACTGCCTTGATTTCATTACACTACCAACACTTCTTACAGCGTCCATACCCCTGTGCTTCTGCATCGGCCAGGGACATTTGATAAGCATTGTCCGGATTCATTCGTCCACAATCCGGTATACTGTGATATTTACTTCCGGTCTCTGATATCCAGACCATCTCTCCCTGCGTCTGCTGTGGCTGCTCTGTCGGCTCAGGAGTGGATTCAGGCGTAGATTCCACTACACGCTGAACATCCGGTTGTGGAGCAGCTTCTGCCGCTGCTTCAACAGGCTTTTCCCCGGGAGTCATGGATGTACTTGGTGCGGTACTCCACATAATATCCGCCCCGTCGCTTTCGGCAATAACAGTGCCCTGTTCGTCCATTCGGAATATCTGTATCCCATGCGCCTGGAATAACGCCAAAACAGAGAGATCCGGATGCCCATATTGGTTTCCTTTCCCACAGCTTATAACGGCATAGTCCGGATTGATTGCTTCAAGCAAGGCTTCTGAATTGGATGTTTCGCTGCCATGATGCCCGGCTTTGAATACATCTGCTTTCAGATTAATACCCGTATTTAAAATATCCTTTTCCGTCCGTGCTTCAGCATCACCGGTAAATACAAAACTGTTCTTCCCATTGACGAGCCTGATACCCACCGACCAGTTATTCAGTTCGTCGCCATAGTCGGCATCTGCATTGGGTGCAAGAATTGTAAATTCCGCTGTTCCTAAAGCATATGTATTCCCTGTAACTGCCTGCGTGATACCCAGCCCTTTATCCTGAATCGCCTGCAGTACATCCATGTAAGTCTGTGATGTGTGTGTCTTTCCAGGCAGGATGACCGTACCGATTTCAAAGTTATGGATTACGTCATCCATACCCCCGATATGGTCTTCATGTGGGTGGCTGCCTATCACATAATCAAGTCTGGTTACACCCTGCTGCTGTAAATAGGCTACAACCGCCGCACCATCTTCATTTTCTCCCGCATCAATGAGCATGTCCGCAGATGGCGTGTCTATAAAAATACTGTCTGCCTGTCCGACATCTATGAAATGAACCGACATCTGTTCGGACTCCGGTGTCGGTTCAGGTGTCGGCGTCTCCGTAACAGTTGGCGTTGGCAGGGGTGTTTTCTTCGCATTCGCCTGATCCGCTTTAACTGATTCCCGGGCAGTTTCCGCCGGCTGACTGTCAGCCGGCGCCGCCGCATATGCACTGATTGAAATCAGTAATACAGGTACAGCAATTGTGATAAAACGATTTAACTTTTTATCTAAATGAAATCTTTTTAATTGCGCCGTAACCACAGGCAGCAGTGATATGCCAAACAACAGCATAAAAAATCCGGATAATCTTCCTTCGGCATTACCAAAATCAGTTAATCCGGCAAGTATAAATAATATACCCATAACCCATCGTGTTATATTAATTCCTTTTTTCATTCTGTAATTTCCCTCCTCACAAATACTAACCAAATGATACACCTTTTATGGCTGGAAAACAATGGCGAATAAACCGGCTGAAATATTATCCTTATATTACGCAAAAACAGAGTACATCCTCTTTTAAAGGATATACCCTGACTTATATCATTTATGAAAACCTTAAAAAAGCAGATAGCGGGGGTCGAACCCGTCTCTCCAGCTTGGGAAGCTAGCGTTCTACCGATGAACTATATCTGCATGCATTCTATTATATCGCCTTTGCTAAAAAATAGCAAGAAGTTTTTTGATGCCGGGGAGGAAGTTTCCACATCCGTACAGAAAACCTGCCACCGGCAGCTTTCCTCGCATACTTTGGTATAAACCTTCCCTTCCTCCGGAAAAACAGGTGAGCATCCCTCAAAGACATGCTCACCTTAAGTTTACTGCATTACATATTTCTCCAGTGTTGCTGCCACAGCACCGGTACCGGCGGCAAGTTCTTTATAGTATCCCAGAACCAGCTCTGCAAGGCCCGCCTCGTACAAATCCACACCGAATAGTGCCGGATTTTGCATGAATGGTTTCAAAACCTTTTCTGCATCCCCTACTTCGCCTAATCTGAGGGATGCCAGAGCGGGGCAGATGGAAGAAAGCATCGGGTCCGGGCTTAGTTCAAACTCCTCTCCGTTGTCATCTACTCCCATCAGATAGCGGAACCACCCGGCATATACAAGTGGAATCATCTTCAAATCTTCCACTGCAAGTTTTTCATCTTCCAGATAGGCCTTGATTGTTTCTCCAAAACGGATGGCCAGCTTCTGCGAAGTGTCCGTAGCGATCCGCTGCGGAGTGTCCGGCATGAATGGATTCGGAATTCTTAAGTTCACAACCTCGTCAATAAATTTCCGGGGATTCAGAATACCAGGATCCGTAACGACCGGAAGCCCCTCCTGGTATCCGATTCTTTCCACCAGCTTTTTTAAGACGGGATTCTTCATTTCCTCAGAAATTAATTGATATCCCAACAGACATCCATAGACTGCAAGTGCCGTGTGCAGCGGATTCAGGCAGGTACACACCTTCATACGCTCTACCTTTTCAACGGTTCCTCTGTCAGTAAAGATTACGCCGGCCTTTTCCAGAGGCATGCGGCCGCCGGGAAACTTATCTTCCACAACCAGATACTCACACTCTTCGGCGTTGACAAATGGTGCCACATAGGTTTTCTTACCCGTAATGATTGGCTTTACATCTTCTATGCCATCTGCTTCCAGAATGGTTTCTACTCTCTGGTCCGGACGGGGGGTGATTTTATCAATCATTGTCCACGGAAAGCTGACACAGCCTTCATCCTTCAGGTATTCCGGAAAGCCGGGTTCCGTCAGGCCTGCCTTCGTCCATGCCTCTGCAAACTCCATAACCGCGGCCTGCAGCTTCCCCCCATTATGGGAACAGTTGTCCATGCTGACCATGGCAATCGGCAGCTTTCCTGCCTGATAACGTGCATAGAGCAAAGAAGTAATCTTGCCTATATAGCTGACCGGTCTTTCCGGTCCGTTCTTCATGTCCAGGTCAACAGCGCACTGATAGTTTCCAGAGGCATCCACAAGCTGATATCCTTTCTCGGTAATCGTAAAACTCGCCATCTGAAGCGAAGGCTTCACGAAGATTTCATTTATTCTGCGAAACTCAGGCTCATTTTCACTGTCTAATGTTATGGATTCCACGATACTGCCAATTACGTGCTTCTCCAGCGTATGATCCGCCTTCAGGGTTACAAGAATGCTCAAATTGTCATGGGGGATATTTACCATCTTTATGATATCGTAGTCGAAACCTTCCGCAACTACCAGTCCTGTATCACAGATTCCCTGATTCAGAAGCTTCTGTACCAGATTGGCCTGGAAAGCACGAAAAATATTTCCGGCTCCGAAATGCAGCCACTTCGGTTCTGCCTTCGTCTTCTCCGTCACTGCCGCCCTGTCAAATGTGGGCACCTGATAACCGGCGTCTTCCCATGCTCTGCTCTTCAATCCTTCATCATCCAGACGCATCTTTAGCCCCTCCTTGCATTTTTGTCGATTGCTTCCCATAAACCATTAAGATATGTGGCTCCCAAAGCACGGTCATAAAGTCCATACCCCGGCATAGCCTTCTCCCCCCAGATCATCCTTCCATGATCAGGACGAATCGGACCTTCGAATCCTATCTCGTATAAAGCTTTCATAATCTCATACATATCAAAAGAACCGTCGGAAGAAAGGTGTGCTGCTTCCTCGAAATCATTTTTTGAGTTAAATTTCAGGTTACGCACATGGGCAAAATGGATTCTTCCCTTCAGTGAACGGATCATATCCGGCAGATCATTCTGCAGATTGGTTCCATAGGAGCCGGAGCAAAAGGTCACTCCGTTATGCGGATTGTCTACCATATCCATCAGACGCAGAATATTTGTTTTGTTTATGATGATACGGGGCAGTCCAAATACGCTCCAGGCAGGGTCATCCGGATGGATTGCCATATGAATGTCATATGTATCACATACAGGCATCACACGCTCCAGAAAATACTTCAGATTGGCAAAAAGCTTTTCGTCATCCACATCCTTGTACAGTTCAAACAGTTCTCTGATTTTTGTCATACGCTCCGGCTCCCACCCGGGCAGCATAATACCGTTAGAATCCGCTTTGATAGATTCAAACATCTCCTCCGGCTTGATTCTATCCACAGCCTCCTGCGTATAGGCAAGTACCGTAGAACTATCCGGACGCTTTCTGGCCAACTCGGTACGGGTCCAGTCAAAGACAGGCATAAAGTTGTAACATACGAGATGAATGCCCGCTTTTCCCAGATTCTCCAGTGTTTCAATATACGTTTCAATATACGCTTCCCTGTCCGGTGTCCCAATCTTAATTGCATCATGAATATTCACGCTCTCAATGCCGGCCAGCGACAGACCAGAATCCTCCACTTCTTTTTTCAAATCCATAATTTCATCATAGGTCCATCGTTCACCAGGCATCTTTTCATACAAGGTTGTGATGATTCCGGTGACACCGGGAATCTGGCGGATCTGTTCCAGCGTTACCGTATCATATTTACTGCCATACCAGCGCATTGTCATCTGCATAATTTATTCCTCCCTTTTGATATACATTGTTATCTATCGTTACTAATTAGTATACACGATTATTTTTGCATTTTAATATCATTTTTTGCTTGATTTATTGCAAAAATTGCTGTATTCTAGGTTGGGAACTATAATTGAAACCAAGGAAACGATCATATGGCTAAAAAGCGAGTTACAACTATGGCGGCAGATGATGCGCGCCAATATATGTTAAGAGAAAACTTTGAAATATATGAAAAGTCAGGTGTCCCCAGCGGTGCCATGGAAATGCACTTTCATAATTTCTATGAAATCATGCATATTACCCAGGGGGAATATGCGATACTGCTGAACAATATCACCTACCGTCTGAAGCCCGGTGATTTTATTCTGATTAACAGAAACCAGTTCCACCATTACCAATACGTGGAAAAGCAGCATGACAACTGCCGCAGGCTTCTGATGTGGATATCAAAAAGTTACCTGGAGCAGCTTGCAGGCCCGGATGTGGATCTTGCTTACTGCTTTACCCAGAATAAAACCCCAGCCTGGCATTTTCCTGCGCATCACCGGGAGCATCTGAATAAATACCTTACGAAGCTTCTCTATCTGGAGAGCGATGATAAAACCTCCGGCGGGGAACTGCGTCTGTTGGAAAATGCTTATCTCACCCTGTTTTTTGTCTCTTTAAACCAACTGTGCCGCCATCCGGAATTTTCATTTGCCACAGAAAACACCTCCAACAATCCTATGATCCGGACGCTGACAGATTATATCAACGGGCACATTGAACAGCCTATAACGCTGGACATGCTGGCGGAACAGGCGCACTTAAGCAAATACCATTTTGTCCGTATCTTCAAGGAACTGACAGGGATGACCGTACATGACTTCATCAATCATAAGAGAATCATAAAGGCCTGTGAGTTAATCTGGGAGGGCGAACCCCTGGGCAGCCTGTATCAGCGCTGCGGATTCTCCGATTATTCCTCCTTCTTCCGGAATTTCAAGGCCATCTATGGTATTTCTCCCCGGGAGTTTAAAGCCTTTTATGAAAAGGATACGGACCTGCCATAAATCAGGCACCAAAAGGTCATGCTTTTCCATGCAGGCATGAAACGCATGACCTTTTGCCCCTATGATATCCGCAGATTGCTACGCACTTCGTACTCCCGATTACTTAAGAAGATCCTTTGTGTCTTTATATATCTCATTTACTTTCTCTGCATATTTAGTGCTTCCTTTGGATTCGCACTCTTTTACATAGGCATCCCAGTCTGTATCAAGGCTTTTCTTTCCGGTTATAAATTCCAGCGCTGATATATTTACATAGTCCATAAGCGGTACCTTGATCAGATTCAGTTCCTCTTTCTGCTCTTCATCGGAAAGCACCGGAGGCTGAAGCTTCTGATTCTCTTTATTGGCATTGATTCTTTCATTCCACTCCTTTTCACCCTCGGTAAATTTGGAAAGCTGTATCTGCTTTTTGCCGCCGTAGGCAAAGACCCCGCCGCCAAAGCCATAGTCCACGTTCAACTGTTTAGCAGCGCCTGGATTAAATCCATTGTAATAGATGTCAGAGTTCAGGGTAATATTCCCGTCTGCATCTTTTGTATAGGTCTCACCCTCGACACCCCACTGAGACAGTTCATGACCTTCATCCGAATACCAGAGCCAGTCAATAAAGCGAAGCATTTTAATGAAGTCCTTCTCTCCCAGGTCTTCAAGAGCACTCTTGCTGATCATAATCCCATTCTCAAGACGTCCTACTGCACTCGAAACCTTCAGATTTCCCTTCGGTCCTGAAGGAGTTGTCAGGAAGTACAGGTCTGCATTCTCTACCTGCATCTTATTACCGGAAATGATATCAGACAGCAGCTGATAGTTTGCGGAGAGCACATAGGAATCCCCGCGGAAAAATTTTGCCTGAGCCTGCTGGCTGTCCTGTGTAAACGTCTCGGGATCTATAATTCCTTCGCTGTATAATTTGTTAAAGTAAGAAAGGAAGTCTTTGTAGTCCTCTGTTGTGTCTGCAAAGTAGAATTCGTCCTTATCAAAATCAAACTTCATTCCATCCTGCAGTCCCCAGTCACCGCCGTCGGTGGAATTACCGGCCTTTACGCCATAAACATTGGCTGCAATATTCATCGCACAGCCGAACTGATACTGATCAGACCACACATTTTCCCTGCCCGTGTAATCCTGAACCTTTTTCAAGGCGTCATAGAAATCCTCCCAGGTCCAGGTGGCTTCTTTATTTAAATCAACACCTGCTGCTTCAAATACATCCTTGCGGATAATAAAGGAGTAGCCGCCTGCCACATCCTCCCACATACCCGGAAGACGGTAATACTTACCATCCGAAGCATAAGTCTGTTTTAGTTCATCCTCCATGCCCCACTCTTTTACCTGTTTCTGGAAGTTTGGCATATACTGTACCCAGTCACTGACTGCCACAACCTGTCCGCTGTCTTCGAAGGCTTTTGAATCATAGATTTTCGGTATGATATAGGGTGCACTTCCGCTGTTTACGGCTGCTGTTACCTTATCATTGTAGTCAGTTCTGGCTACTGTAGTCAGATCGAAATCGACATTGGCCTTTTCCTTAATATAGCTCCAAAGTCTCCAATCCTTTTTTAAAGGATAATTTTCATGATCGGAAAACATCATGGAATAGGTTACCGGTTCCTCAGAATGGAAGGTGGTATCTTCTCCATATTCATAATCCAGGTCCTTCTCTGCCTCTGAAGAAGACAAAGCCGGCTCACTTCCGGATTTTGAATCAGAACCTCCACATGCGGCAAGGGAGCCTGCCATAACCAGGGAAAGCGTAAGTGCTGCAATTTTTCTCTTCATTTCCTTTCCTCCTCTTTCTTTAAATTTTTAATATCTATCACTCTGGTCTGCCTCCGCTATCCTTTTACTGCACCAATTGTCATCCCCTGCACAAAATATTTCTGGACAAACGGATAGACGCACATGATCGGAAGAGAGGTCAGTACCATAGTTGCGGATTTTAATGTAGCCTGCACGCTGCTGGCTTCTGCCGTGGAGCTGACATCCACGTTATTGGCTCCCTCTACAAGCTGTCTTACCCAAAGGGCAATCGGCCACTTGTCTCTGGTATTCAGATACAGGAATGGTCCGAACCATTCGTTCCACATGCCAACCAGATAAAACAATGTCATGGTCGCCAGTATCGGCTTTGAAAGCGGAAGTATAATCCTGGCAAATATTCCATATACACCCATTCCATCGATTGACGCTGCCTCCTCAAGTTCATCAGGGAGTCCGGTAAAAAAGGATTTCATCAGCAAAAGGTTAAAGGTACTGATAGCACCCGGAAGTATGATTGCCCAGATGGTATCCCCCATACCCAGCCACTGGGTAATCAATATATAGTTTGGAATCATTCCTCCGGTAAAATACATCGTAAATACCACAAAAGGAGTAAAGAATTTATTCAGTCTCAGCTTCGGCTTTGAAAGCGGATATGCCAGTAAAGCCGTGCCTGCAACCGAGATAAAGGTGCCCACTACGGAATAAAGTATCGTATTCCCATAGAAGCGGAAGAAGGAATCATCCTTGGTCAATATGTATTTATAAGTCTCCAGCGTAAAATCAATTGGGAAGAATGTGACCTTTCCTGCGCCTACTGCTGCATCATTACTGAAAGACTGTGCAACCAGATATATAAACGGATACAGTGTAACGAAAATGACGAATATCATAATAACTGTGTTGAAAATCCGGAATACCTGATAGCCTTTTGATTGTTTAATATTCATACTTCACACCTGCCCTTTCTACCACAAGGATGTTTCTGTTAATTTTCTGGACAGGAAGTTTGCACTTGTCACCAGAATCAGACCTATAACGGCCTCAAAAAGCCCGACCGCAGATGCATAACTGAAGTTTCCTCCGGAAATACCCATACGGTAAACCAGTGTTCCGATAATATCCGCACGCTCCTGAGTCAGCGGATTGTACAAAAGCAAAATCTTCTGCATATTATTGGAGGTTACAATACCCCCGATATCCATAATCAACAGGGTCATGATTGTAGGAAGAATACCGGGAATCGTTACATGAATTGCCTGCTTGAATCTTCCTGCCCCATCGATTGCCGATGCCTCATACAGCTCCGTATTGATATTGGTCATGGCTGTCAGATACAGAATTGTTCCCCAGCCCAGGGCCTGCCATACACCTGATATAATATAGACTGCATCGAACCATCCGGGTTCTGACATAAACGCAATCTTCTCCATTCCCAAAGCCTGCAGCAATGCATTCACCGGCCCATTGCCCGCCAGTAATTCCTTTACCATACCACATACGACCACCAGTGAGATAAAATGCGGGAGATAAGAGACTGTCTGAACGGTTCTCTTCCATGCGGTTTTTCTGATTTCATTAATCAGAAGTGCAAAGATAAGTGTTGCCGGAAAACGAACCAGCAGATATCCGATACTCAGACGCAGGGTGTTGCCGAACGCCTTCCAGAAACTGGGATCCGTTAAAAACTGTCTGAAATATCTGAATCCCACCCATTCTTCCCCCAGAATGTTGGATCCTCCCTTGTATTTGCGGAAGGCAATGATATTGCCAAGTACCGGCACATATTTGAAGACCACGTAATAGAGAATCGGAAGTACCAGGAAGGAATACAATTTCCACTCCTTCTTCACATGATGTAAGAGTGAGGTTTTTGCTCCCACAGGCTTTTGTTTTGCTTTTTCTTTTGCCATGTAATCACCACATTCCTTTCATTGTAAACATTAATAAATCCTTCTTTTTTTCTCATCCGGTATCATGGACTTCCTGTAAAAATATGTATTTATCTGATCACGCCATTCCTTTGAATGATTTTTCTGATGCTCCAGACGGCTCTTCACCCTTTCAAACACCTTCTGCGGAATCCTGCCTTCCAGCCCATCCCACATCTCCGCTATCTTGTCCACATCCTGAACGCCTTCAAAATGTGTATCGTAGATATGCTGAATCAACGTTTTTCCGGATTTAAGTACATAATCATAAGGAACGTAATGGAAAAACAGCAACAGCTCCTCGGGACAGCTTTCTATGTTATCGTAGACAGAAGCATTTGGTTCCCGGTACTGCCGGGCATATCCGGTACCGCCACTCCCTCTTTCCACACCGATTCCCTTATGATCAGCTCTATGATAGGTTCCCCAGCGGTCGTATTCGTACCCATCCACATTAGGCCCGTAGTGATGGTTTGGATTTACCATCCATCCGATTCCCAGAGGTGCGGTGTACTTTTCATACGCAGGCCAAGACATCATCAGGATGCTCAATATTTTCTGATGGATCTCCGGGGCATTCCCAAATGTACATCCAATCCACTCTTCAGCTATCTCTTCGGCCGTCAGATCCATCTCAAAGCTCAGCCGGCCAAACCCATACAGATTGGCGGCCGCCAGATCATGTCCTGTCCAGTTGTCATCATCCCCGGTATTGGCCACCGCTGCGATTCCACAGTTTTTCTGTCCAAAGGTCCTACCTGTTATAATGTCCCGAACCGTATCCGCTTCGGGAACACAGTGGGTATGGAAATTCAGAATTTCCCGGAACATCGGAATCAGATAACATACATGTCTCTGCTGCCCGGTATACTCCTGTGCAATCTGGACCTCAAGCATCTGATTCGTATGCTCCAGCCCCCCAAATAGAGGAGACACAGGTTCACGTACCTGGAAATCCATGGGACCATTCTTGATCTGAAGCATGACATTCTCCCGGAACTGTCCGTCAAGGGGCATGAAATTATCATAACCGGACCTGGCGCGGTCTGTCTTTTTGTCTCTCCAGTCCTGCTGACAGTTGTATACAAAACATCTCCAGATAATCCTGCCTCCATAAGGTTTCACCGCTTCGGCAAGCATATTTGCACCGTCAGCATGGCTTCTTCCATAGGTAAAGGGACCTGGCCGCCCTTCTGAATCAGCTTTTACCAAAAATCCTCCCAATTGGGGGATCCGGCTATAAAGTACTGCCATCTTCTCTTTCCACCACTGCTTCACTGCCCCGTCGCAGGGGTCTGCACTTTCCAGATTTCCCAACTCTATAGGAGCCGCAAAGTTCAGGCTCAGATAAAGCTTTATTCCATATGTGGAAAAAAGTTCTGTCATCTGACGGATTTCTTTTTCATATTGGCAATCGATGAGCTTCGTGGCATTGCCCTTAACATTGACATTATTAATTACAACAGCATTAATTCCTACCGAGGCTGCCAGTCTGGCATACGCTCTTGTCCTGTTATTCACAAGAACCTTCTGCTCCCGGAAGAAGAAGGACTCACCCGCATATCCGCGTTCGATAGAGCCATCCATATTATCCCAGTGATTCAGCATTCTAAGTGGTGCAACAGGTACCTTCCGAAGTTTTCTTCCCCTGAGGCTTTTACCGCACTGCATCTCACGTATAAAAGCAAAGCATCCATATAAAAGGCCTTTCTCACCGCCTGAGGTTATGGATATCTTGCCTTCGTGCTCCTCCAGCTCATACCCTTCTTCACCCAATCCTTTGGTTTCATCTGAAATCAGACAAATCCCTGCATTCTCCGGCTGATTGATTTTCTCTATCTGCATTTCCAGTATTTCTTCAAATGCCAGCGTCAGCTCTGCCACTGCTGTTTCAGCAACACTGCCATGGGTATTTGAGAACAGACCCATAACACCGCCTCCGGTCTCCACACCTTTTCTCTTATGGTAGGACAACCATGCATTTTCGTAACTCATATGCTCCGCCCTTCTACAATTTCATGAAACTGCAATAGAAATTGTTTTGTACTTGATTAAATTATATGTCAGTTTTTGCTCCTGTGCTTCGCATATATTGCCAATGCCTATGCAGATATTGCGATGTATTCTTTTTATTGTTTGTGTTATTTGGCTATTATGCATAATTTTATTCT
Source organism: Novisyntrophococcus fermenticellae (assembly GCF_018866245.1). Classification (GTDB taxonomy): domain Bacteria; phylum Bacillota; class Clostridia; order Lachnospirales; family Lachnospiraceae; genus Novisyntrophococcus; species Novisyntrophococcus fermenticellae. Next base: position 2,563,443 of record NZ_CP076458.1, read on the forward strand.
GGTATTTTTATGCATTATATTTATAACAAGTATTTTCCTTTAACTATTTCGACTTTTCTTTTCACACATTTTGCAATGTTCTATTTTTGAAATTTTAACCAGGAAAAGTCAAAGCTACTGCCTGGCAGGAATACAAAGCTTACCGTCTTTACCCCATATACCCGTTTTAGCGGAAAGGTCTGTTCTGTATGACCATGCCTGAATTGCAGCATCTGCCGTTCCTCTGCACCCTCTGATACAAATCTTACAATAATTGTATTCACTTCCAGAAGGGTACTGCCACATATAGTGATACTGCCTGTACCTTCCCTGCCAAAGTCCATCTGTTCAAATTCTATGGTAACATTGTTCCCAATCTTTTTTATCCTGTCTTTTTCCCGGAAATAGCTGTCCCCGTAAATATGATCGCATTCGGAAGCGGGCAGCTTCTGCCATGCGCGGGTGATTTTCATGAACCGGAATCCTTTCAGGTGAATCTTCTTTTCAACAACAAAGCACAGGCTGGTAACACCACTCAGACGTTTTTTCAGATGGTATGTTTCTTCCTGATATACATTCCAGACAGAAGGCTTCTGATACATACAATCACCTATCAAAGAAGCTTCCGGTTCTCCCGGCATCCCTTCATAAATCTTTATTTTGTATGGTTCGTCCGTGAGTGCGAAAATCGGCAGGATAATTTCGTCCGACCCATAGGAACCGAAATCAATATCATGAAAACCCACCTGGCTTTCACCATCTCTGGCTGTGGCGACACCATGGTCATTACCATTTCCGATTTCCCCTTTACTATAATCATAAAGTCCCCCCGTTACAAACTCATAAGGATTATGAAAGGCTTTTCCCAGGCCTGTGATGACAAACTCCAACTGTGAAATGATCCGGATTTTGTCTGTGCCACAACGTGACATGCAGCGCAGGCGAAACTGTCCGTCACTTTTTGCGGTCACTTTTGCATTCCCTCCATGCGCTTCCACAGAAGCAATTTTGGATGGAATTCCGGCATCGTCCACTACACCCCAGACCAGTTCCCTGTCCGTGGCATTTTCAGGGCAGATGGCCGCAGTTACTTCCGTAGATTTATTACCTTCATAAAGATGTATCCCGTTACTGCTTAAAAGGCGTATATTTCTCACAGGAATTTCCTGATTCTCTTCCCCGATATCAGGGCCTGCCAGGTATGCCAGCGGACTGCTCCCTTTCGTAGCTTTGCCTGCTATGACCGGTACATGCAGATAAGCACTGGGTAATCCAGGAGATTCCACGGTAATTTTCAACTCACCCGGGACAGTATCTGCTTTACATACTGCCAGAAGCTTTCCGCTAAAGAGCTTTCTGCTGTAAGATTTATACCCGTCTGATTCGGTACTGTCACCATTATCCATGCCCACCAGGCTTCCAGCTCCTTCCACCCGGATATGAATCCGGTTATTTGCATTCTCCACCTGGTATCCCTCTTTATCTCTCATGGAAATCTCCAGAAACAGCAGCTCTTGACCATCGGCTTTCAGGTGACTTATGTCTGTATCCAGGCAGATACGCGCCGCCTCGCCAAAGGAGTGACGTACCTCCCGGGCCACCACCGTGCCATCCTCATCACAGGCAATCGCTTTGATTTCCCCTTTTGCGTAAGGCAGCTGCCAGTGCCCCACCAGCTGCTCTCCCCTTTTATGGTCGATGAAACAGGAACCCTGGCTTTTTCCATTAAGAAACAACTCCACCACTGGGGCATTGGAACATACTCTGATATCAATAAGCTGTTCTTCATTGAAATCCCAGTACGGAAAGATATGAACCATGGGATTCTTCCTGTAATCCGTCCATTCCGCCTGGAAAATGTAATAAGAATCTTTCGGAAAGCCTGCCGTGTCTGCCTGTCCAAAGTAAGAATTTCTGGTATGATATGGAGTTGGTTCTCCAATATAGTCAAATCCGGTCCACACGAACTGACCGCAGGAAAACGGATGATCGCGTTCCGCTATAATGCAGGCCTCTGTCGACCTTGCTCCCCAGCTTGTAGTGGAATTTCCAAGCGCAGAGCACTGCTCATCCACATCCGCCAATACGGACTGCTGATAAGGAAAATGATAGATACCCCTGCTTTGAACCGTGGAGCCTGTCTCGCTCCCATATATAATCCAGTCCGGATGCTCCTGATGATGAAGCTCATAGTACTTATCTCCATAATTATATCCTGCAAGCTTTACTATGTCCGCGCACTTCCGGGCATTCTCCCAGGGCATGTAGTTCGACCCTATGGTAACTGCTCCATTTCCCCGGGAATCATACTTTTTTACCTCATCTGTTAATATCCTGGTCCACGCACAGCCCCTTTCGCTTACATGTGTATCATAGATTTCATTCCCGATACTCCACATAATCAAACTGGGATGATTCCGGTCCCTGCGTATCCAGCTTGCCACATCTTTTGCATACCACCTGGTGAAAAAGCGAGCATAATCATAGGTGTTTTTGGAAGACTCCCACATATCAAAAGCCTCCGATACAATCAGAATTCCCATCTCATCTGCCAGCTCCATGACATCCCGGGAAGGCATGTTATGGGATAAACGTACCGCATTGACCCCCATGTCACGGAGTATTCGGAATTTTCTTCTCATAGCCTGGGGATGATAGGCAGCACCCAGACAGCCCAAATCATGATGCTCGCATACACCATTCAGTTTTAACTTTCTTCCGTTCAGTAAAAATCCCTGTTCCGGTGAAAAATGGATGGTCCTGAACCCTATCGTCAGTTCCTCTGTCTGAAGGATGCGATTATGATACTCTAAACTCACCTTAAGCCTGTAGCAATCCGGATGCCCGACATCCCAGACCTTTGGATGGTCGATTATGGTTTCGAACAAAAACCTTACAGAATCATTTTCCTGCAGACATACCCTTTCCGCCGTCTCCTTTCCCGAGAGTATCCTCCACTCATCAGTGTCCGCTTGGGCAATTTCATAAATAAGCTGGCAATCGGTTCCCTCCACTTCTGTCTCTATCGATACTTTCCATCTGTTTTGCCCAATTTCTTGTGCATGGAAGTATATTCCATCAGACACAAGATGACACTGATGCACTGTTTTAATCCATACGTCCCTGTAGATACCGGCCCCCGGATACCAACGGCTGTTGGGATTCTGATAGTCCACTGAAACTTTAATTTCATTCTCTCCTTCTTTCAGACAGGATGTCATTTCGATTTCAAATGCTGAATAACCATACTTCCACTCACCGGCCTTTCTGTCATTCACATAGACGGTACTATCCATGTAGATTCCGTCAAACCTCAGAAATACCCGCTGATTTTCCTCTGGCTTCCAGTAAAAAGTCTTTCGGTACCAGCCTGTCCCATCTTCATAAAAATGCTCCGTGTCATAAATCAGCCAGTCATGTGGTAGCCCTACAGGGAGAAATGCCTCCCTTCTTTGATTAATTACTTCCAGATCTGTGTGAAGTGGCTGTTTACTGAATTCCCAGCCGTCATTAAATAGCTGCATGCCATAGGCTCCTTTCTGTCAATTCAGGTTAAATCTATCTTAACTGCAAGGTAAACGGACCTGCACTAAGCCCGCTTTTATCACATAGTAATCCTCTGCACGGTGCAGCAGACCAGGCATACCGTACCCTGCATGGTTCGTTTACCTCCGGGCAGGTAATCCGTACCTCATTTCCCCGGACTGCTGCATAAGCCTGATGAAATTTCTGATCCACACCTGCCAGTTCAAATTCCCCGGGATTTTTTCCATCCACGGTCTCAAGCCCTTTTTGACTTCCTGTGTTAAACTGTAGGATGATCTGGTTCCCTTGCTGTATCCATCCATGTACCTGAGGTGCTTTCCAATTCAAGTCTTCTCCATATATCATTCCCCGGATGGCCAGACTGGCTCGATAAGCGATCGTCTTTTTATCCAGAGGATGAAGGTCATTTGTCTCTCCTAAATCCAGATTACAGGTGACAGCGGTATCAGGCAGCTCCGCTGCCCTGTGCTGTGCTTCCCTGATTCGGGGCCACGCATCCCCGGCCGCGATATCCACACCACAGCCAGGGAGCTGTACGATTACAAAAGGCAGTGTTTCCTGCATCCACTCCCTTCTCCAATCCATAATCATGGTCTTCAGCAATGCTTCATAAGCATCGGGATTCCTGTCATTGGATTCTCCCTGATACCACACAACTCCCCGTACCACGTAAGGAAGACAGGGAGCAGTCATTCCCTGGAAGAGCCCGGTGGGTCCACGGTTGACAAACTTCTGTTCCGGCCCTGGTTTCGTAACCGCACTTATCCCATATTCCCAACCTCCATCCAGGCGAATCCGACCTTGTTTCGTCACAATCTCGTAAGGCTTTCCGGGCGTAATCCTCCCTTTTCCGTTCCTGCAGACCAGTCGAATTATAATCTGATTTTCTCCCTCCATCAGCAGCCCTTCCGGAATTTTGTACCGCCTGGGTGGATAACAGTAACCCGTCTCCCCGATCAGCACATCATTAAGATAGATACGGTCACTGTCAGTCAGGGTGCCAAATCTCAGAAAACCCTGGATGCCCTTCATCTTCGAAGAGATCCGAAAAGTTTTTCTAAGCCGGATACAGCCGCAGAAATCAGGCAGTCCTGCCTCGGAGAGGCTGCCCGGAAAAGTTATGGGCATCCAGGAAATAGCCTGATTCAAGGATTTTTTCTCCTGGATTTCGATCTCAGTCTGCCACCTTTTCTCAGCTCTTTCATACTGTTCCACCAGATTCTTTTGAACCTTCACATCCTGAAGTTTCCGTCTGTTTTCAAGCAATCCGGGCCACTTTGAAATTCCTTCTCTGCTCATCCATGCTTCGATTGGAGTCCCGCCCAGACTCAAATTAATAATTCCTATGGGCACATTCTTGTTCTTATAAAGATACTTTCCCAGAAAGTAAGATACCGCAGAAATTTCTTCCAGATTTTCTCTTTGGCAGCTCATCCACTCCGCTTTTAGATGATTCTTTCGTGGATTGGCGAAATCATAATGTTCCATTACCTTATACAGGTGTACGTCTTGCGCTCCCTGTCCTGAAAATTCTTCCGGAAAACGCTCCCACACCCTGCGCATAGGCAGTTCCATATTTGATTGCCCCGCGCATACGAAAACTTCGCCAACATATACCGGTGATCTGCGGATTTCCTGCCCCATCTTGCATGTCACTTCCAGCGTATAAGGACCCCCGGAGGGCAGATTTTGAAAAATGACTTCAAAACACGCATCTAAACCCACAACTGCTCTCTGGCGCCTTCCGGACAGCGTGACAGTCACCTCCTGCTCTTTTGGCCCCCAACCCCAGATTCTCGTCTTTTCTCCCTGCTGTAGCACACATCCATCACTCAAAATTCTGGGAAGGCTCAGTCTTCTGCTCATAAATTTATCCCCCTTTTGATTCCTGATACCATCATAGCTTTGTTTTCACTTTCATTCAGCACGATTCTTGCCCTGTTCTATGCACTTTTTGCGTTTCTTTACATCATACTTTGGTATACAGAAAGGGGCTGCGCATCAACTGATCAATACCAGTTAATGCGTCAGCCCCTTTGAGCCCCCACCCTTTGGGGGAGGCACATGCTGCAACACTTTATTTCTGAATCCACTGGGTGAGCATCCATTTACAGATTTAAATGTCCGGTTAAAGGCACTTAAGGACGAAAATCCGGAATTCATAGCCACATCTGTAATGCTGAGTTCCGTAGAGTACAAAAGCTCCTCTGCACGCTTCACTCTCTTGGAATTCAAATATTCGTAGAAAGTCATATTCATAAATTGTTTAAAGATTCTTGTGAAATGAAACTTGGAAAATCCGCTGATATTAGCTGTTTCTTCCAATGTCAGATTCTCCTGATAATGGCGATTGATATAATTACAGGCATTCATGATCACTTCCAGATACTCTTTCTGTTTTACGACCTGGCCTTTGACACCTTCGTCACCCTTTATCATCTCCTGTGCGGTAGCTTCCCTGCCAAGCTTTACGAAAATCTCAATCATCATCGCATAAATGCTGGCCTCACGGAAGGTCTTTCTTTCGTCATATTCATGGATGATCCGATTCATCCTGTCATGAACAAATTCATACAACTCTGTTTTATCTGTTTTTCGAAGCAGAAGCAGCGGCGGCAGTAAAGACAGCAGGGTTTCCATCTCCTTTAATGTATAAAGAAGTGCTGCATCAAACTGCAGGATAATACGTTCCCCTGTAGGTGGGGCTTTCAGAGCATGCAGGATGCCGGAATTTATCAGTGCGATATCCCCTGTTTCCAGGTGACAGCTGTTTTCCCCCACAAGAACCCAATATTCCGAGCTTAAGGGCATAATGATTTCGACTCCGGTGTGCCAGTGCTCCGGATAATCCTCATAATCCACATTATGATACAAGCGCAGCCCAAGAGAATCCTCAAAATTAATTGTTTCATGTAAACCATTCAGAATTTCTATCATATGATTTTATTATTCATCCCGGAACATCTTTTTATACTCGGGTGTTCCATCCAGAGTGGCAAAGTAATCTCCCGGAGTTTCGGCACGCCTTATAAGTTCAAAATTGCCATCCTCCTTCAAAAGGACTTCCGCAGATTTCAATTTGCCATTGTAATTGTACCCCATGGAATAGCCATGAGCGCCCGTATCGTGGATAAAAAGGAAATCTCCTATGTCAATTTTCGGAAGCATACGGTCAATAGCAAACTTGTCATTGTTCTCGCATAGCGATCCGGTCAGATCATACATGTGGTCACACGGCTGATTTTCTTTCCCCATAACTGTAACGTGGTGATAAGCTCCATACATGGCGGGTCTCATCAGATCCACCGCACAGGCATCACAACCGATATATTCTTTATAGATATGCTTTTCATGAATGGCCTTCGTAACCAGAGCGCCGTATGGTCCCATCATAAAGCGGCCCATCTCGGTATATATATCCAGGTCTCCCATTCCTGCCGGAACCAGCACTTCATCATATACCTTATGAACACCCTCACCGATTATACGAATGTCGTTGGGTTCGTCCTCAGGTCTGTATGGAATGCCAACTCCCCCTGACAGATTGATAAACTTAATATGGCAGCCCGTCTCTTTTTGCAGTTTTACAGCAAGTTCAAAAAGTACTTTTGCCAGCATGGGATAGTATTCATTGGTTACGGTGTTTGAGGCAAGAAATGCGTGAACTCCGAATTCTTTCACCCCTTTGGCTTTCAATATTTGAAAAGCTTCAAATAACTGTTCTGTTGTCATGCCGTACTTGGAGTCTCCGGGATTGTCCATAATATCATTGCTGATTTTAAAAAGTCCGCCGGGATTAAACCGGCAGCTTATAATCTCCGGTATATATCCCAGTGTCTTTTCCAGAAAATCGATATGGGTAAAATCGTCCAGATTAATGATTCCGCCAATCTTCCGGGCATAAACATACTCCTCTGCCGGAGTCACGTTCGAAGAAAACATCACTTTATCACCGGTAAATCCCATGGCCTCAGAGAGCATCAGCTCCGTCAGAGAAGAACAGTCACAGCCACAGCCGTATTCTCCCAGAATCTTGATTAATGCGGGGTTTGGATTTGCCTTCACTGCAAAATACTCCCGAAAACCAGGATTCCATGCAAATGCATCCCTTACTGCTTTTGCATTCTCACGAATTCCCTCTTCATCATAAAGATGGAAAGGGGTTGGAACAGATGCTGCGATTTCTTCCAGTTTGTCTTTTGTAACAAAAGGCTCTTTCATGTCTTATTCTCCTCTGGTGTATACAACTGTTTATTTTGCCTGTATAATATGAAGCATGTTGGTGACATTCCCTTTTCCATTCACCATATTGGTGGAAGGATCTCCCGCAGTGAAGATAACCATATCCCCTTTATGCACCAGCTTTTCGCGCAATACCATATACATTGCATGAGAGATAATGTTTTCTGTAGAATCTTCCTCATATCCCTCTACCGGTTTTACCCCCCAGAACAACTGCATCTGTCTTCTCGCCCATTCATGAGGAGTAACCGCATAAATCGGCACGCTGGGACGCAGTTTCGAAATCAACCGTGCGGTGGTACCTGTCATCGTCGGCGTTACAATACAGGTTGCCCCGATATGATCTACCATATCCACGGCTGCGAATCCTACAGCACTTGATACACTGGCAGTTTCTTTCGCCAGTTTTGCATCACGGTAACAGTCAAATTTAAGATAGTGCTCCGTCTCCACAGCAATCTGGACCATCATCTCAACAGCTTCAACCGGATACTTACCCATCGCGGTCTCGCCGGACAGCATAACTGCATCTGTTCCATCATAGATAGCATTCGCAACGTCTGCTACCTCGGCACGGGTAGGGCGGGGATTGCGCATCATGGAATCCAGCATCTGTGTCGCAGTTATAACCGGAAGATAACGGTGATTGCACTTCTCTATAATCGTTTTCTGGATATGCGGCACTTGATAAGGCGGTATCTCAACTCCCAGATCACCTCTTGCGACCATAATCCCATCGGCCACATCGATAATACTGTCGATATTCTTAACTCCCTCGGCTGCTTCAATTTTTGCAATTACAGCGATATGTGTACCGCCATGCTCCATTAAAAAATCTTTAATTTCCAAAACATCCTCTGCTTTTCGAACGAAAGAAGCAGCTATAAAATCTACCCCCTGCTCAATTCCAAAGAGAATATCCTCCTTGTCCTTATCTGTGATGGCAGGAAGATTAACGGAAACATTAGGAACATTAATTCCCTTTCGTTCTCCCAGTTCTCCGCCATTAATCACTGTACAGACAATATCCGTATCAGAAACCTCTTCTATATGTAATTCAACCAGTCCGTCATCAATCAGAATCCTGTCGCCCCTTCTCACATCGCGAGGCAGTTCAGAATAGGTGACAAACACCTTGTCCGCATCTCCCACCATTTCTTCTGTAGTAAGAACAAAGGTCTGTCCCTCCTGCAGCTGCACCCTTTTGCCGTCTTTCAGCAAACCGGTACGAATCTCCGGTCCCTTGGTATCTAAAAGGATTGCAACCGGAACCTTCATCTCCTTACGGAGTTTTTTCAGCATGTCCATACGCTCCTTATGCTCCGCATGGTCTCCGTGTGAAAAATTAAATCTGGCAACATCCATTCCTGTCTGAATCAAGGTTTTCATCACTTCCGGTTTGTCCAGATTCGGTCCCATTGTACACACAATCTTTGTTCTTTTCATATTCAAGCCTCACTTTCATTTATCTGATATGTTCATGAGTAAACAGGTGATCCTGACAGTACTCATAATTCCCTTTGCACTTGGAACAGAACCGGAACTCCAATGTCGGATCATCCTTCTCCGTTCGTCCACAGACCGCACACTTATGTGTTGTGATATTGGAAGCCTGCCCTCGTGACATAGCTTTTTTAAATTCATTCCTCCGATGTATCTCCTGCGGATTTACACGCTTGTAGTCTCTGGTCATAAAAAAGAATACAATCACGTTCATCAGTGAGCAGATGATTACTACTCTGGTTGCCCAGTCTCCCTGGTACATAGAAACAGCCAGAAAGACCACGTCCAGTATGGCCAGATATTTTATCTTAATCGGTATCAGGAAATAAAGCATCATCCGCATATCCGGATAGGTCAGTGCAAATCCTAGGAATATGGAAAGACTGACATAGAAAGTGCTGAACTGCGTACCATAACCCAGTATGGTAAATGTATCCCCCATGACCGCATAGAGGATAAATGCTCCCACAATTGTCATAAGCAGTCCAAAGAATATATAGGCATTATAGCGGAACCTGCCCCAGGTCTGTTCCAGTGCCGTCCCCAGCTGATAATAGCAAAGCAGCATAATAATCGTAAATAAATCCAGCCGTCCCGGAGGGATCAAGACCCAGCTGACCAGGCGCCAGATCTGTCCTCTTAAAATCAATCCGGGATCCAGCATGAGATAACCCAGTACCGGTACACCGACCCGCCCCAGAAGCTGTAGAACATATCCTATAATATATGTGATAATAATGTATTTTGTCAGATTACGAATCGCATACTTTCCGAACTTACGTTCCATCTTGCTAAAAAATTTCATATTTTCACCTAATCCTACTTATTTAAACATGTTTTTCTTTGAAAAAAGCAAAGCTACAATCAGACTTATTACCAGCGATACGATGATAACGGCTGCAAATCCAAATGGACTGCCCGCAAATGGCATTCCTTTTGCATTCACATTCATACCATAGGCAGAATAGATAATTGTGGGGATGGACATCACAATTGTAATCACTGAAAGAGCCTTCATAACAATATTCTGATTATTGGATATAACCGAAGCGAATGCATCCATCGTTCCGCTTAATATGCCGCTGTAGATATTTGCCATCTCAATAGCCTGCTTGTTCTCAATGATAACATCCTCCAGAAGATCCTCATCCTCCGGATACTTTTTAATCTTTTCCACCTTCATCAGTTTTTCCAGCACCACTTCATTGGAGCGCAGGGAAGTCGTAAAGTAAACCAGAGACTTTTCCAACTCCAGCAATTCAATCAGTTCCTGATTCCTCTGTGATTTATGAAGGCGTTTCTCAACCATCTCACTCTTTTTATCTATAATGCGCAGATAATGCAGAAACATGCTGGCATTCTTATATAGAATCTGCAGAATGAAACGTGTCTTCATGTGTGTATAGAAATTCCTGACTCTTCCGTCCATGAATGCACTTAATATAGGGGTATCTTCCAGGCATACCGTAATAATAACGTGATCTCCGATTATAATACTCATAGGAATTGTTCCATACCAGTCTTTATCATTACGTTCCTCTATTACAGGAATATCTACCAAAACCAAAGTATAATTATCTTCCTGCTCAATACGGGAACGCTCTTCTTCATCCAGCGGTGCCCGCAAATCCTCCACATCCAGCTGATAACGCTGTGCCACTTCAAACAGTTCCGTAGCAGTGGGATCCGTCAAAGCAATCCAGCATCCGTCCTCCGGCATATCGAGCTTTGAGATACCGCTCTCCGTCGATTTAAAAATTCTGATCATGTCATGTTGCTCCTTTCATCATCCACAAAGGGACAAAAAAGAAGCGCACGCCGTATCCCTCCGCGTCATTTTATATATTTAATTTGGTTAAAACTTCGCGATTCAGGGGAAGGCCCGCTTTCCATAACTACACATCCTTTCATACTTAAGACGAATCCATGCAAGAAAAAGTTTCCTGCCAAACAAAAACTATGCCTATCTTAGCATGTAATCATATTCACCTGTTGTACATTATAATCTTTGGAAATATGTTTGTCAAACCTAAAATCAATTACATAAAAGTTGCTTGCTTCACCCGGGCTTTCCGTTGTATACTGAAAGTATCGACGAAATTGTATAGAGTATACTGGAGGATAACGAATGGCAGGCTCAACATATGGAACAATCTTTAAAATCACTACCTGGGGTGAATCACACGGAAATGGAATAGGCGTGGTTGTAGACGGCTGTCCCGCAGGGCTGCCTTTAAACAGATTTGATATTCAGGAATTTCTGGACCGCAGAAAGCCCGGTCAGCACCGCTACTCCACCCAGCGGAAGGAGGGAGATAAAGTTGAGTTACTCTCCGGTGTCTATCAGGATCATACTACGGGCACGCCCATCTCCATGATGGTACGTAATACAGATCAGCGCTCCGGGGATTATGGTAAAATTGCAGAATATTACCGCCCCGGTCATGCGGATTACACCTATGATGAAAAATATGGTTTCCGGGATTACCGCGGCGGCGGACGCTCCTCCGGGCGCGAAACCATCGGGCGTGTTGCTGCCGGCGCCATTGCTTCCAAGCTGTTGGCGGAACTCGGAATCAGCGTAACTGCCTATGTGCGCTCCATAGGTCCTGTGGCCATAGAGACATTTGACCCGGAAGAAATTCGGAAAAATCCGCTATGTATGCCGGATGCCCGGGCAGCCGCCCAGGCTTCGGAGTATCTGGAGAAATGTCTGGAAGAACTTAATTCTTCCGGAGGATGTGTAGAGTGTATCGTACATGGCATGCCTGCAGGAGCAGGTGAACCCGTCTTTGAAAAGCTTGATGCCAATCTTGCTAAAGCATTGATGTCCATAGGGGCAGTAAAAGCTGTGGAAGTCGGAGACGGAGCTGCTGTCGCCGCCACAACCGGAATAGAAAATAATGATGCATTTGCTGCCGATGCGGACGGGCGTATCTTTAAAAAAACGAATCATGCAGGCGGCACTTTGGGGGGAATCAGTGACGGAAGCGATATCCTCCTCAGAGCCTCCTTCAAACCCACTCCCTCCATTTTCAGCACACAACAGACAGTGAATAAAGACCATGAAAATATACAAATCAACATCAAAGGAAGACATGATCCCATCATCCCCCCGAGGGCTGTGGTAGTAGTGGAATCCATGACCGCAATCACCCTGATCGACAGCCTTATGACAGGCATGAGCGCAAAGCTTTCCAATCTGAAAAGAATTTGGATGGACGATTAAAGACTCAGATGGGGCTTAGACCCCCATCTGAGTGATTAATATACAATTTGGTGTTTCCACCTGCATCGGTCTTCCCTTCTGCACCAGAAGCTTTTTCTCGTAATCAATTGTAAATGTGGTAATACTGTTGGACTCATGGTTTACAACTGCAATATGCTTATCATCGGGGAAAATCGCTATATCCTTCGGATACTCCCCGCTTATGGGAAGTGCAAATTCCTTGTTCAGCAACCCGCTTTCCGGATCAATTGTATACATAGCCACCGTATTATCTCCGGCCGTTGAAGTAAACAGATGCTTTCCATCGTTGGACAGGCACATGCCGGAAGCCGCATCGTGTGCGCGGTCGACATTATCTGAAGTGGTGCTTATCGTCTGAATCTTCTCGAATACAGGAACATTACTTCCTGCTTCATAAGTAAACACATCCACCTCGTTCGTCAGCTCATACAGCAAATATGCAAATTTTCCATTTTGTGAAAATGCCAGATTTCTGGGACCGGATTCCCGCTCACAGCGAAGAATATCAACAAGCTGCAGTTTATGTCTGCGTGTATTGATCTTATAAATCTTAACCTGATCAATTCCGTTATCGACCGCACAAAGATACTTGTTGTCGGGCGTAGGTATCACGCAGTTTACATGGGGACGGAAATTACGTTCTGCAACACTGCCCAGGCCTTTATGGAAAACCCCGTCCATAACACTGCCCAGCCGGCCGTCCTGGTGTGTATGCACTACAGTTACCTTTCCGTCATGATAACCGGCCACAAAGAGATATCGTCCGCTCTGATCCACTGACAGATAGCAGCCGCGCATACCATCAATATCCACCTTGTTAATCAGACACAGATCTCCGTCTTCCTCGTCTACTGAAAATACCGCAACACCTTCATCTGCTATGGAATACATATATTTTCCATTTAAAGACCGACAGATATCAGAAGAATTATTAATCGGAATCACCTTCCGTTCCGTCAGTGTCCCTTCCTCCACATCCACATCATATAAGTGGATTCCTATACTGCTGCCATGGGTATAAGTCCCGACATATGCTACATACTTTTCACCCATAAAAACCCATCCTTTCTGCAGCATAACTTTTCATCATATTTATCGTTATTCTGCAACGTTCATGTTTTTATTTTAGCACAACTTGGGAAAATCTACAATTACAGAGGATTATTTTTTTATTCTGTGCTATAATGCACTACATGATTAGAGATTTCAGATATGAACTGACTGCCGAAGCGGCAGATAAGACAATTACACAATATTTACATCAAATGGGATACTCCCACCACATAATCACCAGCTTGAAAAGGACACCGGCTGGAATCTGCCTGAATGGAAGCCGCGCCTATGTCTCACAAAGAATACGGCCGGGGGATATCCTGACTATTCACCTGGAGGAACCGGAATCATCCCGGGGAATCGTACCTGCCCCTGTCCCTTTTGATATTCTGTATGAAGATATGGATCTGTTGATTGTCAATAAGCCTGCAGATACCCCTATCCACCCTTCTCCGGGGAATTTTAACAATACTTTGGCAAATGGCATAGCCTGTTATTTCGCCAGACAGAATATTCCTTATGTCTATCGCTGCATCAACAGGCTGGACAGGGATACCACCGGGCTGCTGATTCTTGCCAAACACGGCATAAGTGGTGCCATCTTATCCAATCAGATGATGAAGCGCCGAATCATCCGGACTTATCGTGCTCTTGCAGAAGGTATTACTCCCTCCGAAGGAACGATCGATGCTCCGATTGCCCGGAAAGAAGGTTCTGTAATTGAGCGGTGCATCAATTACGAAGCAGGAGAACGGGCAGTTACGCATTACCGCAGGCTGGATAAAGGACAGATTGGTTCCGGTTCTGAAAAGATTCTCTATTCCAGACTGGAACTTAAACTTGAGACAGGACGAACGCATCAGATCAGAGTGCATATGCAAAGCATCGGCCACCCGCTGCTGGGAGATACCTTATACCACCCCGAAAATCATGCCGGGTTTTCCCACCAGGCACTGCACTCCTATTCGCTGAAATTTACACATCCGATCACCGGAGCACCTATGTATTTTTCCGTACCGGAGCCCTGGTAAATACGACGTAAAAACATTTTTCATACACAATAGCCCTGAAAACACTATTTTACAGGTGTTTTCAGGACTTTCGTTCACCAAACAGTCATGAAATCCGGTAAATTTTGTATCAGAGCCCATGAATTCTGGGGACTTCGTCTACATGCAGATATTTGCTGACACACTTCACAATCAAATCATGGTCCAGAACATGGTCCTGTCCGGAAACTACGATGGCTCCGATGACTCCCACCTCTTCAATTCTGATTGGAAATCCGCCACCCATTGCAGCATATTCTGTTCCGGGACCGAGTATCTCTTCCTGGGCTATCTCTTCCAGACGCAGTTGAATATAAAGGTGCATACTGCTTTGTTCTGTGAATTTTACGGTATTATACTTTCTTCTCAGGATTTCTTCATTATAAAGTGTCGTACCGTCAAATCCATATTGAAAAACCGTATACCCATTGTTCAGACGGATACTCACCGCCACCGACTGATTTCTGCGGTTCGCCTCCATTACAATCTGATTTCCCAATTCCCATGCATCTGCATTAGTAAAATGAGAAAACTGCAGAATCTCCTCCTGCATTTCCAAAACCTTTAATAGTTCTTCCATTGTCAAATAGCCACCCTTTCCTATTTACTATTGTGGATATACCAGACGTTCCGGTTTCATATCATATAATACCTGTGTCAGATATCTGTTTGCCAAATACCTTGCCATATCCAGATTCTGATCCAGATAATTTCCACAGTCCTTTGCTTTAGCTCCCGGTATTTCCCCTTCAAAGTCCCGAATAAACTCAAACGTTTTTACAATGAGCTCCACGATATCCCGGGACTCATAGTCTCCTGCAAGAAGCAGATAGTTTCCGGTTCTGCAGCCCATAGGGCCAAAGTATATTACCTTGTCCTGCCACTTAGGGTCATTGCGGAGATAAGTAGCCGCAAGATGCTCAATGGTATGAAGCTCAGCGGTATTCATAACCGGTTCCTCATTCGGGGATGTCATGCGAAGATCAAAGGTTGTTATGGTCTCTGCACCGATGTGGTCTTTCCTGGATACGTAGATACCCGGCTGCAGTTTCAGATGATCAATTGTAAAGCTTGCTATTTTTTCCATTTAATTTTCCTTCTTCCATACTCTTTATTGGTTATTATGTTCTATTTTCTTTATCAGATGGCTCCCCTCCGGAAACATGTCCGTGAAAGCATCAACCACTGCATCCTGTAAGATCCGGAACCCATCCTCCATCTGCAGAATCCGGGGCGCATGAATCGAAATCTCACATACCTCATCTGCGATTTTCTCTGTCAGTTTTTTCTGGTCCATCTGCATCATACCCATAAGATATGAGCGGTAATTTCTGTCATTCATACATAGATTTATATAGCATTTTACCATATTATAAAGTTCCTGATATAGAAGCTTTTCTCCGGAGTCTCCCATTCCCTGCAAAAAATCCAGATTCCAATCCTCTTTTATCTTTTGAATTTCCTTTCGCTCACGCCGTCTTCCAAAAACTGAAGAACCTTGTCTCTTTAGATACACGGCCGTCATCCATCCCCGGATGTAGTAATCAACTCCTTCCGGTTCTTTCTCCCGCCGTTTATATCTCCGATTCCAGATTTCCTGTCTTAAAGCGTCTTCCCGATTCATATGCTCCTCTTTGACTGCCTGCTCAAGAAGCACCTTCCGCTTATTCTTATCTATCTCCTGATAATATAGTTTTTCCATCTCCTGATTCATAAAACAGATAATCCCTTCTTTTTTATTATCCATAAACTCTTATAAGCCGCAGAAATGTTATAATTTTACTCCCAAATGGGAATTTCTGCATCTCGTCCTCTGTTGTTCCGGTGACAATGACAAAAAGGACCATATAGATTATCACCGCTGACAGTATGGAAATCACCAAGCATATGAACGGCCGTCTTGTCAGCGCAAAGAGACCATAGTACAAAAGTCCGGCAACCACTCCCATACCAGCCGCTGCAAGGAATGGTTTTCCATAAGAATCCATAAGTTCATTCCGGTACCCCAGATACTGTTTAAGCGCTAATCCATTCAATACACACATGCAGACCGAAAACAGAATATTGGCTGCCAGCATGGCGTAAATTCCCGTACCTGGAAGCACGAGAAGCAAAAGTGTCAGAGAAACCAGATTAAGTCCCAGTGATACTGCCGCATTCCGGAGCGCAATTCCCTGCTTCCCGATGGACTGTAAGACACTGTTGGTAATCGTTGATAAGGCCGAAAAAACCACAGATACCGCACCAAACATCAACAGGTTGCTTCCCAGCTTTGTGGAAGCAGGAAAAAGTACGCCCATAATCGGGTGTGCCAGCACAGCCAGCCCTACGGCAGCAGGCACACAGATGAACATGGTCAGCCGGATTGTCTCATTGATTTTATCATTCGCGACTCTTTTCTCACCGGTCGCATAATTTCCTGAAACAACCGGCATCATGGCAGATGCACTGGCCGAAGCCAGAGCCAGCGGAACGTTAATCAAGGTTACATAATAATTGCTGAACTCACCGTACTGTTCAGAGATAACCTTACTGGATACTCCGTGTATCCCTTGAATACTGGAAAAGATGTAGCTGTCCAGATAGGAACTGGCATTATAAATAAAGGTCGTAAAAATAACCGGAGTTACCAGTTGGAAGATTATCCGGAAGATTTCCCCGAAGCTTTCTTCCTCATGATAAATGTCTCTTCTGACCTGGCTGTTTATGGTCCCTCTGTTCACACCGTAAACAAACAGCATAAATAAAAGTCCGGTCAAAACACCTGCCCCGGTACCCAAAGTTCCCCCGGCAGCTCCGTAAACCGCATGTGTTGTGTCGTTCAAAGCAAAGCCCTTAATCAGCAGGTATCCTGCCAGGACGCTTATAATTGCATTCATAATCTGCTCTGCAATTTGAGAGATGGAGGTGGGCATCATCGTATTATGCGCTTGAAAATATCCACGGAAGACGCCCAGAACTGCCGAAAGTAAAATCGTCGGAGCCAGAATCCGCAGAGCCAGAACGGCATTCTGCTGATTTTTAGGCAGAAGGACGCTCCCGCCAAAAAATGCAAGCAGTGCTGCAGCTCCTCCCACGAGTAAGGCATACAAAAGTGCTCCCTGAAACACTTTATGTGCGTTTCGGTATTGCTTTAATGCCAGGCGTTCGGATACAACCTTGGAGACAGCCATCGGGATACTGTATGAGGATATAAGCAGTAATATTGCATACAGATTACTTGCATATGCATAATACCCCATTCCTTCTGCGCCTAAGACCTGCCCCAGGGGACGGCGGTATAACAGGCCAATAATTCTGGAAATCATCGATGCCGCCATGAGCAGCGATGCATTTTTCATCAACGTGTTTTTCTTACTCATAAGTATTGACCTCTGTCTCTATATATTCTCTATCTGCCAGTCAATTGGATCCAGGCCGTTCTCCTGCAGATACTGATTAGTTCTGGAAAAAGGTCTGCTCCCGAAAAATCCTCTGTAAGCCGCCAGTGGACTGGGGTGAGGCGCTTCCAAAATCAAATGCTTTGGATTGTACAGCATGCTTTTCTTCATCTGTGCCGGTTTTCCCCAAAGTATGTATACCATAGGACGATCTTGCTCCGCAAGTATCCTGATTGCAGCATCGGTAAATTGCTCCCATCCGATTCCACGGTGGGAATTCGCCTGATGCGCACGCACGGTCAGTACTGTGTTCAGCATCAGTACTCCCTGATTTGCCCATTTTACCAGGTATCCATTGTTCGGAACATAGCACCCCAGATCGTCTTCTAATTCTTTGTAGATATTTACAAGTGACGGTGGAATTTCAACATCGGGCTTCACAGAGAAGCAAAGCCCGTGAGCCTGTCCATCGTTGTGATAGGGATCCTGTCCCAGAATAACCACCTTTACCTGGTCCAGCGGAGTAAGGTGGAATGCATTGAAGAGATCCTCCGGCGGCGGAAATACCTTGCGCGTCTGATACTCTCTTCCTACTGTCTCAAATAATTCCTTATAATATGGTTTATGAAATTCACCCTGCAGGGCCTTCGCCCAGCTTCCGCTTATCGGCGGCATGGTGTCACCTCCTGCATACGGACAGGAACACCTTTGTCCGCCAGATAATTCTTAACTTCTTTTATTTGGAGTTCCTTAAAATGAAAGAGTGATGCCGCCAGCGCCGCATCCGCTTTACCTTCGGTCAACGCTTCATAAAAATGCTCCAGTGTGCCTGCCCCTCCGGAAGCAATAACCGGAATATTGACCGCTTCTGAAATTGTTCTGGTCAATTCAATATCATAACCTGCTTTTGTTCCGTCACAATCCATGCTTGTCAGCAAAATCTCTCCGGCACCCAGTTTCTCCGCACGTACGGCCCACTCTACAGCGTCGATACCCATATCGACGCGGCCCCCATTCTTATAGATATTCCAACCACCATTCTTGCGGCGCTTTGCATCGATGGCAACAACCACACACTGACTTCCGAATTTATATGCCGCATCACTGATCAGCTCCGGATTCAAAATAGCAGCTGAATTGATGGATATCTTATCAGCACCCTCTCTAAGCAGCACTTTAAAATCCTCCACAGTGCGTATTCCACCTCCAACCGTAAAGGGAATGAATACGTTAGCCGACACCTTTCTCACCATATCCACCACTGTTCCACGATTATCGGAGGATGCGGTGATATCCAGAAACACTACCTCATCTGCCCCTGCTTTATCATAGGCTTTGGCAATTTCAACCGGATCACCGGCATCTTTTAAATTCACAAAATTAACACCCTTTACAACCCTTCCCTGATTCACATCCAGACAAGGAATGATTCTCTTTGTAAACATTAAGCACGCTCCTTTCCTACGGATGCAAAATTCTTTAAGATCGCAAGCCCTACATCCGAACTTTTCTCCGGATGAAATTGACAGCCAAACAGGTTGCCGGCTTCCACAGAGGCATGAATATGTGTGCTATATTCTGTTGTCGCCTTTACAATCCGCTCGTCCTTTGCTTTCAAGTAATAGGAATGGACAAAGTATACATAAGGCTGATTCGAAATACCGCGAAACAGCCTTCCCTCATTCTGCAGTTCAAGGGAATTCCAACCCATATGGGGAATTTTAAGCCCCTCCTGATCCGGAATACGCAGAATCTCGCCCTCAAGCAAGCCTAGGCCCTGAACTCCAGGACTCTCCTCACTATTCTGAAAGAGGAGCTGCAGGCCGAGACAAATTCCCAAAAACGGCGTTCCCCGGTTTACAATTTCATGAATAACATCCACCAGACCGAATTTATGCAAATTTTCCATGGCGTCTCCAAAGCTGCCCACACCCGGCAGAATCACCTTCTCCGCCTGCAGCAGCTCCTCCGGTGTTCTGCTTACAAGTACCTCTTCTCCCAATGCCTGAAGCGCTTTTTCAACGCTTTTAATATTCCCTGCATCATAATCAATTAAAGCAATCATATACGTTCTCCCCTTATTGGCTCCAAAATATAAAAAGTTCCGGCAGCGTCGGATATCATATCCCTGCCGGGCCTCTGTCCGGCCCATAATAGCGTGAACTTCCCAGACCCAGAATCATAATAAAAACCGTATTAAAGAAGAATAACCCGGCTGCAAAGATCAGACTTCTGCCAAAGGAACCTGCCAGCTTGGCACAGAACAGAATCTGAATAGCCAATAGGGCCGCACCAACCAGAAAAACCAGCAGACCAATAAACCAGCTCCTGTTCTTTCCATCCAGAAATGATCCTATAATTTCCAGCACAAGCATGAGTGCAAATGCCTTTACATTCCAGCATATTTTATATAAAATATAGATATTGTAGACAGGAATCAGGGATTTCCATCCACTTTCCCCAGCCTTGACAAAAATCATCCACATACCGACAACACTCAAAACCACGATTGCTATCACTGCCAGCCAGGCCAGAAACCCCAGGCTTAGTAAAAATACAATCAAGTTAAAAATCATAATCTGTCTCCTTCCTCACTTATGTTACTTATTTATCGTCACCTGTAAGCCGTAGTACATCCTTAATTTCCTCAACACTCATGTCCAGAAATACAGAGAGCTCTTCCACGCTGAATTTATCCTCAGCTCCATCAGTCAAATCTCTGACCGCCGCTTCCAGCTTCTCTACCCTGTTGATCAGATAATCATCCTCCCGGCACTGTTCCTGATACATATGAAGAAACTGTTTTATTTCTTTATTTATAGACTCCAGTATCCATTCATGGGGATTCTCTGCTGCGTTCAGCGTTTCCAGAGCAGATAAGAGTCCTATATTCCCTTCCTGCAGCATATCCCCTGCAAAGATTTCTTTGCGGTGCAGACTCCTTACCGCCCGAATCACCTCCGGAAGATAGCCTTCCACCAGACGCTGCCTTGCCGCTGCGTCACCGTCCATGGCTTTTTGGAATAACTCTTCCCGCTCCACTTTCGATACAAATCCGGCTTTGACACCCTCTACATAGTTTTTCAGGTATTCCTCTTCTTCCACAGACAAAGGATCTGCTTCTGTCTTTTCATCGATCTGTGCGGGCATCATGTCATAATCACTTTCCGACTCCCTGGTTCCACCCTTAACATGTATTCCCTGAGATTTCAGATACACATAGATACTCTTTATCTGGTTTTCCTCCAGTCCGCATGCACCAAAAAACTGTTCAACCAGTTCTGCATTCAATGTCCTGTTATTATATTTTGCAAGCTCTACAAGCTCACCTAATTTTTTTTGAAAGCTTTTTATGTCCAAATGAGTCCATCCTTACGTTATAATTATATATTTCCCTTGTATCTTAACACAAATCTTTTGTTCCGTCACCCCGTTATTTTCTTCATTGGTGCGAGTTTATCCGAAAGATAAAGGGCATATATCCTGACGAAGTCCTGTCAGTAATATGCCCCTATGCCCTCATTTAATCCTTATTTATAATTCACGATTTTACCGAAGTCAGCTTTCAGAGATGCTCCCCCCACAAGCCCGCCGTCAATATCCGGCTGTGCAAACAGTTCCGCTGCATTGCCCGCATTGACGGAACCACCGTACTGAATGCGGATTTCTGCTGCTGTAGCATCATCATAGATTTCAGCAATGCATTCGCGGATGCCTCTGCAGACTTCTTCGGCCTGCTCTGTGGTGGCTGTCTTACCTGTTCCGATGGCCCATATAGGCTCATATGCAATCACAGTAGTCTTTGCCTGATCTGCCGTCACATTCTGGAATCCAACCTTAACCTGCTGACGGATGAAATCCATCGTAACACCCTGCTCTCTCTGCTCAAGTGTCTCTCCGCAGCACATAATCGGAGTAATACCATGTTCCAGTGCCTTTAAGACTTTTTTATTCACATCTGCATTGGTCTCATGAAAGTATTCTCTTCTCTCCGAATGACCTAAGACTACGTATTTCACACCTGCATCCGTCAGCATATCCGGTGAAATCTCTCCGGTATATGCACCGCTCTCTTCAAAATACATATTCTCGGCACCCACCTGAATGTTTGTGCCTTTGCATGCTTCTGTTACAGGGACAATATCAATAGCAGGCACGCAGAACACTACATCGGCTTCTTCGTTAGCTACTAATGGCTTTAATGTATTCACCAACTCCACCGCCTGGCTTGGTGTCATATTCATTTTCCAGTTTCCCGCAATAATTTTTTTCCTCATATTTTCCTCCTTTGCCAAATGCAAAATAAGTGTTCGGGTAGGTTCCCCTTACTAAGCTCGATATATCTCGCTAAGTGCGGCGAACTAAGTAAACACTAGTATAGACGACATTAAATAACTTGCTGATTCAATGAGGATGATTTCGTGAGAACCGTGATGGCAAAACGTAGCCGTAGCGGGCTACGGCGAGGCTTTGACATTGCGGTTATCGCGGAATTCAGACCAGTGAAGCAGAAAGGTATTTATGATCGGCTATACTAAGGCTCGAAAACACCTCGCCAAGTGTTCGGGTAGGTTCCCCTTACTAAGCTCGATATATCTCGCTAAGTGCGGCGAACTAAGTAAACACTAAGGCTCGATAACACCTCGCCAAGTGTTCGGGTAGGTTCCCCTTACTAAGCTCGATATATCTCGCTAAGTGCGGCGAACTAAGTAAACACTAAGGCTCGAAAACACCTCGCCAAGTGTTCGGGTAGGTTCCCCTTACTAAGCTCGATATATCTCGCTAAGTGCGGCGAACTAAGTAAACACTAAGGCTCGAAAACACCTCGCCAAGTGTTTACTTATTATCAGCGGCTGCTACGCCGGGGAGTTCTTTTCCTTCCAGGAATTCAAGGGAGGCTCCGCCGCCTGTGGAGATGTGTGTCATCTTATCTCCATAGCCCAGGATGTTTATCGCTGCTGCGGAATCTCCGCCTCCGATAATTGTAACAGCGTCTGTTTCGGCAAGTGCTTTTGCAACTGCTTCGGTGCCTACAGCAAATTTAGGCATCTCAAATGCTCCCATAGGGCCGTTCCAGACGACTGTTTTTGCTTCTTTTACGGCACCTGTAAACAATTTTACTGTCTCGGGTCCGATATCAAGGCCTTCCCAGTTATCCGGAATATCGCCTGCATTTACAACTTGGGTGTTTGCATCATTGGAGAAGTCATCTGCGATGACAGAATCCACCGGAAGCAGCAGCTTTACGCCTTTATCTTCAGCCTTCTTTATCATTTTAACTGCATAGTCACAGTAATCTTCCTCCAGAAGCGAATTTCCTACGTTCCCGCCCATTGCCTTGCTGAACGTATAGGACATACCGCCTCCGATAATCAGAACATCTACCTTATCGAGCAGATTCTCAATTACAGAAAGCTTGCTGGAAACTTTTGCTCCGCCTAAGATTGCAACAAACGGACGCTCCGGATTATTTACAGCATTTCCCAGGAAATCTATTTCCTTCTGCATCAGATAGCCCACGACATTTGTCTTCATGTATTTGGTGACTCCGACATTTGAGCAGTGTGCCCTGTGTGCAGTACCAAAAGCATCATTTACGAAGACTTCTGCCAGGGAAGCCAGATCTTTACTGAATGCATCTTCATTCTTTGTCTCTTCTGCTCTGTATCTGGTGTTTTCCAGAAGTACAATATCGCCGTCTTTCATGGCCTCTGCGGCTGCCCTTGCATTTGGTCCGACAACTTCAGGATCCGCAGCAAACTTAACTTCCTGTCCAAGCAATTCACTCAAGCGAACTGCCACCGGTGCCAGAGACATCTCCGGAAGCGGCTGTCCTTTGGGTTTTCCAAGATGAGAGCAAAGAATCACCCGTCCTCCATCATTCACCAGTTTCTGAATCGTCGGAAGTGCTGCCACAAGACGGTTCTCATCTGTGATCTTTCCATCCTGCAGCGGTACGTTAAAGTCACAGCGAACCAGGACCTTCTGTCCTTTTACATTAATATCATCTACACTTTTTTTATTTAACATAGAATTTCCTCCTGCGCGAAATAAAGGGCCCGGTCCCAAGAGAACCGGACCCTTCCTGGATCTGACTTTTATGCTAACTCTGAGAAATATTTGATCGTACGAACCATCTGGCTTGTATATGAGTTTTCATTATCATACCATGATACAACCTGTACCTGTGTTGTTCCGTTATCAAGCGGAAGAACCATAGTCTGAGTTGCATCAAACAGAGAGCCATATCTCATACCAACGATATCGCTGGATACAATCTGATCCACATTATAGCCATAGGATTCTGTAACAGAAGCCTTCATCTTTGCGTTGATTTCGTCAACAGTTACAGTTCCGTCTACAACGGCTGTCAGAATTGTGGTAGAACCTGTCGGAGTAGGAACACGCTGTGCAGAACCAATCAGTTTTCCATTCAGTTCCGGTATAACGAGACCGATGGCTTTTGCTGCACCTGTGCTGTTCGGAACGATATTGAGGGCTGCTGCACGGGATCTTCTTAAATCACCGTTCCTCTGAGGTCCGTCAAGTGTCATCTGGTCACCTGTATAGGCGTGAATGGTACACATAATACCTGTTTTAATCGGTGCAAGTTCGTTCAGTGCCTGTGCCATAGGAGCCAGACAGTTTGTTGTACAGGATGCTGCGGAGATAATCGTATCCTCAGGTTTCAATGTATCATGGTTTACGTTATATACAATTGTAGGAAGGTCATTTCCGGCAGGAGCAGAAATAACTACTTTGCGGGCACCTGCATTGATATGTGCCTGTGCTTTTGCCTTGGATGTATAGAATCCTGAACACTCAAGGACTACATCTACGCCAAGTTCTCCCCATGGGCAGTTATTCGCATCAGGAAATGCATAGATTTTAATATTCTGTCCGTCCACAGTGATGGAATCCTCACCTGCTTCTACCTTATCAGCCAAAGCATATTTTCCCTGTGAAGAATCATATTTTAATAAATGAGCTAACATTGTCGGGGATGTCAAGTCGTTTATAGCCACTACTTCATATCCTTCCGCACCAAACATCTGTCTGAAAGCAAGACGTCCGATACGTCCAAAACCATTAATTGCTACTTTTACTGCCATGATTTAATTCCTCCTAAAGTGTTTAGATTCATTGTGCTTCTTACTTTGTTAAAGAAACATCAACCTAGTGTTATTCTACCTAATTTCTACAGAAAATTCAATCCTTAATTGAAATAAATATAGGCTTTTTTTGTCTGTATACTGTATAATACCCATATCCGCATTCCTTCAGAAGCTCTGCAATATGGGTAAATCCATATCCCACCTGTTCAGGAGTATGCCCATCTGCACCGATTGTAATCAGTTCTCCGTCTAATTCGTGGTATCGGAAGAGTATCTCTCTGCCCGGATTCGTGCGTGCAAGCCGGGAGCGGCAGCCACCTGTATTGATTTCCAAAGCAATCCCATATTGAATCAGTTTCTTCAGAATCTCATCAATCTCATCCTGATAATCCTGATACTGGTAATCACCTGTTTCCCAGTTTAAATACCTGGCCAGATAATCCAGGTGTCCAAGACTCTGGAAGGCATGGAAACTTTCGATATTGGCTGCCGTATCCCGGAAATATTGGCGGAGCAGCTCTTCATCGCTTCTCCCGGAAAAATTCTCAGGATAATAGGGGTCTCTGCCCTCCAAAAGGTGCATAGACCCTATGATAAAGTCAAACGGATATTGATTTACATAGCTTTGGAGCCATTCCTTCAGATGTATCTGAAGACCCAGCTCTACACCCGACCGGATTTCTATCTGATCTCCGAATTTTTCACGCATTGCGGAAATGGACTTCAGATATGGCTCTGTATCTAACTGAAAATTATCATTTTCATAATCCTTATCATAGTGATCCGTAAAACAGATGCTTTTTATTCCTAAATAAATTGCCTGCTGCACCATCTGCTCCATTGGGGTTTCGCTGTCACTGGAAAAATTGCTGTGCATATGGGAATCCGCTATCATCTGATTGTTCCTCCTGCCGCCACATATCCATCCTTGTAAAGTACAAGAGCCTGTCCCGGCGTCACGGCACGAACCGGCTCGGGAAATTGACATACCAGTTCATCTGAACCGGTTCTGGTCGCAATACATCTTGCACCTTTGTGTCCATATCTGATTTTGCCTGTCAGTTCCATGGAATCTCCTATCGGAATATCTTCAATTCCCATGAAATTCAAATGATTTGCCCGGACTGTGTGAGAAAAGACTTCATCCCCTTCTCCAATAACGACCTCGTTGGTCTCCGGCCGTATTTCCAGTACGAATACCCGTCTGCCGGCTGCAAGATTGAGCCCTCTGCGCTGGCCGACGGTATAGTGTGTTATGCCGCGATGGCGGCCGATTACCCTGCCCGCAGTATCCACAAAGTTCCCCTGGGGCACTGTTTCTCCGGTTTCCCGTTCAATAAACGATGCATAATCACGATCTGTGATAAAGCAGATTTCCTGGCTGTCCTTCTTATCTGCCACAGGCAGACCGATCTGCTTTGCCACAGCACGGATTTCATCTTTGGTATAAGCCCCCACCGGCATCAGTGTATGCGCCAGCTGCTCCTGAGTCAGATTGTATAGTGCATAGGTCTGGTCTTTTGCAGCAGTTACTGAGTTTTTGATGGCATATCTGCCATTCGTAAGCTTCGCAACCTGTGCATAATGGCCCGTGGCAATGTAGTCGGCCCCGATGTCCAGGCTGCGCTTTAAAAGCGCTTCCCATTTCACATACCGGTTACAGGCAATGCAGGGATTCGGAGTCCTCCCATGAAGATATTCATCTACAAAATAATCCATGACCTCTTTTTTAAATTCCCTTTTAAAGTTCATTACATAATAAGGAATATCCAGAATCCGGGCAACCTTACGGGCATCATCAACAGCAGACCAGCCGCAGCAGCCTCCGTTTTCTTCCAGTGAGCATTCATCTTCCTCCTGCCAGATCTGCATCGTGACTCCAATCACTTCATATCCGGCTTCTTTCAGAAGGTACGCCGCTACAGAAGAATCCACCCCTCCTGACATGCCCACCACTACTTTTTCAGCCATCTTAATACTCTTCCTCTATTTCCTCTTCACCAATATCTGATTTTGGCTTGTCTAAGCCTTCAATTTTAATGTGATGCTTCTCCGCATAATCCCAAAGAGCGGCATGAATTGCCTCTTCTGCCAAAAGCGAACAGTGCACCTTAACCGGCGGCAATCCGTCTAAAGCTTCCATCACCGCCTTGTTTGTCACCTCCAGAGCCTCCTGAATCGTCTTTCCCTTCACCATCTCCGTGGCCATACTGCTGGTTGCAACGGCCGCACCACATCCGAATGTTTTAAACTTCACATCCTTGATTACACCGTTATCCTCTATGTCCAGATAGATACGCATGATGTCACCACACTTTGCATTACCCACGGTGCCCACACCACTGGCATTCTCTATTTCCCCTACATTCCTGGGGTTCTGAAAGTGATCCATAACTTTTTCACTGTACATACTGTATTCCTCCAATCAATACTTTACTTTCTATTTTGTTTTTTTATAAAATCTTCATAGAGTGGGGACATGCTTCTCAGCCTCTCTACGATTCCCTTTATCTTGTCAACGGTAAAATCAACGTCTTTCTTCGTCGTATCCTCACCGAGTGTCAGCCGAAGTGAACCATGAGCGATTTCATGAGGCAGTCCAATAGCCAGCAATACATGAGAGGGATCCAGACTCCCGGATGTACAGGCGGAGCCACTGGATGCGGCAATGCCTTCCATATCCAACATGATCAGCAAGGATTCACCTTCTATAAACTGAAAGCTGATATTTACGTTATTCGGCAGGCGTTTCACGGAATCGCCGTTTAACCGGCAATATGGGACTTCCTTAAGGATTCTGTCGATCATGTAGTCGCGTAATTCAATTTCCTTTTTTGTCCTCTTTTCCATCGTATCCGCAGCGCGTTTAGCCGCCGCTCCATATCCTACGATACCCGGAACGTTCTCCGTGCCCGCACGGCGTTTTCTTTCCTGCGCACCGCCATGAATAAAGGAGCGAATCTTTACTCCTTTACGAACATACAAGAATCCAATGCCCTTTGGGCCGTTGATTTTATGTCCGCTGGAACTGAGCATATCAATATGATACTCCTCCACATGGATCGGAATCTGTCCAAATGCCTGAACTGCATCCGTATGGAATAATATATTATGTTCTTTTGCAATCATGCCGATTTCCTTAATTGGCTGAATTGTACCGATTTCATTGTTAGCAAACATAACGGAAATCAAAATTGTCTCCGGCGTAATTGCTTTTTCAAGTTCCTCCAGCTTCACAATACCGTTCTCATCCACATCCAGGTAAGTTACCCTGGCACCTCTTTCCTTCTCCAGGTACTCGCAGGTATGCAGAATCGCATGATGCTCAATTTTTGTTGTGATAATGTGATTTCCTTTGGATTTATAGGCTTCATAGGCTGCCTTAAGTGCCCAGTTATCCGCCTCACTTCCTCCTGCCGTAAAGTAGATTTCTTCCGGTCTGGCCTGCAATACATCCGCAATCTGGATTCTTCCTTTATCTATTGCCGTCTTACTTTTTCCGGCGATTTCATAGATGCTGGATGGATTTCCATATAACTCACTGAAATAAGGAAGCATGGCTTCCACTACTTCGGGTGCGGTTTTCGTTGTTGCTGCATTGTCTAAATAAATCATGCTGTCCATCTCCTTCTTATTCTCTCGATTCTTCACACGCACGTCTTCCCTGCGGCATTAATTTCTGCCTTTCTTCCAACAACTGACTCAACATGATGGCGTCTACCGCCGTCGTTATGCTGTCATTGATTTCCTGCCAAACATAACGTGTTACGCAGAAATCAGCCTCTTCGCAACCTCCCTCACCTTCATTGGCCGGGCAGGTTACTGCGTCCAGACTGCCTTCCAGGGCTCTTAATGCATCCCCAACAGAAATTTCATCGGCGGATTTTGCAAGCATATAGCCTCCGCATGCTCCCCGTACGCTTTTCACAAGTCCTGCTTTTTTCAAAAGGCGAACCAGCTGCTCCAGATAGCTGACAGAAATCTTCTGGCGTTCAGAAATGCTTTGGATGGAAACAGCCTCATCTTCGTGGGAATATGCAGCCAAATCAATCAGTGCACGTAACCCATATCTTCCCTTTGTGGACAATTTCATCTTTTCACCTCTACATTTGAACAAACGCTGGCAGTGAAATTATGTTACGTTTACGATTCTTTATATGGCTGAATCGTAATAGATTTATTTCGCTGCGCAATCCCGAGTAATTTACTCGGGATTAATTTCAACTACAGAATAGCACTGTAAGCTGGTTCTGTCAAGGCCGTTTTTTACATATATTTAGTTTTAAGTAGATGAATCGGAGCATAAAATGTCACGAAAAAAAACACTGCTTCTGGGCACAGTGATTTTGACTGCTACAGGGTTCTTAACCCGGATTATAGGTTTCTTTTATAGAATATTCCTGTCACATACGATTGGTGCCAGGGAGATTGGTATCTTCCAGCTTCTGACTCCCATAAATTCTCTTTGTACTGCACTTTGTATCGGAGGCATTTCCACGATTATGTCGAGGACAATTGCCGCCAAAACCGCTGTTGGTTCCAGAAAAAGTGGTTTTGACGTTCTTTTTATAGGAACAGGATTCTGCGTGCTGTTATCTATTTTGGCTGCTTTTGGTGTAAGAACCTTTTCGGGTTTTTTGTCTGCTGGAATCCTGGGAGAATCCAGCTGTGGTCCGCTGCTTGATATCATGGCATACAGTATTCCACTATCCACCGTACATACCTGCATCATTGCTTATTATTATGCACAAAAAAAGACCGGAATCCCTTCTCTTAGCCAGCTTCTGGAACAGATTGTACGGGTTCTGTCTTCTTATTTTGTTTATTTAATTATGAGAAACCAGGGCATACAACCCGATGCCAGACTGACTGTTATCGGTCTTCTGGCCGGAGAGGGCGTTGCCTGTCTGTTTACCTTAACCGCAATAACCTGGGAATGTTCAAAATATAAATATCATTTTCATCCGAATTCTTTAGATGTTCATCCAGTAGAGCTGTTCAGTCTTTCTCTCCCATTAACAGCCAACAGGATCTGCATCACCCTGCTTCATAGCGTAGAGGCTGTTCTGATTCCAAACCGCCTCCGGTTATGTGGACTATCTAACAATGAAGCGCTGTCCCTCTACGGTATTATCACAGGTATGGCTCTTCCCATGATACTCTTTCCAAGTGCAATTACCAATTCAGTGGCCGTCATGCTGCTTCCCAGCGTAGCGGAGGATCAGGCCTCCGGAAATTTGGCAAACGTACGCAGGACCATAGAGGCTACCATAAAGTATTGTCTGATTCTTGGGATCTTTGCCACAGGTTTATTCTGCGTTTATGGTCAGACCATAGGAACACTGATTTTCCGCATCAAGGATGCAGGTGTCTTTATACAGATTCTGGCTTTTATCAGTCCTTTCCTATACCTGAATTCCACACTGACCAGCATATTGAACGGTCTTGGAAAGACAAGGCTTTGCTTTTACCAGAATATTGTCGGTCTTGGCATCCGTATTCTCTTTGTATTCTTTGCCATACCTGCCTTTGGCATACAGGGATACCTGTGGGGTGTTCTGGCAAGTGAACTGGCTTCCTCCATGCTGAACCTCTTCTTTTTGCACAGGACAGCCGACTTCTCCTTTGATGCCGCAGAATGTGTCCTGAAGCCGGTGATATCTCTTCTTATCGCCCTCGGAATCAGTTTTGCAGTCATCGGAATACTGAACAGTTTCTTTCTTTTTAATGAGGTCCTCCAGCTGCTGCTGGCGATTACTGCAATGGGAATCAGCTACCTGCTCCCACATCTTCCTACTCTGTTCAGACGCGTCCGAAATTAAAACTGCTGCGATTTGGCCACCCGTAAAAAATCGAG
Source organism: Novisyntrophococcus fermenticellae (assembly GCF_018866245.1). Classification (GTDB taxonomy): domain Bacteria; phylum Bacillota; class Clostridia; order Lachnospirales; family Lachnospiraceae; genus Novisyntrophococcus; species Novisyntrophococcus fermenticellae. The sequence continues at coordinate 2,594,417 of NZ_CP076458.1, forward strand.
CTTATGGCCAAATCGCAGCAGTTTTGTGCTGTTCTTTTATTCTACTGAGGAATTTCCATATATATCTGTCTGCAGCTTCCTGATTGTTGACGTAAAATCCGGAAGCAGCATCTCTCCCTTTGAAGAAAACATACCATCATATGGAACACGGCTCTGTTCAATCTCATAGTTTCGTATGGTGGGTACTTCTGACAAAAGAGTTAGCATCGTGCCCTCCTCAACGTTATGTGTGACCTTCGGCAGGAGACGATTTGCAAGAGCATTAATCTGGCTGATGTTCAATCCTTTTGATTTCTCAATAATTTTACTTAAAACCTCTCTCTGGCGTTCCGTCCTCTGATAATCTGCATTTCCAACATATCGGATTCTGGCATAAGCCACCGCCTGATACCCATCCATAAGCTGTTCACCGCTCTGCGTAAGTGCATGTTTGGATGCATCTTCATTCTTCAGTTTACACATCTCTTTGATGTAGTCATTTGCAACCCTCATTTCATCCTCGGAGATATCAATTGAAACACCCCCAACCAAATCCACAATATCAATCATGGAATCAAAGTCCACGCTGGCATAATTATCAATTGGAATCTTGTAATTATCTTCAATTGTCTTCACTACAAGAGGCCCTCCCCCGTAAGCGCAGGCTGCATTTAATTTGTGCACACCCTTTCCCGGAATTGCCGCATACAAATCTCTCATAAATGAGGTCATATGAATTTTCTTTGTGTCCTTATTAATAGACATAAGAATCATGGAATCCGAATTTCCATTCCAGGATTTATCCCTGCGGTCAACACCAATCAGCAGGATATTATAGACGTTCTTGTTGTTTGGCAAGGTAATATCATCCAATACTTCTTCGGTTTCCGCCTCCAAAGCACTGGATTCTTCCTCTGTAAGTCCGGTGTCTTCTGTCTCCACGCTGTCCGCTACGGTAATCTCATCATCCTTTACATAATTGCTCTTTCCGTAATAATGTTTGACTGCTGCATATGCTGAAACCAAAATCACAGCCAGAATCGCCAGAATCACAAGCAACACAATCCACAACTTCTTCTTCTTTTTCTGTTCGTGTTTTTCCTGATTGCCCATATTTCCTCCAAACGTACTTCACGTCATACTTGTCCATAGATTTCTTTTGGTACATAAGCCTGAATCTGAATTCCCTCCGGAAGGTATTCTTCTGATACCAACTGACCATGCGCACGAATCAGAGATATCTTAGATGCCTCCTGGTAAGAATAGGTCCGGTCAATAAATATCTGCTGCTTTTTCAATATCTCCTCCAGCAGCTGCCGTAGCTCTTCCATGCCATTTTGAAATTTTAAGGATGTCTTTAAGACATAATCCGCATGCTTGTCTCTAAGCCTTTTATCTTCTGCTAACTTGTCTTGTTTATTAAATAGTGTAATGATTGTCTGTCCTTCTACCCCCAGCTGTTTCAGGGTATCATACACAACGTCCATCTGCTGTTCCATCTGTGGACTGGATGAATCCACAACATGAATGATAATATCTGCATAACGGGCTTCCTCCAGCGTACTTTTAAAAGCCTCTATCAGATGATGGGGCAGTTTGCGGATGAATCCAACCGTATCAGTTAAGAGAACCTGCTGTCCACCCGGAAGGTCCAGTACACGTGTAGTAGGATCCAGGGTTGCAAAAAGCTGGTCTTCCGCAAGAATCCCGGCTCCCGTCATGACATTTAACAGGGTCGACTTGCCGGCATTGGTATATCCAACAATTGCACAGATTTTCCTTTGACTCCGCTCTCGTTGCTGCCGGATCAAATCCCGATGGCGCTGCACATCTTCCAATTCTCTGCGAAGGGCGGCAATCCTGTCTGTAATCAGACGCCGGTCCATCTCCAGCTTCTTTTCTCCGGGACCTCTGGTGCCGATTCCTCCACCCAGCCTGGAAAGTGATGAGCGCAGTCCTACCAGTCTGGCCTGCCGGTACTTCAATTGGGCCAGTTCCACCTGAATCTTACCTTCACTGGTCTTTGCTCTTCCGGCGAAAATATCCAGAATCAGCAATGTACGATCCATGACCTTGCACTCCAGTTCCCTCTCCAGATTGTTCATCTGTGCCGGAGACAGTTCATCATCACAGATGATTCCGGTAGCTTCAAGCACCTCCAGCATTTCCTTAAGTTCATCCAGTTTTCCTTTTCCCACATAAGTTGCAGGATGAATTCCTTCCCGGTTCTGCACGACCCTGGCCGCAACGAAAGCTCCGGCAGTCTGTGCAAGCTCCTCCAGCTCCAGGAGTGACCAGAAGACATCCTCCTGCCGCTGCATCTGGACACCAACCAGAATCACCCTTTCTTTTATTTGATCCGATTCAAACAAATCTCCCATACCTTCTCCTTAGCGCTTCTGCAAAAATGTGTTTTCGCGGATGGCTGCTTCATTATCCGGATATTTTTCCAGAAAAGCGGTCATCTTTTCCTTCGCTGTCTCAAAATCCAATCGCCTTTCGTATGCTATAATTTCATTAAACAGCAGGCTTTCCTGCTCCTCTTTACTTCCATATTTCAGACCCTTTTGAATGTTCTCCAATGCACTGTCATGTTCCCGATCTGCGATATCGCAAAGTGCCAGTCCATTATAAGCAATTGCAGACTTCCCATTATCCCGAAGATAATTCTGGTACAAGGCTCTGGCATTGACAGTATCACCTGTTTCAAGATAAATTCTGCCAAGAAGGAGCACGGCATCCTGATTCTTTGCATTCACGGCTTTATTCAGGACTTTTTTCGCGCTGTCATATTCCTCCAGATAATAATAAATCCGTCCCTGCTGATACTGCTCTTCCGGTTTCTCCGAATCTTTATGAAGTGCCTTCTCCAGATAAGCGGCGCCATCGGCACCTCTGTTCTTAGCGGCATAAGCCATATAGACATTCATATAATTCTCATAACCTGTGTCCTTTTTCAGCGATGCTTTAAAGTCAGAAGTGGCTTTTTCTTCTTCCTGTTGTTCCAGATACAACTGTCCGCGCAGAAAATATGCTTCCGCATCCTTATACTTACTGATTAGTCCACTGTAAATCTCAATTGCTTTTTCTGTGTTCCCGCTCCCCTTATGCGCCTCTCCTAAATAGTAATTAACATCTTTTTCAAAATCTTCATGTTTAAACTTCAGTTCTTCCAGACTCTTATTCAGCAAGGTTACCGCAAAATCATATTCCTGCATCTTTAGATAGACAATTCCCTCCATACGGTAAGCTTCGGCTTTATACCCATCTTCTTTTGCCGCCGATTGGAACTGTGCCAGCGCCGCAGTATACTCCTTCTTATCTAAAGCCGCGAGACCGGCTTCATAAGTGTCGGATTCACCTTTTATCTGACAGGCAGACAGCAGGCCCAACAGACAGCATATTCCTCCTATGATAATTGCTTTTCTCAACGTTTTTTCTCCGCTTTATCCCTCTGCCACCAGATTCTCCGCCTGTATCACTTCCAGCACACGATTTACATATGTTTCGCACAGACTCTGATCTTCAGCCTCTACCATCACCCGGATTACCGGCTCTGTTCCGCTTTCCCTGACCAGAATTCTCCCCTCGTCTCCCAGCGCATCTTCCACTTCCTTTACGATTGCCTGCACGGCCGGATTCTCCCTGGCCTCTCTCTTATTGGAAACCCGTACATTCTTAAGCAGCTGTGGGTAGATTGTGATTTCATTTGCCAGTGTATGGAGCGATGTTTTTTTCTCTAGGATTACTTCCATGACCATCAAAGACGTCAGGATACCATCACCGGTCGCAGCATGCTTACTGAATATAATATGTCCGGACTGCTCACCGCCCAGAGAATAACCATTCGCCATCATATTTTCACAGACGTTGCGGTCACCTACAGCAGTCTTCTCATAACGGATACCCTCCCGGTCACAAGCCTTATAAAGGCCCAGATTTGACATAATCGTGGTAACAATTGTATCCTCGTTCAGCCTCCCCTGTTCTTTCATATATTTACCGCAGATGAACATGATACTGTCTCCATCCACAATCTCTCCCCGCTCATCCACAGCGATGCAGCGGTCCGCATCCCCATCATAGGCAAATCCCACATCCAGCTGATTGTCCTTTACGAACCTCTGCAGCTGGTCAATGTGTGTGGATCCGCAGTCTTTATTGATATTTGTACCATCCGGTTCATTACTGATCACATAGGTTTTCGCTCCGACCGCATCGAATACACTTTTTGCAATAGAAGATGCACTCCCATTTGAACAATCCAGTCCCACGCGTACATTTTTAAAGGAGCGGGTAGGAATGGAGATGAGGTGCCCTATGTAACGGTTTCTCCCTGCGGCAAAATCTATGGTTCTTCCGATATTTTCTCTTGTGGCAAATGGAATATGTGGAGTTTTCTCATCAATATAAGCTTCTATCTGCTTTTCAATGGATGTTTCCAGCTTCTGCCCCTGTCCGCCTATCACCTTAATTCCATTATCGTAAAAGGGATTGTGGCTGGCTGAAATCATAATTCCGCAATCAAAATTCTCGGTTCTCACCACATAAGAAACACTTGGTGTGGTAGTGACATGTAAAAGGTATGCATCTGCACCGGATGCAGTAAGGCCGGCTGCCAGTGAATACTCAAACATGTAGCTGGAGCGGCGGGTGTCCTTTCCAATCACAATGGATGCCCTGTGCTCTTTCCCAAAATACCAGCCCAAAAAGCGGCCTACCTTAAAGGCATGTTCTACAGTCAAATCGATATTGGCTTCTCCCCGAAAACCGTCTGTACCAAAATATTTTCCCATTATCTGCTCTCCTTATACAATTTCGCACTGTAAACGCCGGCTGCAATCAATTGCCGAAAAGCTTTAACGACAGCCTCCTTGTCCTCCTGATAGGTCACACCGAACCAGGTTGCATCTGTTTTAAGTACCTTTACCTGTGCTTTTCTTTTTTTAAGCAATTCATCAATGTATATGGGCAGGAGATATTCACACTTGTTCCCCTCTTTATCCATCCTGCCTAAAAACTCTTTGAACCCTGTGTCCAGAGCTTCCAGAAATTCAGGCTGCATCCCCCACATATTCATGGAAACCAGCGATTTCACATCCACAGGTTTCATACCATCCGCCCCTTTTACAGCTGCTCCCGCAGATGTCTTAACAATGTTGGACGTCTCATCGATTCCAATCAGATTCCCATCCGCATCTGTTCTGCAGATGCCACGGGTAACGCCCCCATTTTCACTTAAAGTATTGCCCAGCATAAAACCTGCCATACAAATTGGGTGGACGCCCTGTTCTATTGTATGCTCTTCCATCAGATATTCATGCAGTTTTATAAAGGGTTCTTTCCCATAATAATCATCTGCATTAATGACTGCGAACGGTTCCTGTATTGCATCCCGCGCGCAGAGAACAGCCTGACCTGTTCCCCAGGGTTTTGTCCTTCCTTCAGGCTTTGTAAAGCCCTCCGGCAGGTCATCAAGCTCCTGGAAGGCATATACCACCTCGGTAATTTTTTCTATCCGGTCACCTATGATATGTCTGAAGTCTTCCTCCAGGTCTTTCCGGATTACGAATACCACTTTGTTAAATCCTGCTTCCAGAGCATCATGGATCGAATAATCCATGATGATTTCACCGCTTTCTCCCACTGGCTCCAGTTGTTTGATTCCCTTTCCAAAGCGGCTCCCTATTCCTGCCGCCATGATTACTAAGGCAGTTTTTTTCATCATTTTCTCCTTTGTCAGTTATGCGCTCTCTTGTAAATTACTTAACTTTGCGGCCTGATCCGCCGCTATAAGGCTGTCAATCACTTCATCCAGATCACCGTTCAAAATACCATCCAGGCGGTGCAGTGTCAGTTTGATTCTATGATCTGTTACGCGTCCCTGAGGGAAGTTGTAAGTTCTTATCTTTTCGGAGCGGTCACCGGTCCCTACCTGGCTTCTTCTGGCCTCCGCTTCTGCATCGTGCTGCTTTTCACACTCCAGCTCGTAAAGTCGGGAACGCAAAACTTTTAAAGCCTTGTCCTTGTTTTTGAGCTGGGACTTTTCATCCTGGCAGGATATCACAATGCCTGTGGGAATATGTGTCAGCCGGACAGCTGAATCAGTGGTATTGACACACTGCCCGCCGTTTCCGGAGGCGCGGAACACATCAAATTTACAATCATTCATATCCAGCTGGAAATCAATTTCCTCAGCCTCCGGCATAATAGCAACCGTTATGGTTGAGGTATGGATTCTGCCTCCGCTTTCCGTCTCCGGAACACGTTGAACCCGGTGTACGCCGCTTTCATACTTCATTCTGGAATAAGCGCCTGCTCCGTTAATCATAAATGTCACTTCCTTGAACCCTCCGATTCCATTCTCATTGACATCTATCATCTCTGTTTTCCAGTTTCGGCTCTCCGCATACTTCACATACATGCGGTATACCTCCGCCGCAAACAGGGCCGCCTCATCCCCACCTGCTCCCGCACGTATCTCAACAATGACATTTTTGTTATCATTGGGGTCTTTCGGAAGCAGAAGAATCTTTATTTCCTGCTCTAATTCCTCTACGCGTTTTTTCGCTGATGAGAGTTCTTCCTTCAGCATCTCTCTCATCTCTCCATCATTCTCTTCTTCCAGCATGGACAGGCTGTCTTCTATCGTCTGTTTATTTGATTTATATTCTCTATAAGCCTCTGCAATAGGCTGCAGTTCTGCCTGTTCTTTCATCAGTCTTTGGAATCTGGCGGAGTCACCGGCCACTCCGGGCTCAGCCAGTTGTCTTAGGATTTCTTCCAGCCGGATCAGAATGTCTTCTAATTTATCAAACATTTTGGGGCCTCCTTTGGAGTACGGACGAAAATCGGCATCCGGGATGTTCCAGATCGCTCCTCAGATGCCAATTTTCTGGTTGTCGTTATCTTGAGCATGAAACGCATGCCCTTTTGACCCTGGTATCATTTTAGCACTTCGATATCCATTGGGCAACTGCTACTCTTGGAAGCGCTGCCAGGTCTTTTATTATTTGAATATTGGTATAGCCGGCCTCTGTCAGCAGAGTTGTCAGGGCATCGGGCTGATCAAAGCCGATTTCCATACAGAGCCATGCCTGGGATTTCAGATGACGGCGGGACTGGTCTATGATTTTTCGGTAAAAATACAAGCCGTCTTCGTGTCCGTCTAAAGCCAGAACCGGTTCGTGGTCACGGACTTCTTCCATTAATCCGGGGATTTCCCCGGAAGGGATGTAGGGAGGATTGGACGTAATCATATCGAAGGTTCCATCAATCTTTTCAAACAAATTACTTTCTATCCAGCTACAGTCTTTTAATCCCTGTCTTTTCTGGTTTTTTTCGGCCACTGCTAAAGCTTCAGGTGATATGTCGCTTCCTGCTCCTGTTACGGAAGCGTTTCGAATCAGTGTGAGCAGGATACATCCGCTGCCGGTGCACAAATCCAGTATATGCATACCGGGCTTTAGACGCTTCAGGCTTTCTTCTATCAGAACTTCCGTATCCTGGCGGGGAATCAGTACGTGCTCGTCCACAAGATAGGATTCCCCATAGAACCAGGCTTCACCGGTCAGATATTGTACCGGAATGTGAGCAGCTCTTTTATGAATCAGCTCCTGATACCTGAGGGCAGCTTTCTCTTCCATAAAATCATCCATATGAAAATAGTAGTAGTTTCTGTTCATTTTACAGACATATTCCATTAACAGCCAGGCATCTGTATCCGCATCTTCAATTTTTGCATCTTTCAGATACCCCTGCCCATAGCTTCTCCATTCCTTCAGAGACCGCAGGGGCGTATTCCCTTCATTCATAAACTTCTCCTGAAGCAGACACTGCCTCCCCGTAGGAATAATCAAAATTATCTGCAAGATAAGCACGCCAGTCAAATACGGCCTCCACCGCCGTAATCGCCACCTGGACTTCTTCCTCGTCCGGTTCACGTGTTGTCATGTGCTGAATCATCATGCCGGGTTTACTTAACAGATTCACCAGTTTATGATCGCTTCTTCCTGCCAGGCGTATGATTTCATAGGAAACCCCAGCAATCACCGGAAGGAGAAGGATACGAATCAGGACCCGCCAGAGGGCAGAATCCACACGTATAAACATCAGAAAAACCGCACTGACAATCATAACAAAGAATAAGAAACTAGTGCCGCAGCGTTTATGTTCTCTGGAGCTTTTCATCACATTCTCCACATTTAATTCCAGGCCATGCTCGATACAGTTGATGCACTTGTGTTCAGCACCATGATATTCAAACGTTCTCTGAATATCTTTCATATGGGAGATAAGGGCCAGATACAGCAAAAATATCAGCACACGAACCAAAGATTCTGCAAACCCTAAGATTCCCTGAGATGTGGTTACATGGCGCAGCAGGCTGGTCAGATAATAGGGCAGGAGCATGAAAACAGCAACAGAAATCACAACAGAAAATGCCACAGTTCCATACATGAGCCACTTTTCCTGACTTGCCTGTTTCATCTCCTGCTTCTCGCGTTCTTCCTTCGTTATGTTCTTTTTCTCTTCTTCTTCGTCCTCAAAAAACGAAGCAGAATACATCAGACATTTGGTTCCGATTAAGAGCGAATCTATAAAGCTGAACACCCCCCGGATAATCGGAAGGCTGAGCACTTTTTTATTCTTGATGAGACTCTTATATTTCTCTACTTTTACTTCTATTTCCTGGTCTGGTTTACGAACTGCTATGGAATATGCATCACCATGGCGCATCATAATTCCTTCCATAACAGCCTGTCCGCCGATGTTGGATGATTTCATGTGAATACCTCTGAATAACTTATTATAGTAAAAAATAGTAAAAAGGGTTGAGATTTTCCAACCTCAACCCAAGCGTCTACCCATGTTTATTTTATACCATATTTTTTGTTAAACTTCTCAACACGTCCACGAGCTGATGCCGCCTTCTGCTGTCCCGTATAGAACGGATGGCATTTGGAGCAGATTTCCACATGGATTTCTTCTTTAGTTGAACCCGTGGTAAATGTATTGCCACAGTTACATGTAACAGTCGCTTCGTGATAAACTGGATGGATTCCTTCTTTCATCTTTTTCACCTCTTCTACATATGTTATCTATTTGTGGGTATACCACATAACTTCGAATTTTAAACAGCTTTCAAATTATATCATAACTTTAAAATGATTGCAAGTCCTTATATGAATTTCTGGCGGCGGATTGTTGCCACCACTTCCTGATTGTTTTTTGTATGTGTAAACATGTTCATGAGATTTTCAGCAGCCTCTTCCGCCTTCATACCGTTAAGTGCCTTTCTCATGATGTTTACAGCCTCCATTTCCTCCCTTGAAAGCAGCAGATCCTCTCTCCTGGTTCCGGATTTGGCAATATCAATGGCCGGGAAAACGCGTCTTTCCTGCAGTTTTCTATCCAGGACAAGTTCCATGTTTCCGGTACCTTTAAATTCTTCATAAACCACGTCGTCCATCTTACTTCCCGTATCTACAAGGGCAGTGGCAAGAATTGTCAGGCTTCCTCCTTCACGCATGTTTCGCGCAGCACCAAAGAAACGTTTCGGCATATGAAGTGCTGCCGGATCCAGACCACCTGATAAAGTTCTTCCGCTGGGCGGAACCGTCTGATTATAGGCACGGGCAAGTCTTGTAATACTGTCGATGAAAATAACCACGTCTTTCTTATTCTCAACCAGACGTTTTGCGCGTTCAATGGCCATTTCCGAAACTCTCTTATGGTGCTCCGGAAGTTCATCAAAGGTTGAATAAATCACGTCCACATTAGGTCCCTGAATAGCCTCTTTAATGTCCGTCACTTCTTCCGGACGCTCATCAATCAGGAGAATCATCAGATGCATCTCCGGATTGTTCTTCAGAATGGACTTTGCGGCATCCTTCAGCAAGGTTGTCTTGCCGGCCTTTGGCGGGGAAACAATCATACCTCGTTGTCCCTTTCCAACCGGGCTCACGAGATCTACGATACGCATGGCGGTGCTTCCGCCTTTACGTTCCAGATAAATTCTGCGATTTGGAAAGATAGGTGTCATATCTTCAAAATTCATCCTCCTGGCGCAGACCGATGGAGGCATATTATTGATTGACTTTACATAAAGCAATGCTGAGAATTTCTCTGTGGGGGACTTGATTCTGGTGTTCCCTTTGAGGATATCACCTGTTTTCAAGCGGAACCGTCTGATTTGGGAAGGAGCTACATAGACATCATTTTCACCGGGGAGAAAGTTGTCGGAACGAATGAATCCATAACCATCTGTCATGACCTCAAGAATTCCTTCTACCTCTTCACCACTGTCCAGCCGGTCAAAATCTTTTCTGGAATGCTCATCACCGTCATTGACTGGTTTCGTATATGTCTGTCCCGAGCTGTTATCACTGCGCCCGCGTACCGGGTCAGGCTCTTTTACAACCGTTTCTTCTTTTCCGGTCCTCTCTTCCTGTTCAGGTATCTCCTCTTTTTCATCTTCTTCCAGCATTCTTTGTATTAATGCATCTTTTTTTAAAACAGATATCCCTTTTAATCCCCGGGCTTTGGCTAATTCCTTCAGCTTACTGAGGTGTAATGTTTCATATTGCGCTTTTGTCATAGCAAACTCCTTTTATTTAATTGTTCCATTCACAGTTTCCATGTTTTCTATTTTTTTGGGGGGTAATTATAGACTGGATACAAAGAGGCTGCCACTGGCAGCCTCTTGCATACTCTGGCATTAAGTGCGGTCAGAGGGACTTGAACCCTCACGTCACGGACACAAGAACCTAAATCTTGCGCGTCTGCCAATTCCGCCATGACCGCTGATAAACAGGAATGTTTTATCTGATATAGTGAAAGCAAGCCTTGTCCAAGACTTGCTTTTATGAAGCATCGGGGATTCGAACCCCGGACAACTTGATTAAAAGTCAAGTGCTCTACCGACTGAGCTAATGCTCCTTATATAAACTGGGCTAGCTGGATTCGAACCAGCGACTGCAGCAGTCAAAGTGCTGTGCCTTACCGCTTGGCGATAGCCCAATGATTCGCCACGAACGGCAGGGTGGATAATGGGATTCGAACCCATGGCCTCCAGAGCCACAATCTGGCGCGCTAACCAACTGCGCTATACCCACCATAATATTTTAAGCAAGACGTGCTTGGAGGGATTCGAACCCCCGACCCACGGCTTAGAAGGCCGTTGCTCTATCCAACTGAGCTACAAACACGTAAGCGGGTGATGGGAATCGAACCCACGTATCCAGCTTGGAAGGCTGGTGTTCTACCATTGAACTACACCCGCATAATACAGTCGGGGTGACAGGATTCGAACCTGCGGCCTCCTGGTCCCAAACCAGGCGCTCTAGCCAAGCTGAGCCACACCCCGTGAATATTCACTGTACTTCGTGCCCGTGCGCTGCGCACAAGCATTTGACGCAAGTAATAGTATATTACAGCATTTTTAAAATGTCAACACTTTTTTCAAATTCTTTAGACAAGCTATGTAATGCCTTAGCCCTCTTCTCAAAGAAAACAAATCTTATAGTGTGCTTCATGATACTGGTCAATTTCCATAACTATATAACTCGGTCTGCGCCCCATCTGTCTGGGGTAGCTTAAAGAACCGGGATTCAACAATACCAAATTATCTTTTTCCTCGAGAAACGGTCTGTGTGTATGCCCAAACATGGCAATCTGTATATCGCGGCTTTCCGCCTCATCGCGAAGCTGCTCCGTTCCTATAGAAACACCATAAGTATTGCCGTGTGTCAATAATACCCTGTAATCATCCAATGAGAATTCCATTTCCCTCTTCAAACTGGTGCCCCAGTCATTATTCCCTGCAACCATATAGCAGGGACACTCCGAAATCATCTGAACATAATCTGTCTGGCCTTCAATGTCTCCACAGTGAATCAGCGCATCCAATGGTTTTACCTTATTCAGAACTTTTACAAGATTTTCTGCCTGTCCATGCGTATCGCTAACAATTAATATCTTCATACTTTACCTCACCGACGTGCTTTTCACGTACATTTACATATGCCTCTTCTGTAATTCCTCTTTCATATCTTTTAGTGCATTTCCGCGATGGCTGATGAGATTCTTCTCTTCCGGCATGAGTTCGGCCGTGCTTTTGCTCATGTCCGGTAAATAAAAAATCGGATCATATCCAAATCCATTTATTCCACGTTCCTCATACCCAATCTTTCCTTCGATTTCTCCTCTTGTCGTGACAATCTCTCCATCCGGAAGGACTGCGGCAATAACACATACAAACCGGGCGGTACGCTTTTCATCGGGAACCCCCTCGAGACGGTCAATCAAATTTTGATTTTTAATCCGGTATGATGTCTCCTCACCCATGTATCTTGCGGAATAAACTCCGGGCTCTTTATTCAGATAGTCAATCTCCAGGCCTGAATCATCTGCCAACACAATGGATTCCCCTCTGTCCCCGATAAGAGCCGCCACACCCTTCGCCTTTATGATTGCATTTTCTTCGAAGGTGTTTCCATCCTCCACGATATCGGCATGGATTCCCGCCTCCTTCATAGAAAGAACGGGAATTTTAAGTTCCTTCATTATTTCTTTGATTTCTTTTATCTTCCCGTTATTACCGGTTGCAAATATTATTTTTTTCACTAATCTGCCTTTCTCGGTGGCTTTGGTCCCAAATATTGATAGAAATAGGTTTTCAGCATTCCGTTGTATATTTTCCTGTTCTTATCTGCCTTCCGCCCCAGATACTTCTGGGCGTCTTCGTAACTGGTAATCAGATACATGGACCAGGCATCCAAAGCAGCATAGCGTTCTCCCAGTGCCCGGTAAATCCCCGGCAGATTTGCTTTTTCCTCCAATCGTTCCCCATAAGGAGGATTTGTTATAATGAAGCCATACTTCTTAGGATGAGAAAGACTGCCAACCGGCCTCTGTTGGAGATGTATCAGTTTTTCAACGCCCGCCATCTTTGCATTTTCCCTGGCTGCCTTAATTGCATCTCCATCGATATCGAACCCCTGAATATCCGTCTCCACATCCAGATTCACCCGCTCCCTGGCCTCATCCATTGCATCATACCAACACCTTGTGGGAATCAGGTGCCCCCAGTCTTCCGAAAGGAAATTCCGGTTCATACCCGGTGCCATATCTGCAGCCATCATGGCCGCCTCAATCGGAAAAGTTCCACTTCCACAGAAGGGATCGACCAGTATTCTATCCCATTTCCATGGCGTCAGCATCAAAAGAGCCGCAGCCAGTGTCTCAGTGACAGGAGCCTTGACTGTCATACGGCGATACCCTCTTTTATGAAGAGAAACGCCCGAAGTATCCAGACCAATGGTCGCAACATCCTTCATAAAAGAAACCCTGATCGGATAATTGTCCCCGTCTTCCGGAAACCACTCCATATGATACACCTTTTTCAGACGCTCTACGATTGCTTTTTTGATGATGGACTGTATATCGGAAGGACTAAACAGCTTACTTTTTATCGAATTTGCTTTTGCCACCCAGAACTTACCGTTCTTTGGAATGTAATGTTCCCAGGGAAGGGCCTTCACTGCCTCAAAGAGTTCATCCCATGTTTCTGCTTCTACCTTTCCCACTTGAAGCAGAACACGTTCTGTGGTACGCAGAAAAACATTGGCATATGCAATCGCTTCCGCATCCCCTGTAAATGTCACTTTCCCGTCCTCTACAGAACTGATCTCATACCCTAAATCCTGTATCTCACGCTTCATCACCGCCTCCATCCCAAAGTGGCATGGGGTGATTAATTCATATTTTTCCATCTAAATCTCCAGTTCCTTAATTGTTGTTCCATCAAAACCCTTAATTGTAAATACACTCTGATTCAGTATTGCATAGCTGGGGACATTTCCCTCTTTAGGCAGTGATACACTGCCTGGATTCAGATAGACTTGTCCGTCCTTATTCTCTGCACGCAGTACATGGGTATGCCCATATACGAATATATCTCCTTTCTGGAGCGGCGGCAGATTCCCCTCGTGGTAAATATGCCCATGACTCAGATAAAAAGTTTTCTTCTCTTCTGTCAGTATTCCATAGTCAGCCATAATTGGGAATTCCAGCACCATCTGATCTACCTCTGCGTCACAGTTTCCTCTCACTGTAAGAATTCTGTGCTTATATTCGTTCAGCATGGCAATTACCTGCTTCGGAGCATATTCTTTTGGCAAATCGTTGCGGGGCCCATGATATAGCAGGTCTCCCAGAAGTACGAGACGGCCGGCTCCTTCCTCTTCAAATGCTTCTAACATCTTTCCACAGTAAAATGCTGAACCATGGATATCAGACGCAAACATATATTTCATAAAGCACCTCCTGCTGTTTGTAACAAGCTCAAATAACTATCATAGTTTTTAGTATACAAGAACATCTGAAAATCGACAAGTGCTTTTTATTTGTGCAAAGAGAAGGCTGCCGCATTGCAGCAGCCCATCTTAGAAATCAATTCTAAATCAAATATTTTCCACGGTATGCACGGATACCTCCTGTTACAGATTGTACACGATATCCTTTCCCGGCCAGTTCTCTTCCTTTTGCGAGGCTGGCCGAACCCCGGTCGCAATAGAGAATCAGCATTTTACGACGTGGAAGCTGCGTGCTGTCATCAAACTCTTCATATGGTATATTGACTGCACCTTCAACATGCGACCGCCGATACTCTTCCTTACTTCGCAGATCTATAATCAAAGCGCCAGGCTGGTGAACATATTCATCCAGCGCATCCGCAGAAATCATACCCAGAGACTTCATATTGACCCTTCTTCTTTTTACTATAATATATGGTCAGTTATTGTCTGCTGTTATTTAATTTTGCAGAAATCTGGTATACAGAAAACCTGCCACCGGCAGCTTTCCTTGCATACTTTGGTATGAAAAACGGGCCCCCGCTTGCATTAAGCAAAGGCCCGCCTTTGAATTTCTTACAGTTTACTAAACTTAGTTTCTGAACTGTAATTAATACCTGTTCTCAGAATCAAACGCATTCATGCCATAAGAATTTTTAGAAGTTGTGTTTTTCGAAGTCGTATTCTTAGAAGTTGCGTTGTTGGAATTCGAATTTCTGGATGTTGTATTGCTGGAATTCGAATTTCTGGACGTTGCATTGCTGGAATTCGAATTTTTAGAAGTTGCATTGTTAGAATTCGAATTCTTAGAGGTTGTTTTGGATTTTGTATTCTTGGAAGAATACTTATCTCCGCAGTCACTTGCGTTCTTAGAAGAATATGCTCCACTGTAGTCACTGGCGTTACTTGTGTTATTCTGATTGTTGTTATAATCATCGCTATAATTCTTAGTCATGTTTTGGTTCCTCCTTTTTAATGATTACGCTCTTAGTATGCTATAATTAATTCAAAATAATTCATGCAAATATTGTTATATGCGGAACTGTAAAATATTTTTTTACTGGACTGGTTGTTTTTTTACAGACTGGCTATTTTAATAAAGCCAATTATCGTTTACACTTATTGAAAACAGCTACATTAAAGGAGTTTTTCAATTATGAAGTCAAATTTTAAGAAATTGGTTTTTGCAGCGCTTTTTGCAGCACTTTCCTGTGTAGCCACCATGTCCATCCGTATACCAACACCCGGCACCGGAGGATATATCCATCCGGGAGATGCAATCGTAATTCTTTCAGGGGTTCTCCTTGGCCCGATTTACGGAGGTTTAGCAGGCGGCATTGGATCCGCGATGGCAGATCTTATCGGGGGATATTTTATCTATGTTCCTGTCACTTTTATGATAAAGGGAATTATTGCCCTGCTCTGCGGATTTACATATCAGTGGATTGCAAAATCTTCAAAGTCCCGCTATGCTGCAGTTGCAATAGGCGGCGTTATCGATATGGTTTTTGTAACAGGTGGGTATTATCTATGTGAAATATGGCTCTACGGAGCTTCCGGTGCACTGGCCAGCGTTCCCGCAAACCTGATTCAGGGTATCTCCGGTCTGGTCATTGCCCTTATATTGTACCCAATTTTGATTTCAATACCAGATTTGAATCGCTTATCCCTTCGGAAATAGTACATTTGGCGAAAATTCATATAAAAATTTATAGAATATTCACAAAATTTAATTGTTGCAATTTTCCAGAATATGTATTATAATTATCCATGTAAAAAGAATTTACCCTTCAAAAAATTTTTTTTACAATTAATAACCCCTTATTAATTATTTATACTCCCCTCGAAAGACCCGGTAGCTCCCCTACCGGGCCTTTCTCTTGCCTAAATCAAGGCTTCGCGGAAGTTTTCAGAAACTTTAATTAAGTAAAGTGAAATTGAATTTGTTACTAACGTGTTACTAACGATACATATTTATTATTTTCTTTTAGTCTCTAAATGTCCCGGATTGTTATAGACTATGTTTGCAGATATACTTCTTCCCAATTGCAATTATATAAGGAGGATTTAGAGATTAAGCAATCAAACTCTTGAATGTATTGTATCCAGCAATACCGTCTACAGTAAGTCCATGGTCAGCCTGGTATCTTCGCACTGCTGCATCACAGCCGCCACCGAAGCTGCCATCCACACCCTTAGGATCATATCCACGCAGCATAAGTAATATCTGTAGGGCGCGTACCATCTCCTGCGACTCCCCGAGCCGGACAGTATGACCGCTCAACGCTGCATCTGTTTTGACTCCCGGGATACCGTCTACCTTAAGCCCCACACCGTAATCCATGTTAGCTGCCTGCTGGAGCACCATAACGCCGCCCTTTACGGTTGCGATCCCCCGGATGCCATCCACCTTAAGCCCGGCATTGCAGAAGTTATTGCAGTGTATCTGTCCATCTCTGACAATTGGATTGTTTGTTGCAGGGACTGACTGCGCCGCTTGTGCTGGCTGTACAGTCTGCACCTTGTCCGGTATAACGTACTGTGTGGCCATCCATCCTATTATAGACTGCACTTTAACGCGTGTCCAACTACCAGAGGTCTGACCATCAACCTCAAACCGGTTACCCTTGTTAAGAGATAGTAATATTGCCCCTCCCGGAGACTGTCTTACACGCACGCTATTCCCGCCACATGTCGCTGTGCCCATGGGCTTCCATGCGCCTGTCTCTGCTGGTTGCGGTGTCGGTATAGACTGCTGTCCGCTGATCTGTGCCTTAAAATCTTGCCATGTATGCTTAGTATGATTATATACATATGGATTCGGGCATATCTTACCAGTTACATCGTAATGTCGGATAACATGGTCTGCCGGCACTCCATACTTAGCCATAAGCTCTCGTGTCAATTGGATCGCCGCTGATACTGTAGCTTCCTCAAAATACCAGTCTCGGCTTGTGTCAGCCATGCTGCCCTTATTACGGACGCACAGCTCAATGCCGATGCTGTTGGCATTACGGCACTCCGGATGCTTATAGGACTTAGCACCGCAGTGCCATGCTACATTTTTGTCCTCTACGGATTGCCAGACCTCGCCGTCAAACCCCACATAGTAATGAGCAGATGCTCCCACATACTGACTTGCATAGTACTGGCAGTTAGCTTTTGCTCCACCTGTAGCACCTACATAGTGGATAACGATATATTTAATACGCCCTGTGTTATTCGCTGATGTAAGATTGATTTTGGTTAACAGTTTATTTATTTGCATGGTCTACCTCCATTAAAATAGAGGGCTTATTCGCCCTCTGTGATTTCCGGTACCTCCGGGATGCCTGCCGTACTGGTCAATAGGGATAATACTCCGGCCAGTAGAGATGCGGACGCTACATAACGCCAATCTACTTCCCCCAGTGCTGCAGCTGCCCCAATACTGGCGATTGCTGCCTGTGCCATCGTCTTGACCGCCCGAACACCTGCTTTCTGTAACCATTCTTTTAGGTTCCTATTCTTCATTGTTGATAACCTTCCTTTCTGACTGGCAGCGTCTGTATCTCCTGCCACATTCGTGTCGCCATCCCGTTGCCGCCTAAGGCATGGTAGGCAATATACATTTCACAGTAATTTTCGTACACATAACTTGGGATATAACCCATCTCCATGTACTTGTCATGGTACTCGATAAGCTGCACCCTTAAGAGGAGCATGGTACCCGTAGAGTTTGCGTCTCTGTCTCGTTTCTGTTGCTTCAGCAACCACACAATATAGCCTAGCAGGATAGGCAGAGCTATAAAGTACGACTGTGATATGATGTCTTTCACATTTCCATACCTCTCTTTCTTGCATTAAAATAGCCCAGCCGTTATGACTGGACTAATGTTTTTAATTTGCCTTGCACTGTATCTACAATTGCTTGGGTGTCTAAATCAGAGGCATCCAATACAACACGACCATTGACATAATCATCATCTGCATTAGACATGTCGAAAGCAATACGATAATCTTTTACGTTCCCCTCGTCATCATACTCAAAAGTCACGTTTGTTAGTTTAAGCATTTCAATCATCTCCTTTAATAATATTCTACTATGCAGTTAAACGCAGTGTTTCCGGACACGTTCGTTGTTTTAAACACTCCACCAGACAGGTTAAATGTAAACAGCTCTCCCAAACCCGCGTTTGTCCAGATTGGTGCTGTGTAAGTACTTGCATATGTCGGCAGGAACTTTTCAGTTAGTACGATAACGTTCTGATACGCATTGTTCCAGACATAATTTTCAAACCGAATCATTTTCCGTCCCATCCAACGTCTTGCATATATATTCCCAGTGCCAACTAAAACGGTCTGTTTCACCCATCCGGTATCGTAGAGCATTTCTGCTGACAGTGATAACCATTGGTTATATTCGTTGGTGTATAGCAGTAGACTCCCTGCCGATAATTCAATGCCGGCTATCATATTTCCTGCGCTGTTTTTCAAGGTCATTAGATACGATAAAGGACTCAACTCCCAATGTCCTTTTTGTCCGCTACTTGAAACGGTATAGTCATTCTGTATCAGCGCATCTCCTATGGTCACCTGTCCTGTAAGATTCTCTCCCTCGTAGGTTGTATCATAAGGATTAACAACTGTACCCAACGTCGAAGATATTGCGCTCAGATTCTCCACATTCAGATTCGACACATCCAGATACCAGATTACCCACTTACTGCCGTCCCAGCGCTTGACCGGTGCACCGGAGGCTGTCTGCCAGAGCTGTCCAACATAGGGGTTGGCAGGAGCAGACGCCTGTATGATAATGCCATTGTCACCATCATCCACCCGAATAAGGGTAATTGTGCTGCTTGCCTTTATAGCCATAATTATCCCTCCAATTGGGCGGTATAACTTGCTTTATTCTCGACATCTCCTGCCGCAATAGTAAACGTTGTGCCGGTTGCAACCGCTGTCGCTCCACCGTCTTTATACCATTTGATTGTGCCCAAGGCCGTGAGCGATGCCCCGGTAACTTCAACGCCGCCCTTGTACACATGTGCCGTAAGTGTAGTAGCAATAGCTGCATTTTTGAAAATTAAACCATTGCTGGAAGTGATTACCATAGTAATGGCATCTGCACCAGCGGCTCCGTTACTGCCATTGCGTGAAATACTGTAAGATGTTGTAGATTTACCATCTGAATACGTTACGACCGTCTTTGTCCACAGATACTGGCCGGCCGAAGTAACCGGAGGTGAGCTGACCCAAGTGCCTGTTGGCGCAGTAGTACCCGAGGAACTTGTTTGGTAGGTAATGTCCGTAGAGGATACCGTTACACTGGTGCCGTTACTACCGTTCGTTCCATTTCTCGAAACACTATAAGCAGTTGTAGATTTACCGTCCGAATATGTTACTACTGTTTTCGTCCACAAATATTGTCCTGCTGGTATCGTTGGTATAGTAGCATTCCAAGTGCCCGTGGGTGCAGTAGTACCCGAAGAACTTGTTTGGTAGGTAATGTCCGTAGAGGATACCGTTACACTGGTGCCGTTACTACCGTTCGTTCCATTTCTCGAAACACTATAAGCAGTTGTAGATTTACCGTCCGAATATGTTACTACTGTTTTCGTCCACAAATATTGTCCTGCTGGTATCGTTGGTATAGTAGCATTCCAAGTGCCCGTGGGTGCAGTAGTACCCGAAGAACTTGTTTGGTAGGTAATGTCCGTAGAGGATACCGTTACACTGGTGCCATTCGCTCCGTTTGTCCCTTTGAATGCAATCGCGTAGCTGAATACCTTGTTAATTGTAATATCCCCAATAGTAACCGGAATCACAAAACTTCCGGAAGTCTTAAGCGCGGATGTCGCGGTTATCGTAACTGTCGGTTCTGGAGTTTTTCCATCACTTACAGCACTGATCCCGGTTGGTGTTGAAATTGTACCAACCTCGCATGATACCTGTTCACTGCCGCATAACGCCATAATTTTTGCCGTTGCAGTCTGGGTACCATTTACACTATTTGTTGTTCCCAAAAAGGTTACATTGTCGTTGGTCATAAACACTGAATAACCATCTGTTAAATCAATAAGATCTATTGGTTGACTACTTCCTCTTACTACTGCCATTATCATTCCTCCTAAAATATAAGATCACATTTAAATGTAGTTTTGTTGTATACGTCTTGCGACGTAACCGTAAATATAAATCCGTTATCCGATAATCGACTATCGGATTTGGATAAATCCGTGAATTCCAGCTCTCCCACTTTTTTTTCCTTCCACTGAAGGTACGCTTCGTCGCCAAAGCAATTCTTTAATTTTTCTGAAGTATCTATCCATTGTCCTCCGACAATTACCGATACGACCATGGTTGTAGCCACACCCGTATTTTTGTAGATATAGCCATTTATGGAATCTATGTTTACTAAAATGGCATCTGCCCCATCCGATAAATTTAATAGGGTGACTTCGTATCCACCGTCATCATAGGCCATAAACTTGTACACTGCCTTGTTTTCTACATCCTCGGCATTTACGGTAACACTCTTGGATGCACTTAATGCTTTGCCATCCCGATACCACTGGATTACATACTTATCAGTTACATCAACCGCTCCATCTTTGACTTGGGCTGTTAAAGTTGTGCTACCTATTCCGTTTTTAAAAATAATTCCATTGTCAGAAGCTATATTGAATGTATATAGCTTCTTGCTGTCAATCAATTTCTGCATGACTGATAATAAGCCAGCATCAATCTGAGACTGCACCTCCACTGCATTACTGTAGGTGGTCTCATTTTTTGTAGCATCTACAAAATATTCTTTTTGCTCAGTTACCCTTGCTTCGAGAATCAGCATTGGATTGTATCCACCATCGTAGATTGTGAACGTGTCCCCGATGTTTGCATCGTAGTAACCCTGTATTTCATAGGTTACCTGTGGAACGCAATGCCTTTTGAGTTGCCCTAATCCTTGCCCATACAGGGTGTTTTTGTCATCACTGTCGTAGGTCCAGTCCATGGTAATATACCGGTCACCGCCCCTATTGGCGTTTGAAGGAAAGCGATCTCTGGCAAGCGGTGCCCAGATGATATCATCGCTTGCATTCGTATAGTATTCCAGCCTGCCTTCACTGTCATATTCTTTTCGCTCAATACCTACGATATTGGCCCCTTCTTTCCCGAGTATTCGGATTCCGGTATACAACTCAGTAATATCTGATGTCTTTCGGATCGTGCTGATTGTCTTTCCATACCGCAGTATCTGATCCGTACGGTTCTCACCGATCCCCTGGTATTGACCATCATGCTGTCGATACACATTAAGGGTTATTTGTTTCAGCGAATAATCCGAATTAAGCTCTGTTACGAACTCCATTTCAGCCGAAAACAAGGTGGCGATCGAATACAATCGGGCAAGTACTGTCTGACTGCCTGTCCATTCGTTGGAAATCCTCTTGTCACTGACCTCATTGACACCCAGAGTGAGCGTATGTTCCGAATCAATGTAATTAAGATATTGTACTAAGGTCATAGCGCCATTGCTTTTATAGGCCTCCCTGGTCTCGTTGCTCAGTTCCAGCAGCAACCCCCAGCACGTCACTGTGATATCGGTCTCCGTACGTTCTATACTTACTATGTTACACATATAATCACGGTTCTTGTATATAAAAGAGACCTTATTACCCTCCATCAGATATTGTGTGTCCGCATGCTCTGTCCCTGCCTCAATGTCAAGGGTGTAAGCAGAGCCTTGCAGGTAGGTATGCAGACACGCCTCACTATAATGCATGGCATCCGGTATTTGATTGTCAAAAAGAGTGCAGACTGTCTCATCCACACTCAACACGGCTATTCTTACATTCTCCATGTCATAACCAAGCCTCCCTTATCTCAGCTTTCACTGTTGGTTCTGGTGTGCTGAAATCGCTATGATAAACTTGTATTTTTGATTGCCCTGGAGGCGCTAAAAAGTATTGTGATCCCTTAATTTCATCATCCATGCGGAGAACTCCATCTGTATAGATCTTTCCTTCCTTCCCGTCGATCTCAACTGTACTTCCGTTTGGATATCGGTTAGGATTGTCACTCCATTTCTGCACGTTGAATTTCTGAAAGCCAAGGCTCCGGAAGCAGGAACCAGTTACCATATCCAGCTGATCGTATCCACCGATGTAAATCTGAATTTTACAGCATTTTATATCCTTTAAGTCAGGCACAACCGTTGAAAATCTTGTTCCGTAATAATATCCGCTTAACTTGTCACCTTCCTTTAGTACGTCGCAATGGCCTCGCTCCCAATCAAACATATTCTTTCCATACCTGGCATTGCTGGGCTCAAAATATTCGTCAAAATATTTATGTAATTGTGACCCTCCTGCTCTCATCATTACATGCGCCCTGTTGCTATTTAGGTCGTTTTTTTCGACCATATAGCAATAGATAAGTTTGTCATTCTCGTCTAAAAAATTGATACTCGTGGTGGATGCCTGGCGAACAGCTCCTGTTTCAAACCATTCGTTGAAGTAGCACCAAAAATTGCTTGCTCCTACGGCACCATCACTATCAGGGGGTATATCAATGCTGATCATTCCACCGTTCACCCCAGCAGTTCCACCACGATCGGCCAATTGAAGGATATTTTGCCCATTATAGGTTTTCACTTTCAATTGACCGTTTGTCTTTTTTGCAGGGTTTTCGGGATGCACCGAGGTGTCTCTGTTCCAACCAGAAAAATCATTGGTATTGATTAGCATCTCACTTTGTGTATATGGCGTTAAATCTACCTCCTGAATCTTCCCGGTCTGTAACACACCGCGATTAGAAACAAAGCCAAGATAGCCATTATCGTGATTGTGAACTACCGTATAGTCTATCGGCACATCCGCGGTACCTTTATTGTCGATGGTAAGCTCCAGAATACCATCGACATTTTGGGCCGCAGTAAACTGCTTCGTTACCACGCTGTACTTATGCGGATCCGGACAATAAATCTGGAAAGTGGATGTAATATTTAACCTGCCCTTAGCCGGAGTCTCGGATACTGTCTTGCTTCCTATATAATATTTATCAGGTTCATCATCAAAGACTATCTTTGCCTCTTTAAAATTAAGCAGACCGTTTAAATCATTATATCTTTGCATCAGTTCTTCCGGCGTGGTTGCCATCAGTTGATATTCTACCTCTATGACCCGGCTATCCTGAAAGTAGTTCTCCATATACAGATGATTACCAATCCGTATCTCATCGTAGCCCATGCTGTGCGTTTCACGGCCGGATACCGTCAATGTTCGATATCCATCAATAACGTTTTCGATATATGTTCCATTAATGGAGAGAGCCTCTGCAGGGAGAGACTCTTCAGTGTTTCCATGTTCAATCGTATCAATAAACTTCATTTAGCCCTCCCTACTTCTCCCCTTTTATACGGTCCTTGAGTTTTGCATCCTTTTTATTCTTTTCATCTACATACTCGGCAGCTCCATATCCCACCTTCCTGCCGTCCATAACACTTGTCACTTCTGTTCTTACATAGACAACAGGACTGTATTCGTAATCGTTCCGAAGCTCCTTATCTCCAAAGGAATAAGAGCCTATACCCGCAAGTGCTGGGATGTCTGGAATTTGTACCATACGATTACTTGCCCGCTGAATCGTACTGCTCATGGAGTCAATCCCATCTGCGAAGCCCTGCCCTACAAATGTGCCCAATTCTGCAAACAACCTTGATGGGCTGTGTATCTGTGCTTTTGCTCTGACCGCTTGTTCTGCGGCGGATGCCATTTGTGCTGCGACGGACCTTATATGCCCCAAGCTGGACGCCATGCCAGATGCAAGACCTGCACCGATATTATATCCAATACCACGCATATTTCCTGGAATAGCACCCGCGTTTGATATGATGGAGCTTGCTATGTTCCTCATGGTCGATATGGCCGTATTCCCCCCGGAACGCAAGGCCATGTTAAAACCAGTCATACTGTTATTTGTGATAACCGAAAGCGGGGATAATCCTGCTTGTGCTCCATTTTTCACGCCATCAGCCATCTGTTTTCCGGCTGCTTGCGCACTGCCCGCCCCGGAAGAGAAAGCACTGGTAAACTTCTTGACAGCGTCCTTCGCTTTATTGCCCAGGGCATCCAGGCCATCACTTACAATGCTGACCGATTTCTTCATGCCGCTAATTGACTTCTCAGCGGACTTTGCGTTGCTTGCTATAGATTTCATGGACGAATTTACAGCTTTTAATGCCAGGGCCATTGCAGCGCATCCCGCAGCCCCTGCAGCCATTGCAATTCCAAAAGCCAGGGCTCCTGCAGTGGCTAACAGAAACGCCGGTGTTAATACTAGCAGTGGGGCAGACACAAGTAACAACGACGCAGTTAATAACATTGCAATGCCAAGCAGTGCAGAAAATGCGACCGCACTGAGTAATGCCCCCCCAGCAACGGTAGGCAATGCCCCAGCGACAATTGTAAGGGCAGCCCCTGTGAGCAGCATACCTGTCCCTAAGATAACCGCCCCCGCAGCAAGTGCAAGAACACCGGCAGCTACAATAAGTACCGATACACCGATTAATGTAAGGCCAACGGCAACAACGGAAAGTCCAACGCCTAATGCGGCACAGGCCACCCCTGCAAGGAGCGTGCCACCGGCAAATGCCAGCATTCCAGCTCCCAACTGTGCAATTGCAGCAGCTGCCTGCGACCCATAGGCTATAAGAGAAGGAAATAATGCTACGATAATAGCCAGTGCTGCCCCCGCCAAAACGGCGCCAACACCTACCAACACAATTGCAGCACCAAAAGCAACGAATCCGACTGCTCCTGCAGTAAGTGCCGGCCCCAGTAATGCTGCTCCGACAGTTAATAAGGCAATTGCTGCCACCATACCCACCATAATAGCTATTGCGGGCGCTCCGGCATTAGCAAGTGCTATAGAGGATTGTGCCAAAATTGCGAAACCAGTACTGATCATAAGTATAGACGCTCCAAGTGCAAGTAATGCAGTCGTAAGCCCTGTCAGTTGCGCGGGAGATGCCGTTATACCCTTCATCGCCAGCATCATGCCAATGGATAAAGCGGCAAGCGCAGCAACCAGGCCAAACATGACAGCAATTGCTGGCCATCCCGCACCAGCCAATGAGATTGCCGATTGTGCCAATAGATAAAATCCTGCACTTATTAAGGCCACTCCTGCACCCATTGCAAGAAACGCCACCGCTGCTTGTTTCATCTGTCCGGCACTTGTTACGCTGGCTGTTCCGGCAGTAGTTTCAGCCCCTGCTATTCCCAGGAGCTTTCCCGCAATTGCTCCAATCCCTTTTCCACCCAGCATTAAGATCCCTTTTGCAAACATACCAACAAACGGTGCAATCGCACTGATTATCTTAAATCCCTTATAGGCTATTAAAAGTTTGGGAAGCATAGTGATCAGCTTTGCAATCTCGTCCGAGTGTTCAGTCAGAAATCCAGCAAATTTCTTTAACGAATCGGCAGCTACGCCCATCACGTCGGAAAAATCACTTACGCTCTCGGTACTTCCAAAAGAGCCGTTTAATTCTGACAAGCTTCCCCCAATAGCACTTACTGATTCACCAAATGCGTCTTTAACCTCTAGGGCGTTTGTTTTAAATACATCCCAGTATTTAGACGCCTCTGCCACCACACCCGATACCGTGTCAATCACAGCCGGAATTTTATTAGCTATCCAGTCAAATCCTGCTCCGATTTTATCATTCATTCCATTTAATGCATTTACGACCTTAGCTTTTGCGAAAGCGTCATAAATACTCATAATTCCGCCAGTCACTGTAGCTTCGAGATTTCCCATTGCTCCTTCAAAGGTATCTACAGATGTAGCCGCATTTTGTGCCATTTCTGTCATGCCGATGTTATTCATAGCCTGACCCAAAAGGTCCGCCGTGATAACACCATCTTCCATAGCGCCTTTGAAATCTTCGCCAATCACCGGATTAAGTTTAATTAATTCTTTTCTCAGTCCACCTGCTAACTGCGGACTGGCATTCAAAATCTGGTTCCAGTCCTGTGCATGGAGGGCGCCAGCTGCCATGGCCTGGCTATATGCAAGCCCTACAGAGCCAAACTCCTGAGCCCCGCCGCCAAACACAGCAACCGCATTACCCACAGCTTCGGTCATCTTATCGGCATCCTTAATACCATTGGCTGACAGTGCTCCAAAGGTACTCATTACGTCATTAAGGGAAAAGACGGTCTTATCTGCATAAGTCTTTAGCGACCCCGTAGCTCCCGCAATCCGCTGTATCTCTTCTTCACTGTCACCACTGAATCGCATAGCTGCTTGCAGTTTCTGCATGGAATCAGAGGTTCCGATTGCTTCTTTACCCAGACTGGAAAATCCATTGGACACAACAGAAAATGTTTTTTGTCCAATTCCCATCATAATGCCAAAGCCCAGGCCACCTGTAAGAGTACTTTTTAAGTTACTGGCATAGCCCATAGCGCCCTTCATGGTAGATGAAAAGTTTTTATCCACTGCCGACAATACCGCTTTTACGGAAAAATCTCCCATGCTATCTCCCCTCCTTCCTTAACAATTTACCGATTCCTTTGAAGCGTTCTGCGGGTTTTTCGGGTTTCTTCTTTTTTACGCTTTTTAGTACGCCTTCGTAATCAAAAAACTTATTAAAATGATTGTATACTGGCCTTGTTTTGTTTTTTCCAGCCGGCTTTTGAGCCTGTACAGCATAATTCAAAAATGCCTGCCAATGCTGATGATACTCCTGGTCGACCATACGCAGGTTATGCGCTTCAATCAGTAACTCGTATTCTGGTATTGTCAGCTGATCCACCTCTGCAAGGCTTTTAAATTCAAAGTACCGGAAGCAGTTGACCGCTACCTCGTGATACATCTCTTCGATGCTTATTGGTTCTGATTCTGCTTCTGTCTCTGCTTCTCTACCATCTCCTGAATGGACAGCACCGCTTTTTTGGTAGAGTTTGCTGTCTGTAAAAAACCCATAACTTCATCAAATACCTCATCGATATCCGTATCCACATCATCAACAAATGCGTCCAGGGCCGTCCTTGTAAGGCGTGGATTCTGTCCCTTGTTTGCTGTATCTAATACGTCAACCAACGCTTCGACATCTCCATCAATAAGCCGGAGCGTATAGAAGCGCAGGCCGACATTTTGTGTCGCACCCGGCGCCCCATCTACTGGAGCGGATACTTTTTTATTAATCTCCCGCAAGAATCCCATCCCAAAATTAAGCTGATATACCTGTCCATTTATCGTCATTTCCTGCATTTGTATTTCCTCCATTATTAAATTTAGAGGAACCTTAGGCTCCTCCGTTACGGTGTGCTTGTATCTTTTTTAGTATCCTTAAAGATCAGGTCTGCAATTGCCTGCTGATCATCGGATATAGTGGCATAGCCTTCAACTCCACTGCCTTCAATAGCAAATTCCAGTGATGCCTCTGCGTGATCCTCACTATTGGACGTCAGTTCAAAAGATGTGGCATATCCATGATAATACGTAGCCGCAAATTTGCCCTCGTTTGTGTCCTCTCCAGGTGCGTCTAAGTTTGCCTCCCAAATTTCCAGCATCTTTCCTTCTCTTACCGCTGCCTTTATTTTGCTGATAATCTCATCGTTTTCACTGGCAAAAATCGCCGTTGTTTTAATCTCAACTTCAGCGTCCTTAGGCACTCTGATTACACCGCTCTTTGTAGATACGGTGTCAGAATCCCTCGAAATGGATGTGCTGTTCTCTGTGGTAAATGCGATTGCAGTCGCATCACTCGTCTTTGCCTCTGACAAAAGACGATATAAATATACAATTCTTTTTCCCTGTATAACTGACATCTATTTACCTCCTATGTGTCAAATTCTAAATGTACCATACACCGCCAGATTGGTGGCGATACGGTTCTGTCTTGTATTACTCTGATTTTGGAATCACTAACCCTCATGGATATTTTGTACCCAAAAGCCTCTTTTAGCTGCATTGCCTGTGTGAAAAGTGAGCCTCCTGCTTGAGATACGTCTTTTCGCTTATCCTCGACATCCCAAAGATTGATATCTGCCGCAATCCTTTCCAGAATCCCATTTTTTGTCCCTGTGAAATTGGAAAGAAAGTCCTCAAAGTCTGCAAAGGGATATCCCACCTCCGTCATGGGGCGACTCTCATAGACTGCGCCGCCCACCAGCGGGGATACAATCTGCCATAGCTTGTCATGTATGGCCTGTTCTGCTGTCTTGTCCATATCCGCCTCCTATTTTACAAGTTTTCTCATATCAGATTTGAACTGCCTTTCTTGTTCTTCCAGGGACGGTCGAATATAGGGCTGGGCTCTTTGAAATCTTGTGCCATACTCCACATACTCCCCATATTCCGCAGTAGCATCCACTTCTGCTGTCATGCCTCCGTCCGTAAACTCAAGTCCAATACTCCTTTTTAAGGTTCCGGTATCAACGGGGACTTTCCGCTGCGCCTTTTTATGCAGTTCAGAGCCGTTCTGCTTCACGACCTTTTTTACATCGTTCAAAGTAGCGTTCTTTTTTAGGGCCTTCTGTAACTCTTCCAGACCCTCAATCTTGATATTAGCCATTCTGCATCACCACCAAACTCTGTGTATCACCAGGAAGCCTCTCTGTGTCCGCATGATAGGTTTTCCCATCTATCTCGACAAAGTCATAGGCTGCCATATAGGCGCGCTGTAAACGCACAACAAGCCTGTTGGCTTTCACATCACCAAACACGGCCTGCTGTCGTTCTGCACCCATATGAGTTACATTGGCATATTTCTTTGTACGGATCTGTTCTCCCTGGATCCACTCTCCGGCTACCGGATCATAGTGTTTATCGGTTTCTTTTACAAAAAAGGTCGGAGTATCGTATCTCACAGAAACCTCACCACCCCTCGATTATTACTCTCCTGTGTGCTAATCCATGCCTGAATAGCAGAAAGGTACGGGGCAATATCGTCCCCGTATGTGATACTCTCTCCCTCCTGGCTGTAGCTGGCCATGCCCTCATTTCCAATCCGGTTGAACCGCACGATAGCAAGCTCGGTCACGATGTATTGCAATGGATCCGGAACAAATCCTATCCCGTCCGGAAGATAGGCAAGTATCTGCTTTTCTGCGTTTCGGATAATCAAGTTAAGTTTACCGTCCATGTCTGAGTCTGTGATGCCCAGCAGGAGCTTTACATCATCAAGTGTTGTCACAAGGCTTCACCGCCTTTCTTACGGCTCTACAGTGTTATCATCCACTGTGATTACTGCAATGGCATCCTGGTACTCTGCGAACAGCCTAAGCCCCATGATTGCGTAAGACTCAGACAGCGCACGGCTGTAGTTGCCCTCTGTGTGGAATCCGATCAGGCCGGTTTCAGAATCCGTAGTGTACGGCAGTCCTGCCTGCGCAAACTCGGAATCACCTGGATCCACATAGTAGCCGATCATGTTGTTAATCGGCGTAGCAATTACCTGGCCTTCTGCAAGTTCGGAAGAAATAAACATAATGTCTGCGCCCAGGAAGTTTTTCACGTAATCCATGCCGAAAGCCGTCTGTACTGTGATGTTGGCAGCTCCCACGTATTTGTACAGGTCAAGTGTGTTTACCCATACCGCAACGCCTGTAGCAGTCCGATGCATCTTTTTAAACTTGTCTTTTACCTTGCCGATTGCCATTGCGATTCCCATCTGCCAAGTAGCCTCAGTGGATGTAAGGGTACCCGTTTTGATAAAATCATAGAATCTGCCCAAGACAACATCCTGCAACTCGGTCTTGAATTCTTCGTCTGTCATAGCTACCGCCACGTCATACCCGTGTTCTGCAATTGCCTCAGCAGACACACCCTTGCGGTATTTCTCGATGGAAATGCTGTCGTAAGGTGTCTCAGTCACCGTGAACTGGGACAGCGGGATCTCATCACCTTCTGCCACGGTTCCGCTCTGCAAAGTTCCTGACGCCTTTTTTGCTTTCAGGGTTGTTCCATTCCCCTTCTTAATAAACCGGGCAATCCCCATAATGTCAGTCAGTGCCTGCAAATTTTTTGAGAAAGATGTAACAAAATCAATCTCCCTGGCTGCCACTGTAATCTGCGCTTTGCCGGTCATCCCGTCCGGCGCTGCAAATAGTTGTAAATCGAATTTCTTTGTATGCATGTTCTTTATCTCCTTTACTGGAATAAATTCATATGTTGCGTAATCATCCGCTGCCTCTCGGCACGGTCTTTGATTGCAAGTATCTGTTCTTTGGTTACTGTTCCCTTTCCACCTGTTCCGGCTTTCGGGGGATTACCCTTTAAAGCGTCTTTGACAGCGTTCTGCACTGATTCCTTAAACAGTTTCGTGAAAGAATCCACAGCCACCTTGGTCTGCTCTGCATCATCTGATACTAAATGAGACAGGAGTTCATCCGAAATGGTGATTTCCTCCTCAGAGAGCATCTTCCGAGCTGTCTTTGACATGTCAGAGAGAGCATTTGCCCGTTTCAAATCCGCAATCTCTTTTTCAAGCTTTTTGGCTTTGTACTCCGCTTTCTCTTCCTTTGTCATCTTCGCCAGCTTTTCGGCTTCGGACAGCTTATCGTCTGCCAGCACCTGCCATTTCTCCTGTGCCTTTGTAACGGCTGTGTCTATGGCTTTCTGTACCCTGCGGTCAAATTCCGCCTGATTGCCGCCGCCTTTCAGAAAATCATCAAAGGTTACAGGCTTGCCCTCACCTCCACTTGCGCCGCCATTATCTCCTGTTCCATTTCCTGCGTCTGTTCTGGCTCCGCTGCCATTACCGTCACCGGCCCCGGCATCGTCTCCCTCTGCGAATAGCTGCAGATTAAAAGGCCACTTCGCTTCCTTCATTGCTGAATAAACTTTGTTTCGCATAATAATCCTTTCCGTGCCCACTCCATTCTTTTCGCCCAGAGCATTCACTGTAGTTTTTCGTCGTTTCGGACAAAATTTATACAATCCGGACATACTCCGGATAAGCATCTATAGTCCCAGAAATACCAATGAAAAAAGAATCTACCAACAATTTTGCTTTTGCTGATAAATCCTTAATTTTTAAAATAAATACGCCCGGCGCAATTGTATAATCTGGTCTATCGCCTGTCAACCCCTCTATAGATGCGACTAAGCCCTGCGTTAATGTGGATATTGCTGCACAAACAATGTCTTGCCCTGGTGGAGCATACCCGGAGTGACCAAGCACTCTTATTTCGTCCTTAGTTACACTGACTTCAATCATAAGCAACCCGCCTCCTCAAATGTCTTTTTCAGCTTTGGAAATTGTATTGCAATCCAGTCAACCATTGTTTCGTCAATTCCAATTGTCTTGTGCTCAAAATTCACAGATAGACCAGACTCTTCCATGAAAGCATGTGTGATTTCATGCCGCATAACCGTTTTCTTATACGCTTCGAAGTCTTCAAGCTCACAGTCACTGTCTTTCTGAGCAATAACAATTTTTTTCACAGATCGGTCTATATACCCAGCATTATCCATCAGAAATTTGTCCTCTTCTGATGTTTTAAAAAATATTTCGTATTCTGTCCCTAATACATTTATTGTCATGTTCCCTCCTTAAATTTGTGTACAAAAATAGCACCGGCCATTATCGACTGATGCTATCTATTGGTCAATTATCTCGAAATACTTCGGGGGATATAAATAATCCTCCCCGGAATCATCCACAATGCGGTACCAGCCCTTTTCAGTGGCCAGAACTTCATATACTTTGTCATGAGTTAATACCAAAAATTCAGTTTTCCCCAGATATTTAACTTTCATCCAACCACCTCTTTACCTTAAATTTTACTTTGCCAACAGATTCTTCCTGGAACCAATGCACTTCAGCAGGATATTCTTCTCCTGTATCTTCACCTACTAATATGCCTTCGCCTTTAGCATGCTGCCACTTCGAAACATCACCGCCGTATTCTTCTGTAAGTCCTTCTGGGACACCGCCATGAAGTGGGTGCTTTGTTCCTTTTCCGGCAAAAACCTCTGCGTTCTGTATGTGGGTACCCGGAACAAATTCATACTCAATGCCAGTTGTCCTATCAACAACTTTATAATTTCTAGCCTTTGCTCCAACACTCCTGTGTATAATTATGTCCTTTAGTTTTATTGTATCATTTTTACCGGATTTTACAACACCTTTCGGTTGGCTTTTAATTTCCTGCGCTTCGATTTCGGCAAGTCTTGTCTCCAAGGCTTCTCGGTCAGCATGAGCTGCGGTACTGCAACGACAATGTGGATGCATGGGGCTGGCATTTGTCCCAGGCATCATCTTCTTTACATCAAATACCTTATCATCCAGAGCCTGACAGATTGGGCAGGCCGTCGGCTCCGCGATAAATACATACTTATCGTAGCCATTACGCTCATAGGATTGCTTCTGGGCTTCCGTTTGCACCCTGGCAAGCTCTGTCTGCATAAGTCTCTCCGCATTATTTCGGCTCACTCCAAACACTTTAGAGATATGCCTTGCCAGCTCCCTGGGATTTCTCCCCTGTATCAGACCAATCTTCAGCTGACTGGACAATTCAGCTTTTAGCATGTCCTGATACATCCATATCCGGTCTGAGTATGTAGCATTCTGGAATGATGCATTTACAAGGGCCTGCGCTGCTTTTTCGTTGTTCAGAACCGACTCACCGAGAATCCCTGCCTGCCGCTTGAACTCTGCCAATGTCCGATCTGTCAGCGTAGTATCAAAATACTTCTGCAATTCGTCAAAACCGTCCACCAGCTCGAGGCCGATGTTCGATTTTAAGAGTTCCAGCCGATTAATCTTCATGGTTGCGTTGTATAATCGCATTTCCTCATTAGCTTCCTTCGTAAATGTCTTATTCTTCACATAGCGTTTGGCCTTGCGTCCGTAGGCATCGATATCAAGCTGTGAGACACGCTTCTTTGCATCAGCCAGGGTTATTCCCTCTTTCGTGGCATAACGGGCATAAAAGCCATTGATCTCTTTCTGGATATTATCCAACATGTAATCATAGGTCTCTTTGATTTTTTTATTGTACACCAGCTCGTCTTTGATATTTTTACGAAGCTGTGCTGCTTCCCGTTGGCTCCAATACGTTTTGCTGCCCATTGTTCAACCTCTCCAATAACCTATCCTCTGTGACCGTCTCCTGTGCCTTCTCCTTCTCCTGCTCAATCTTCTGGATTTCAGTCTGCGCATTATCTACGACAGAAAGAACCGACAACAGCGTTTCCTGTGATACGATTCCGTCAAGGTTCTGTGCAATCTGTGTTTCCTCCAGGACATTTGCAGGGAAGTTCGGAGTGAAGCGATAATGCAGCTTTACCCAATCATCTTTCTTCATCCCTGACACCGGGTTGCTGAAAATCAGTTTATACCTGCGATTCATTCCGGATGTAAATTTCCGTTCCTTGGTCTTTTCCAGGTCGCTCATTGCTTGGAGCTTATATTTCAGAGCGATGCCAGAGCTGGTACCGAAATTCTCGTCGGAAATATTGGCAACCATGCTGATCTGGAAAATTAATCGCTCCAATCGGTCAATTAAATGCTCCTGTGTGGCGTCGCCGTCCGGTTTGCTCATAAACTCCACTTCTGGAAGAATATCCTGCATCCCTTGTGGAAAATTGACAATCCGGTTATCTCGTATCTTTTTGGCACTGTCATCATCTACGTAAGCTCCCAACACCTTCATGTAAGCATCAGCAAAATAATCTACATCATTTGCCTTTTCCGATATTGCCTTATTATAGGCGTTGATCATGGTCAGTACCGGTTCGAAAATACCCAGCTGTTCCTCATTCTCGACATATTCTGTGGCAGGAACCCCGTCAAAGCCATGTATCTTTTCCTCCCCTTCCCATACAAGCCGCCCTTTTTGGGTAAAATACCGTACTTTGCTTTCATCCGATACGCTGCCGTGCAGCACATTATCAGCATCCAGGTACAGCCGTACAAAGTTCCGGGGCCTGCAAAGCACTGAATCATCGTAAATCATAAAGGCATCCATTGGTGTCAGATATGTAATTCCGATATTGGCCACATCGTCTACGTAATACATTTCATAGCCTTTTCCATAGATGCTGCATATCTTCGACAGCTCTGCGTTGTTGTCGTCCTGATCGTTATACTGATCCAGAAATTCCACAAACTTTCCTATGCTGTCCTCGTCCGCCGTAATCTTAATCGGGTGCCCGATGAAAAATCCGTTCATGGTGTCCACAATGTACTTTGCAAAGTTGACTGCGATACGGTTATCCGGTTTCCACTCCGGCTTTTTCTCCTGATAGAAAATCGGATAATCCGTCTCATAAGCATTTTTTAGCTGCTGATACCGGAATGTTGATTCCAATGAGTGCTCCCGGAGGAACTCTCCTAACTTTTTGTCTGTTAATTCTTCATCTGATGCTAATCGAAACATTTTTAAATTCCTCCTTTCACTGGATTGTAATGGCTCTGCGCAACATCCCGTTCTATCGAATATTCAAAGGCATCCAGCGTGTCAATATCGCTTGTACCATCATCCAGACGTACATCCTCATCTGCCTTGCTGTCCCAGACAGCATCCTGCAAAGCCTGCGACAATGTCTCACAATCCTCTGTCAATGAAAAAAGCCCGGCTCCCATGAGGCGGACTGTATAATCAATTCTATCTTTTATTCTTATCTTCCATGCCGGCAGCACGGTAACCCTTGGATACTTTTCCCGGCAGGCTTTTGTAATGCTCTGCCCCAGGACTGTTTCTGCATTGTCCCAGTAGACGAATCCCGGCATTCCATACCTTTCAACGACGGCTCCCACAAACTGCAGGAAGAGTTCTGACAAGAGGTTTGCATCAATACCCTGTGGATAATCCTTGTTCATGTATCGCCGGCTCATAAGAGCCTGCACTCTGCCGCCCTTATATTTTCCTGTTGCCACAAATGAGTGACCGGATCCATTGCCACCGAAGTCAACCCCAATCTCAATTCTTGCAATGTTCTCTCTGTCGGCTTTCTGCACAAAGCTGTTCGGAGCATCTGCGAACTTCCGATAGATAGCGCCCTCTGCACGCTTCCACTGCCCCTCTATCAGACGGTCATAGTAGACAGTTCCTTCATACTCCTTGCAAAGGTTATAGACATATTCTGACGGCAGGAACGGATTATCAAAAATCCGGTATTTCTGCAAATATATATCTGCGTCTGAATCTATAAACTTTTTAAGCCAATGCGTAGGATTTTCTGGATTGCAGGAACCGTCAAAACAGCTGTATGGCTTATCAAGACGGGATTTTAGCATCTGGAACACTTCTTGGTTCCACTTTGCCACCTCATCACCGTAAGCATACTTGATTGAGGAACCTTGTATCTTTGCAACCTGGCTAATCTTCTCTGCGCCTAAACAGTAGACATCTTCTCCACATACCCTGGCAATATTACGGTTGTTAATCGTTCCGATCAGGCGGTCTGTGTAGATCTCGCGCATTGGTTGCAACACATTTCGTTCAACGGTTTCTCTCGACACTCCAAGGATTACCGTCAGCCCTGGCTCTCCTGCTCTCTCCCGGATCCGTGCCGGCACCATATATGCTGTGTCCACAAAAGACTTTCCTGATCGCACTGCTCCGGACTTAATATTCCACCGGTGCGTTGCATTCACAATATACTCATTCTGTTTCCTGCTTAATTGCATTGTCATACACACCTTTCAATAGATCATCCAGTTTTCCAAGAGCCTCATCTGTCTCATTTTCTCCGGTAACAGCCTGTTTTCTTGCCTGTTTCAGCTCTGTGTCAGCTTCACGGTTCCGAAGGTCCTCATCAGGCTTGGCAGTCTGCCCAGCATACTTAGCAATCGCTTCGTACGCCTTCACGTCACCTGCCAGGGCCTCTTTTATCATTGCTGCATTAACAGCCGATTCGAGCGTGCTATCAAGCCCCAGCGTTTCCAAGATAGGTGTCCATTCAGGACTGTCTATCTCAGCAGTAAGCAGCAGGTTTAAGGTCTTCCGGAAATCGGCTTTTCTGCGACGGGCTTCTCCTGAGGCTTTACCACCTTTTCGACCTAGTTCTCTTGCTTCACTCTTGTTTCGTATAGGTTTTAAGTTTTCATTGTTCGCCATCACCTCACCTTCCAATCTGGCTTAAATTTACGTATAGAAAAAGCACCCGCAGTGGGGTGCCCTTTAAACATGATCTGAATGTTTTTAATCATCTCTATGCTCTTGAAAGTACTTAAATATTCCTTCCATATAGGTGATCATGCTGTTTTTATAAATTTCGTCTTCATCTATTGTCTTGGCCATTTGCTCCATGTTTTGCTTAAATATTATTACAAGCAGCCTAATAAATTTAGCAAAAGAGACCAATGACACAGAAAGAAATACCAGCAGAATGTAACATGTAATCTTGTTTACAGGAACAAAAATAGCCAACCCTGTAGTAACAAGATTTTCGGTCATTCCTGCCATCATCACATCTATTAGAGGTTTATCTAATCTTCTTTTAAGCATTTCTCTGCTTATTCCGATTTCAGATGTAGCCAAAACTGTAATCACGGCAATATAAACACCTATAGTAATAGCGAAAAATGTTCCAAT
Source organism: Novisyntrophococcus fermenticellae (assembly GCF_018866245.1). Taxonomy (GTDB): domain Bacteria; phylum Bacillota; class Clostridia; order Lachnospirales; family Lachnospiraceae; genus Novisyntrophococcus; species Novisyntrophococcus fermenticellae. The sequence continues at coordinate 2,631,294 of NZ_CP076458.1, forward strand.
CCCCGCTAATCTGTCCTTGGAGAAATATGTGTTTAAGTTAAGGCACGTAGGAAAACATTTTGGGAAATAAAAATAAATTACACCCCCAATAATATACAATACAATTATAAAAATTTCTAATTTCAAGTTTCTTCCCAACTCTATTAAAGTTCTCTTCATAAAACCACCTATTTTCGGTCATACTTACTCAATACTATTCCAAGTTTCAACGATATTAAACCCATTAGCATTATATTGTTGCATGTTTGCAAAATATTCTCTATTATGCCTTGTTATTATCATTACCTTATCCGCAACAGCATTATTTATATTGTTTAGCAAATCCTCCGGCGAAACCTGAGATCCTACGCCGCTACACGGATAGGATAATAGCAGGTTGGATTCTTTTAACTTAGCTTTATCAATCTTATCCTCTCGCCCTTCCTTATAATTTACCTCTATTTCCTTTACAAACTCAGCTCCAATATTAATATGCTCAAGCAAATATAATAGACTCTCCAAATTCAAAGTGTCTTCCCTTTTTCCATTTTTTCCTAACCCCAATGTTAATGACAACACCTTACTGTCTCCAGTATCTTTTGCTGCCTCTGTAAAAGCTCTAAATGCTTCAGCCAAGGGGCGGGGCGTGTTGTATTCTAACTCATTTAAATAAAAATCATTTAAAGAGCGCCCTAAATCGAGATATAATGTAACCTTTTTTACCAATTCTGCATTTCTTACCTTTTCAATCCCAGTATTATACCTGATGGGATCAATCCTTACAAATAGCCCCGTATGGCTAGGTATAAACGTATTTAAATAATCTTCTACGTCTCGGACTGATGGACCCTCCCTATTCGTAGTAAATACCATTACGTTATACTCTTGATCAAATCCCAACGAATTAATGTCATACAAACTTGCAGGAATTTCTTCTAAATGATTTTCATCATTTAACCAATATGGCTTATTCTTATCTTTTAGCTTCCCGAATGGAATAACGAATTGCTGCCGACTACTTGAATACGAATAAGGAAATGCCCTAATCCACTTCTCACCAATTTCCCTAACCACAGTTGCATCACCCATTCGATTGCCGATAGTCTCCAAAAAGTCTCTTATTGGATAATTCACTGCCTGCTCTCCATTGTGTAATGATATGGTATAAAAATCAATCCTTTTAGCCATAACTGATAGTCCCTCCACATATTCATCTAAAATCGCACTATAATTTATATAATATACCAAATTTTGACAATTATCAACAAATTACAGTCATGATTTATATATATGTGTGGTACTTATGATATTAGAACATATGTTCTTTTTTGTCAATATACAGATTGCACGAAAAACGCCCCATATTTCTACAGGACGTTTTTCTGGATGAATCTTATGTGGGGTGAATGATAATCCAATCATTCTAGAATAATTATAGCACACTATTTTTGTGAATTGTGTGAAAGTTGCAGAAAAGAGTTGATTCTTTTGGATATGCTACTCCGTTCCATTCCGATCTCGTTTGCCACCTCACACTGCTTTTTTCCATCCAGGAAGCTAAGTTCAAATATCTGCCTGTCTAGACTGTCCGGTATTCCCGCAATGAACTTTTCTATCTCTGTACGTTCCTGCTCCACCATATCCAGCCGTTTTCCCTTGATCCGGATCTGCTTCTTAATCTCCTCTGCTGCTTTTGGTTCAGTCATTTGCACCGTCAGGTGTTCCTCTATGTACGGAAAGTCATCACCGGACTTTGTCACCTTGCCTGACACGACAGGCACTTCATTCAGGCGGTCATATAGCCGATCAATCTCTTTTTCCAGCTTGGGCTGCTCTCTCATAAACGCCTTATACTGCATCAGTCGTTTTTTATCCACAAATATCACTCCTCCAATTTTTCAGTCACCGGGAGCATCTCACACAATGTCACTCCCCCAATGTCTACATTCAGGCTGCAGCCGTCACAATCCTTCCCGTCTCCACCTGGAACACAGGCACACTCACCGCAATCCCGGTAATCCTGTTTCATTTCCTCGGTTATGTTTACAACTAACTTTACATTGTCTGAATACTTAAGCTCCATCATTATCCTCCTCGTCTCATAGTTCTTCTTCCTCGCACCACTCTGGGTATACCGGAAACAAATAAAACTTTTCCCCGTCGACCTGATATTCCAACGTATCCCTGGTAACCTCCATGCCGTCCAGTATATCCAGATGCGGCTGCGGCACCCTCTTCCTGATTGCGTGTTCAGCATTCTTACGAAACTTCTCAACACTAAATCTCATATATCACTCCTCCCTGCATCTCAAACACTGCCCTCTCCAGCTTACCCGCTTGCCCTGAATCAGCTTGGCGTGCGGGCATCCCTCTGTGACGTACACCGCTGTGCTCCCTACACGCTCTACGTGCCGGCACTTGCGTATCTTTTTGTTTTCTTTTTCCACCGTGCCGATTGCGTCTTCGGCAGTCGGGTCACTATAACCTGATTTATTCACGGTTTTTTCCTCCTCTAATATTTGGCCCCAAGGGGGAGCTCTGACTGACCTATTTCATAATTCATCCACAATGTTTCCACTCTGGGGATACCGGCCTCTGCCTGCGTCTTCTTTTGCACCCTATTCCACCCTTGCAGCATATCGTTATACATCTCGTTATCGTATCCTGATAACAAAACCTTTCCCGGGTGGCTCACAAGCAATTCTAACAGTTCAACATGCGCATCATCTTTCATTTCGTGCTTGTATAAATAGTTTTTTCTGGTTCCATGCAAATATGGCGGGTCAACATACATAAAGACATCTGATGTATCATAACGCTTAATCACCTCTGTGGCTGGGAGATTCTCAATCTGTGCATTTTTTAACCTTTCACTTGCAAGCCTAATCCTTTCGGGAATCCCACCCCATTCTTTCGTTGTATGTGGGCTTTTTGACTGTTGACTACTTCTAAATCCATTGCGGTATAAGTTACTGCATCCAAACCCTTGCCAACACCTGACGGCAAATTTCCGTGCTTTTTCGATATCCGAATCTTTAGAATTAAACTCACAGGCCCTATAGTATTCATCACGGCTATATGGTGTCATTTCTAACTGCTCTGCCAGCTTATCGGATTTCTCCCTAACGACCTGAAAATAATTTACTACATTTTCATCCAAATCATTCAATGTTTCGATTCTGGCCGGAACCTTATTGAAGAATACTGCTCCGCTCCCAAAGTATGGCTCCAGATATACTTTGTGCTCAGGTATGTATTCGCAAATCCAAGGGGCTAACCTGTTTTTGGCTCCCGGGTATTTCAACACGCATTTCACAACATCATTCCTCCTCCTAAATTTTAATTTAGTTATCCCTGTATACTTGTCTCGTAACAATATTTGCATCAAACACTTGCTTGCAAATTACAGCCCACGGATGTTCCGAGTGATTTAACTCCATGTATTTTTGAGCGTTCCAGATATCCTTCGCATCCACAAACATCATTTCAGCTTCGGTTCTAGGCTCTCCCTTTTGATTTTTGTGAAAATCATCTAAGTTAATTGCTATAAATTCCATCTCTACCTCTTTCCCCGGCACTTAGCAGCCGGACGTTTTTATATTGCTTGTACGCTTTTTAATTGAGTGGTATTTCTACCACTCGCCTATGTCAGATCGCTTCAAAATTGGTAATATTAATTTCAGCTATTATTATATACATCCTTGGATTTCCCAATCTATACCTAACTTCCTCAATAACCTCTTCATATGCATCCCAGTATTTCTCTGAAGTTACTATTTCATGGGGAACTCTTGTACTTCGAACCGTAAAAATAATAGTGTTGTTAAGTTTTTCATCGTCTTGACCAACAATATAACTTTCTTGTATCTCCCCTGAAACGCGAATACCGATTTCTTCGTAAACTTTATCTGAGGCCACGTTCCAAACATCTCCAATAGTTGTTATGGAGTAATATCTGGGGTCAAGTCCCAAAAATGAAATAGAATAATTTTCTGTTATCATAGTTCACCTGCAATGCGCTTTTATAACAGTATATGCCTCTCTGACAAAACGGTTAAAAATGGCGGTCTTGTCCTTCGGATTCGGGATATTTTGTTTTAGCGGCATTATCGGGTATCCGCCTCTGTCACTTTTCTTTCTTGGCGCTATTTTCATTTTTTGATGTCTCCTTTCCATACTTTTTCAATTTCATCTGTTGTTAGTTTCAACAGACGAAACCAGAACGGATGGTCTCCTATCTTCTTTCTGCTCACTTCGGCGGCTGCTACGAATTCTGCATATGGCTCATCCGTTCTGGGTGCATAGACGATAAAAAGATTGTGGCACTCAATATAAATTTTCTGATATACTTCCAGCTCATGTTTCTTCAATTCTGCATCCCGCCTTTCGGTAGCTGGTCTTGCGTTTCCGCCACTGGTTTTCACAAAACCCTAGCTCATCTACATAGTCGTAGCAGACTGCATTTTCTTTTCCGGCGAACGTCCGGGCAATCCGACCGATGCTCTGAGTTACCACCGCATAATCCTTTTTCGGAGTGGTAAGATACAGTCGGTCAAGCCGGGGAATGTCCAGTCCCTCTTTCGCCAGGCTGTAGGAAGCAAATAAAAACCGTTTACGACCTGTCCGCATATCTTCAATCGCCTGGACCCGTGCCGCCCGTCCCCGCTTCGATGTCATTTTTCCATCAATCATGACAGCCTTGAATCTTAATTCCGGCGGCAGCATATCCATCAGATGCCGTAAGTGCCCCAATCGGTCGGACAAAATCAGGCTTGAGTGGTCCTTATTTTTTACAAGATCACTCACAATCAGCCGACATCTGTCCGAGTTCTCGGACAAGTATGGAAGCAGCTTGCTATATACGAGCGTCCCGTCCGTATCCTGGCATTCTCGGCTGATCTTTACTCCGGTATTTCTACGCAGGATTGTCACCTGCATCGTCTTATCCTTTACCGCCTCTTCCGGCACCTGGTACTGTACGCCGCCTATAATCGAGAAGGTGCTCCTAATCAAGCCATCAGAGCGATGTACCGTAGCACTCAGACCATATTTATATCTTGCGGCCAGACAATTCATTACCTGATAAAACATTGTTACACTTGTCGGGCTTCCTGCTAGTCTGTGACATTCGTCTACAATGACCGTATCCCAGGTGTATTTGTACTGGCTCAGATCCAGCTTACTAAGCGTCTGCACGGTAGCAAATGTGATATGACTGCCAATCTGCACTTTTCCGGCTGTAATCTTTCCCAGTGTTTTCCGGTCAAAGTACTGTGCTGCCCGGTCATAGGACTGGGTAAGCAAGTCCTGCGTATGCGTTACCCAAAGCGTTTTGCGCTGCAGCCTTGCTGCCAAGGCGATACCCATCTGTGTCTTGCCGCTGCCACAGGGGCTTTGAAGTATGCCGCATCCTGCAGCCTGCATACTATCAACTGCATCATCCTGATAGTCATATAACGGGATTTCGCCATCAAAGGCAAGGATTCCGTTGTCGGCCAAGTCCTGATTGATTTCTGCGCCAGCTGGCAGGTATTTCCGAATCTGTTTTCCCACCCCGCAGGGAATGTAAATTGTATTTCCGTCTACCCGGTACAGGCTTATCTGTGCTGGGGTGTTTCCCGTCCATAACCCCATGCGCAGCTTTTTGCTATATTCCGGATTTGGGAGAATTAAATTCGCCCGGATCCAGTTCAGCAACACCTGGGTAGGCTCCTGAATGCTGATTTCATTACTAATCAATATCTTCATGCGAACATCCTCGTAAATTCTTCAAAGGTATATCCATAAATATGAGCCATTTCCTGCTTAATCCCTTTCATGCCATCCTGTTCATAGCTGTTAAGGTCTCTGTATTCAAAAACATAAACTCCGATATCTGGATATCTGACTGCAAACATTGCATTCTGATTTCCACACTGTAACCAAAGGTCCATAGCATTCCTTTGATTTTCTTCCATCCTGCGAAATAGAAAATTGTTTCCTTCACAGTTTTTGCAGTCAAAGACGTAAGTCCTTCCATTCCCGGCCGCAATCAAATCAAAAGGCTGACCATTTGCATTATCCTGCATCCGGTGCACCCAGAACCCGAAGTCGGATAACAATTTTGCAAATTCTTTTTCAAATGCCGTTCCCATACTTTTATTGCTCATTTTATCCTCCAATCTCAAATGTCTTACCAAATCTCAAATTTGTCTTACTCATTTTTTTACCCTGGTAAGTCTGCAAACCCTTGTATTTACTGGGTTTTTTAGGATGTCTTACCAACTTACCCAAAAACCGGGTACAATGACACACCTTTTAGTAGCAAGTTTAGTATATCGATTTTTATGTCCCTATAGGCGATTGGTACTGGTAAGACAGTAAGATGGTAAGACAATATATATAAAAGCCGCATTTTTGCTGGATTCTTTTGTCTTACCAAGTGTCTTACCTTATCGAAAATAGGTATTTTTCGAGACTTTTGGTAAGGCATTTAATCGAACGGTAGTTCAGAACAACCGTTCTCAATTTCATCCAAACTTACAAATCCATCAGGGTCCATTTCTGTGTCCATAACTATTTTGATATAACTTGCCTTAATTCCGAACACTCTTGTTTGATGCACAAACTTTCCCTGCGAGTTTTTTACCAATCTGCCCTTTGCCGCCCACTTTTTACTTACAGCTGCATAATCGAATCCATCTTTTTCCAAAAAATCGCAAAGAACATCTTTATTGATTACGGCTATAGGTGATTTTTCCGGATGGTTTTCATCGGCATCAATCCTGCCCCAGACCTCACCTTTATTGCTGCTGTCCATTCCACTCGGATCCTGAAATCGAATCGGATTTTTTGCAATCCAGTTTAGCACCGATTGATAGGATCGTTCTGCGACGTCTACTTCTTTTGCGCTTCGAAGATACATCTTAACGTCCTCAATGCTGAGGGCTGTTTCGTCTTCGAATATAATCTCTGTCAAAACTTTGTCTGCCAGTAAAATGCACGCCATCGCCATCGCCTGTTTCTCAGTCGTATCAAGCTCACACATTGCGTCAAAATACCTTTTGTATTCTTCGCGCAATGCCTTTGTCTCTGTGTTCTGAAGATGCTCAATCAGCATCTTTCCAGCGTGTCCATAATTTTCCGTCAAAACACTTACCGTGTGGTTTCCATCCTCGATAATCTTATCTTCCACCTCGATTTCGATTACCCTGTTCTTAGAGCCTGCACGACTATTCGATTTCGTAATTGGTTCTTCTCCGGTAAATAGATAACTGTTATGCCAGGTCTTTGTTTCCTCCACGCCTCCGGATGCTCGGCCACGCCCACGGTCAATTCCCTCTGTAATTTGATAGATTAACTGGTCGAAGTTCGTCAGCCACTTATCTTTCATAGTCTGCAGCTCGTCACCGGCATAAGGAATCGAGTACAGAAAAGCGGAAGTACGCATAATACCGACTTTTGTCGTATTCATGGTCTTTACCAGCCCGCCCATCTTGGGATTGCCCCATAGTGACATAGCTGCCATGATCGCTACCGTTTTTCCGGTTCCGGACTCGCCCGACCAGATGTGAAAAACAAAGGGAAGGGCATTGACCGGCTCAATTAGACAGGATGCAAAACTTGCGGCAAATGCAAGACGGACTATTTTATTTTTCCGAAGCTCGCCACAATGGTTTTTCCAGCTCTCAAAGCTTCCACCTTCCTTTACATTTTTATAAATAACATCAAAATCCTGTTCGCCATCATAGACAATGTCATTGGCATAGGGCATAAATTCCTTTCCGGACCACCCCAGTCGGTTAATTGATTTCTTCGGCTCTAATGTAGCAGGATTCATACCGATGCAGTCCGATATATACCGCACAAGGGATTTTGCGTTCTCGCTGGTAACTTCTACACCTATATCGCTTAAAACCTCTACTATAGCCTTATTATCAGCACAAACCTTACGATTCACTGTTACGCTCTGCCACTGTCCGTATTTAAAATAATCCAGCTTTACGCGTTCTTTTCCCGTATCCACATTTTTGTATATTTCTACAGGTAATATCGGATGAGTACAAGCACTTACGCATACCGGCATACCATGTGTGTCAAATTTCTGCATCGTTACGCCTATGTCATTTGCTCTCCACGGTCCGCACTCAAGAGACAGCGGCTGTCCGGTAAAATTTGTGGTGTTTCCTGTCTCTTTCATTTTTTGTGAATAGTCGGTGAAAAAGGCTTTCAAGATGGAATTGAATTCCTGTATCCGCTTCATTTGCCGGGCTTTTGCTTTTAGCGCCTCTATGTATTGCTGCCGTTCCACGCTTCCATCTATTTCGAAAATCTTATAAAAGATTTCATCCGGAAACTGCTGATCCGGTGCAATCTGGGTCATGCCATCCAGCAATTCGTCTTCCGATTTCTCCAATCTTTTTCACCGCCTTTCTGTCCTCGTAGTATTCTTCCGGGCACTCTATCAAGCACTCTATCCGGTATTCTACAATAGATAAATTCTGCATTGCCTCCACGAAATGCATATCCTGCGTATCTCTGGTCGCTTCACACAGCAAAATCCAGTATTTACGCAGGATTTTCATACTATCCCGCTGGAACTGGCTTATTTTTTTTTGCCTGCTCCTTCGCTTTTCCCACTCTCGCCGCTCCCGGTAAGTTGTCGGTTCTGTGGTAATCGGCAAAGAAAAATCTTCGATTAGTTTTCGGCAAGCATGCTCGTTATCTGTGTTGTAAAGCGCTGCAACAAAGGTGACGATATCTCCACCTTTTTGGCAGGCAAAGCAGTAAAATCCTTTGTTATCTGGGTAAATCCGCATGCTCGGATGTTTATCTTTGTGGAAAGGACAGGTGCACAGGTGCTGCCTGTCCTCTTTAAATCCATAAAAGCCCGCTACCTGCCGCATGGACAACATCTGCTTTACCTGTGTGTAATCCTCTTTACATAAAGGGAAGCTCTTCATCTATACCATCCGGGATGCTCATAAATCCATCTGCTGCAAGTGCCGGATCGGATGCCGGCTGTGAAGGCAGGCTGCGCTGACTATACTGGTTTAGCTCTTCTGCACTTAATAGCTTGTCTTCCGGTACCTTCGCGTCCTTTAAGCCGTCAAGACTGCGCACTTGAAAAATTTCAGTGACAAATCGCTTTTCTCCTTCTGAGGTCAGGAACTCCCTGCGCCCCATAACTGCACCAAACTTTTTTCCGACCAAAGATTTCTCGTTTCCCTCAAGGTTCCACGGAAATTGATAGTTGTTGGATTTTTCAATACTTGTGATCAGGCCTTTTAAAAAAGGAACACTGCTTCCATCCATAACCTGCTTGTGTACGCCCTTCCACTTTGCGTCGCTTCCAGATTTTTTAGCTGCCTCAAACTGCGCCTGATAAAAACCTTTATTTTCACCCTCTGCAATATCATAGAGGATTGCCAACTGAGGACGTCCGTTTTTTGTCTCTGTTTGTGATACCTGCTTCACAACGCACACATAACACCCAGCAGGCAATTGCATGGAATCTCCTGTGTAAGCCTGTGCCTGGTCGTATCCCTCCGGTTTCTTTATCATTGCTCTTTTTCCTCCTTGTTTTTAGAATTCTCAATCTCGTAATATTCTCTGATTTTGTTGTCTACATATAGCAGATCATTAGGTATCTCTATATCCTCGAACATATCCTCTGGCGACTTGCTTATAGCTCCACCGTCAGATTGAGTAATGAATTTATGCTCCGTCAGGTTGTTTACGCTTCGAAGCACAATCGTAAACATCCCTTCCAGGCAAATTTTTTCGTCCAGTAATTTCCCTATGGTTTTGGCTTTTACATTCCCGTAATCGTCTGCATCTTCGTGCATGATTATATAGATGATTCTGTCTGGTGGCATATCGTTTATGATAAACTGGATTAAATTCCAGAAATTATCCCCCAGGGTGTTGTACAGTCCAAATACATCATTTCCCTTGCCTTTTGTGCTGTGATTTTTCATGAAATAATTTGTAATCAGATACCCTGCGTCATCAATTACTATGGATTTTGCCGGGGCAGATTTTAGGGCTTTATACACGACTTGATAATCGTCCGTTATCCAGCCGTTTATTTTACCTTTAAATGGCAATGGCTTATTTAGTACACGTATCAGATTGAAATCTTTATTTATACAGTGCTTCATACTGGCAGATTTCCCACTTCCAGATTTTCCGATGATTAATACTGGTATAGCCATTATTTTTCCTCCAATCTCGAATAGTCGCCCTCAAAGTCAATTTCGGATATTACGTCCCGCACCTTAATGCTTAAGCCACGATATAATTTATGAGCACGCACGCCCAGGATGCAGTAATCCGTAGACCAATAGAATATCTCGCCACACTCTGTGCTAAATGGCCCTTGCGGGCTGCCCTCGCCATTTAGCGTATCAATCTCCGCATAGTCGATCAGATGTATGAATTGCTCGGAAATTACCCTTATATGATCCGTAGCGTCTGCCTGCTGCAGAAAGCGGAACGCATCGTATCTCTGATCGTCTAGTACAATCGGCGTTACGATATAGCGCCTGTCTGCTCTTCGCAGCTGTTCCTGGACATTCCAATATGCATTCCAGAGCAGCTCGTATTGATTGCCCTCTTTTCCGGCTTTAAATATATGGTTTTCGGTTGGCAGTTCTCCGGTCAGCTCCATGATGGCGCCCTTGACCTTGTTTGGGATAAAATTCCAATCAAACCAGGTGACAAAGGTTCCCCCTTCCACAAATAAACCTTCGCCTGTCATTCCAACGGTCAAATTTCCGTGATTAAACGCTGACTTCATCAGCTTCTTAAATGTTGGCATATGTAAAAACATATCTATTCCTCCTTGCTTTTCTCGATTGCATGCCGAACAAAATCCAGCACCAGTTCACATTCTTCAAAATTCGGCTTGTACAAATATTTTCCGTTTACGATCATTTCTGTTACCTTTGCCGCCGTTTGCACAATTTGATTCATGCGGTATGGCGTAATCTTTTCTTCTTCCATAATAATTACCGGATTCGAAGCGACTTGCCCCGGGGTTCCAGGTGTGCCCAATCTACTTCCTTTTCCTCCAACAATTCCCGAATGGCGTCCTTGTCCACAATTGGATCCTGCGGAATCAGGAACTTGCCGGGAATTTCCCCTAAATTCTCTGTAATCGCAAGGGGTTGCTTTCCTCCGTTGGTCGCAACACAAAAGCTAAACAGCAATGTCTTAAATTTTGTCTTGCCAATAAATTCAAGGTTTGCCTGCAGGTTACTCTTTAATCTCGCCGCCCGATTCTCAAGCGATTTTCTTCGGGTATTAAGTCTCACTTCTTCGGCCTTTAACATCTCTGCATCAGCGGTCAGCTGCTTGATCAGCTTTGCGTAATTGTCAGCCTTATCCTCAATTTCGCCCTCAATGGATTCCAGAGTATCAAAGATCAAATCCTCATCGGTTTCGCCGTCATAGAACATGTTTAAAATCTCTTCGTATTGGTCTGTTAATTCATAAATAGTACTCATTTTATCTATTCCTCCTTAAACAATCTGTCTGATAATATCCCGGATCATTGCAATCCCGGAATCTGCCGCCACATTCACTATTTTGTGTTCTCTTGTCGTAAATGTTGCACGCACTGTCTCTGACTGGGGGTTATATTCCAAACTTTCTAAGTCGTATAAAGCTCTGGTCAATTCTAGGGCTGTTACCAGCTGATCACATATTTTTTGCTTATCTTCCATGTTGACATTTCCTCCGTTTCTCCCCTATAATAGGGGTAACATATTATTTATTTGTTGTTGCTCTGAGAGTTGCCGCTCTCAGGGCTTTTTTCCTCGATTACTGCTAGCACCCCAAAATACAGCCCAAAGTACGTAAGCAGCATCCAAAAAAATACGTCTAGCACCTCCACGCCGGCATATAGCAGCGATACCATCAACAACAGTGCTGCGGCACCGGACAGGACTGTTGCCTTAAGGTATAGGATTATCTGCTTCATTGTTTTCACCATCTTCCCCCAATCTTCGATTAATTTCATCGAGAGAAATTTTCAAGAAGTCCGCAAGCTCCCTCTTGTTAATTTCATATCCGGTCAATTTCCGGCCTGACTCACTGGGTACTACTGCCCGGCCGAATGTCCAGATGTTTCGCTTAATTCTTTCCCTCACCATCTGGGGAGCACATTGCATCACTCTGGCCGTTTGATTAGCATTTAAAAGGTCTCTCAAACTCACACCTCCTTTTCTCCTGTCCAGACTATTGGACAGCTATTATGTTATTCTAAGAAATATTCGATTGACACGCCGAAGTAAGCAGCTATTTTTTGCAACTTATCTACCTTTGGAGTGCTGCGACCGTTTTTCCAATTTGAAAAAACGTTTTGTCCTATTTTTGTATCTTTTGAGACTTGATAGGTTGTCTTGTTGAATCTCTCCAATAATTCAACAAATTTTTCGTACATTTTTACACTTCCTTTCTTTATTAGTAATATTGATTTTGCTTTCACTATGTGATATACTTTCAATTATGAAACTACCAAATTTCTAATCGAAAGTATATCACAATCCGAAAGCGTGTTTTTACGCTTACTTTCGTTTGCGTAACTATATATTACATCAGCATTCGAAATTAGTCAAGCGTTATTACTCACTTTCTCGAAAGTATTTGTATCTTTGTGAAGGGAGTACAATAAATGTACGAAATATTTGAGCAACTTTTACAAAAACACGGAGTTAGTGCTTATCGTGTTGCGAAGGATGCTGGAGTTACACAAACAGCATTAAGTAACTGGAAAAGTGGGAGAAATACTCCTTCAATGATAACTTTGCAGAAAATAGCTGACTACTTTGGGGTTACTGTTGACTATTTAATGACTGGAAAAGAACCTGAAAGAAAAGAGCCGGCACTCACATCGAAGGATGAGCGGGATATTGCAAAAATGCTGCAAAACACGCTCGAAGAACTAGAGAATGACCAGGCTGCTCTTGCCTTCAGCGGTGAGCCATTAGATGAAGAAACTCGTGAATTACTTAAAATCAGTCTCGAGAACAGTTTGAGAATTGCTAAGATTAATGCAAAGAAAAAATTCACACCTAAAAAATACCGTAAGTGAGGTGATGCGGATTGACTATTGGGGAAGATGTCAGTTATCTGCAAAAGAAATATCATACAACCAATCCTTTTGATATGGCAGTAGCTATGGGAACAATTGTATTATTTGAAGATTTGGGAACCATTAACGGATATTACAATAAGTTTCTGCGAATTAAGCAGATTCACATAAATTACAATCTTGATTCCCACTGGAAAAGATTTACCTGCGCACATGAATTAGGGCACAGCATTTATCATCCAAACGCAAATACGCCCTTCCTGCGGAAACACACCATGTTGTCCGTAGACCGCTTAGAAGTTGAAGCCAATACCTTTGCAATGCATTTTTTGATACCAGAGGATGAACTGATTGAATGCAATTGCGATACGGTTGGGCAGATAGCACGGTATTTTGGGTATGCAGAAGAACTTATTAAATTGAGATTAAAGTAACTTAACTAATAAAGTACTACGAAAGAGAGGAAGGATTCATATGAGTTTTTTTGATATATTCCGTATTTCTACAATAAAGAAGGAAAATGAAAATTTAAAGAATCAAGTTGACGACCTTTCAAATAAATTAAATGAATTAGGGGCACTTGATTATTATAAAATTAAAGAAAAAACTGAATCCATGAACGCTGAATTTGAAAAGAAGATTGCAGCAATGGAGACGGAAATCAACACTAAAATAAGTGCCGGCGACGAAAAGATTAAAATTCAGCTTGAACAAGGAAATAAAGAGATTGCATCCAACAATGAAATCATATCAAAGCAACGAGACGAATTGGAAGAACTTGCAGATAAAACTCAGAAGCTTGCAAAACAGTTATCCACTCAAAACAAAAAACTTGCTCGTTCCAAAGAGCTTTATCAAAGCATTGAGTACGCCATGAACAACTTCTTTATCTCTGATGTTGAATACACAAATTGTAAGCTCTCAAAGGGCGATTATGCTGAACTCGACCTTGTATCCCCGTCAGTAATACTAAAATTACACTGTATGGATGTAAAGGATCTGAGAAAGGCCTATAGAGACAATGAAAAAAATATTAATCAAATTTTAGAACAATACTCCTCACGGTACACAACAAAGGCTAATAAATCCATATACAGCCTAATGGTTATTGCCTTGAGAGCAGAACTTCAGAATGTGCTTTTTAACCTAAAATATGAAAAGATTGATATTTCTATTGAAGAAATCAAAACAATTTCAGCAAAATATTTAAGCATTGCCGGACAAGGCAACCAGAGCATAGCCGGAACACTTACTAAATTTATTGGCGAGATTGAATACTTATTTATTAATGCCGTGAAAATTGAGTATAACTATTATATAAAGAAAGAAAAAGCTCGACAAGAGCAGCTTGCCATTCGAGAACAAATGCGACAAGAGGCAGAGGAGCGTAAGGCTTTGGAGATAGAAAAAAAGAAAATTGAGAAGGAAGAAACTAAATATCAGGCAGAAATATCAAAATTGCAAGAGGCTCTTAGCAGCAACACCAATAGCGACGATGTTAAAAAGTTAGAGGCACGTATATTGGAACTCCAAAATCAGCTGTCTGATGTTATACTGAAGAAGGAAGAAATTTCAAATCTTCAGAATGGAAAAGCAGGGAATGTATATATTATTAGTAATTTAGGTTCGTTTGGGGAAGATGTATTTAAAATTGGAATGACAAGACGGCTTGACCCACAAGATCGGGTAAACGAACTAGGTAGTGCCAGCGTACCGTTTAAGTTTGATGTACATAGCTTTATTTTTTCTGAAGACGCTGTTGGTCTAGAAAGCAAGTTACATGAGCTATTGAATAATAAGCGATTAAACAAAGTTAATCTTAGAAAAGAATTTTTCAGAACGTCTGTTGATGAGCTTGAGCAAATAGTAACAGAAATTGAGCCTACAGCCGAATTTAATAGAACGATGATTGCAGAAGAATTCAATCAGTCGCTTGCGGTGAATGAGGTTTATTCTAACGAATATTCTTTTGAGAATGAAGATGATGAAGATGAATAAAGCATGTTTAATCTTTCATCCGCAACAATGGTTTGATGGAAAATATGAAAACGATTATAATAATGTGAAGTAGAAAAACCGCCCGGTGCTACCAACACCGAACGGCTTAACATAGATACTACTATACAGGCGTAAGGCCAAGTACAGATCCTTTAGACAGGTATATTGTACCACAAGCCTCCCACACCTGTACAGGTGTATTTTTTACGCTTATTTTTAAGGAGGATGCTAATATGCCACGAAGAAAAAGGTACCCAAAACTCCCAAATGGATTCGGCTCGATTAAATATTTAGGCAAGGGAAGGCACTTTCCTTACGGGGTCTTTCCACCAGTTACGGAATTTAATGAGGATGGTAAAGCGATCTCCCCCAAGGCTCTCTGCTACGTCGACGACTGGATGAAAGGGTTTCGTGTATTGACAGCTTACAAGGCGGGCGATTATGTTCCAGGCTACGAATTACAGCTCGAAGATGGGAAGGATTTTTCCGGAAATGATCTCGCAGCAGAACTGATCAAAGAGGTTAGACGCATTGACAAATCAAACGCAGCTATACAACCAGAAAAAACTTTTGAAGAGGTGTACAACGATTTCTATGAATACAAGTATAAAACTGATAAATCTAAAATCTACTCCGACAGCACACGTAGAGCAACTGTATTCGGTTTTAAACATTTAAAGCCTCTGCATAAAAAAGAATTTCGGTCATTGAAATTTGCCGATCTGCAGTCTGCACTCACAGATTCAAAGCTTAGCCATTCCAGCCAGGAACAACTACTTTCGCTTTTGCATCAAATATACAACTATGCAGATTTGTTCGAACTCTGTGATAAGGATTATTCAGCACACCTGCAGATCATGATCCCTGACGATGACCGACACGGAGTTCCCTTCTCTGATTCAGATTTAGAGAAACTATGGAAACACAAGGATGACCCAACGATTGAAATGCTTATTATCATGTGCTATTCAGGTTTCCGGATTAATGAGTACCCGGGGCTTGAAATTAATGTAGAAATGGGATATTTCAAAGGTGGAATAAAGACGCGTGCCAGTAAAAATAGAGTCGTACCAATCCACTCCGGTATTTTACCGCTGGTAAAAAATAGATTAGAGCGTGATGGAAAAATAATCGGGGATACGCAAGCATTTCGAAAAGAAATGTATGCAGCATTAGAAAAATATGGAATTACACATCACAGACCACATGACTGCCGGCATACCTTCTCCATGCTCTTAGAGCGGTATAAGGTGCATGACAACGACCGGAAGCGTATGCTTGGACATTCGTTTAATGGTGACGTGACAAATGAGGTATATGGTCATAGAAGTCTTGAAGACCTTCGCGAAGAAATCGAGAAAATAAAGATTTGTTACTAACGTGTTACTAACCGTACCTGTTTTTGTGTCATTTTTAGTATTTTGTGTTCTTACTTAACCTCTCTTAAAGCCAGCATAAATACAGGGTTTTTTGAAGTTTTCCCCGTAAAATACACAATTTTCGAACATATGTTTTTGTACCCCCTTATTAATTATTTATACTCCCCTCGAAAGGCCCGGTAGCTCCCCTACCGGGCCTTTCTCTTGGGTTTTTTCTTAAGAATCTGTGAACTGCTTTAGATTTCTTTTATGGCATCTCCACAAATTGTTCAATTTTCTCTCACACTTTTCTCACATTTAGCCACTATAATAATCATCATCAAAGGCAGATGACCTTTTTATATAGATTTTCTTTTTTTCATACTTGGCCAGGATATTTTATCCTGGCCCTCCTTTTATCCTACTGATCCGCTCCTTCTTCGTTCTCTGTTTCTTCCACCTGACTGTACACTTCTGAAACAGTAACCACGATAGCATCCAGATCGGTAAGAACTTCCACATTCTTATTCGATGCAATAGCAAGATTCTTCACCAGTATCGAATCACCGGCTCTCAATCCGCTTACATCAATCTCAATCTTCTCCACCAGTGCATCCGGTGTCGCGCGGTAAGAAATCTCATTCAACTGTTTTTCCAAAACCCCGGTGCTCACCATATCCTGCCCCAGCAGAACAACCTCAGCAACAGAATTTACTTTTTCACCCTTCACCAGTGCCTGAAAATCAACTTCCATAAACTGGCGCTTCAGGGCATTGTAACTCACATCTTTAATCAGCGTGTCGATGGCCTGCCCGTCCAATTCCAGCGTTACCTTGCTTCCCTTGCCGTTCGCTTTCAGAAAACGTTCCGCATCTGCCGTGGCAATCTGAATGGGCATGGAGTCTTTTATCTCTTTACCAAACACATTCCCTGTAACAAATCCTTCCCGTCTAAGCTTCTTTGCTTTTGTTTTCATGTTTCTTTTTTCAGCCTTTAAAGTATTCATTTAACTTTTCCTCCAAAATAACTGATGGCTTAGGAGCCCCTTCTTCGTACAATATACGATACATTGGCTCGTTAAGTAGATTTTTTGTTACACTAATAGTATAACATTTCGACATCAGAAAGTTTTAACATATTTTGGGGTATTCATACGTATTTATTGTGTATTTTTATCAAATAATCCTATTTTCTTATCATTTGGTTAAATATCAGTGTTTTTTCCGAGAATTATTCAGGCCGAATCCGGGTATTCTAACTTTAAACTTTATTTAATAGGAGGCAAAGATGGAAAGTCTAATGTTTTGCAACCAATGTGAACAGACCGCAGGCGGAAAGGGCTGTACAAAAAGAGGTGTCTGCGGTAAATCTCCTGAAGTTGCCAATATGCAGGATCTACTTATTTACCAGTTGAAAGGAATCTCCATATATGCAGAAGGATATCTGCAAAAAGGAAAAGATGTGCCTAAGGAATATGTCTCTTTTATCGAGGATGCTCTTTTTCAGACCCTGACAAATGTCAACTTCGACGAAGAATGTCATATTGAGATGTTAAAAAAATCTCAGGAACTGAAAGATAAAATTCGGGATGAGCAGCCTCAGGTAAAAACAGACAGGGATGAAGCACTTTTTAAACTAAGACCTGGCAGAGATGAAATATTGGAGGACGCAAAGAAAGCGGGAATCCGGTATGACCAGACTTTGGATGAGGATATCCGTTCCCTTCGGGAAACCATAAAATTCGGACTGAAAGGAATTGCGGCATACTCTCATCAGGCAAGATTTATCGGCTATTGTGATGACGAGGTGGATAATTATTTCTGCCATGCTCTGGCAGCCACGACAGATGATTCACTGTCTCTGGACGACTTGGTGGCTTTGACGCTGGAAACCGGTGAAAAGGCAGTTAAAGTCATGGCCGTACTCGATAAGGCCAATAATGAACGTTTTGGATCACCTTCCCCTCGCCCCGTGAATCGTAAATTGAAAAAAGGCCCCTTTATTGTAGTCTCCGGTCATGATCTTCACGATTTGGAGATGCTTCTGGAACAGACAAAAGACAAGGGAATCAATATCTATACGCATGGTGAGATGCTGCCCTCGCATGGCTATGGGAAACTGAAATCCTATCCTCACCTCGCCGGCAATTTTGGAGGAGCCTGGCAGGATCAGCAAAAGCAATTTGCAAATCTTCCCGGGGCGATTCTCATGACAACCAACTGCCTGATGACTCCCAGAGAATCTTATAAGGACCGTATCTTTACAACCAATGTTGTAGGCTTTGAAGGTACGACACATGTTCCAAAGAATAAGGATGGCAAAAAGGATTTTACTCCTGTGATTGAAAAGGCCCTGGAGCTGGGAGGATTCAAAGAAGATGAAACTTCAGGGGAGGCCTCCATGTCCACATTGCCCGAATATAATGAAATTACCGTTGGCTTTGGGCATCATGCCGTACTTGATCATGCGGAAGCGATTATCAAGGCAGTGAAAAGCGGAAAAATTAAACGCTTTTTCCTGATTGGCGGGTGCGACGGAGCCAACACCGGGAGAAACTATTATACCGAATTTGCCCAATCCCTGCCTGATGACTGTGTGATATTGACACTGGCCTGTGGAAAATACCGCATCAATGATATGGAATTTGGAGACATTGACGGAATCCCGAGGCTCTTGGATGTCGGTCAGTGTAACGATGCATATTCTGCGGTTGTTATTGCCAAGGCACTGTCTGAAGCTTTCGGATGTGATATCAACGAACTGCCCCTTTCATTCATCCTCTCCTGGTATGAGCAAAAGGCCGTAGCCGTATTATTGGCACTATTATACCTGAATGTTCAAGACATCTATATTGGTCCTGTACTGCCCGCCTTCTTCAGTCCCAACGTACTGCAGTTAATTGTGGATAAATTCAAGCTGCATCATATTGCTACGGCGGAACAGGATCTTCAGAGCATAATGGCATCATAGCAGGACCTTTCCCAGACGGAAATCCGCATCTTCATGATTATAAAAAAGGAACTTTTCTTCCCTGCACAGCATATGGAATGAAAGGTTCCTTTCTCTTATTTTAATTTCATAATCTCATCATATAGTGCAGAGCTTTCTAATGTCATTGCATGGGAAACCGTCTTACTTTCAATCTCCCCCCTTTGGATACACTCCATCACTTCCTGTATTTCATATACAAATCCATTACTGGTCTTCTCATCAAGAAAGATATCCGGCTTCTCTCCGTCTGCATATAGGGTGCATGTATTGCCAAAGTGCGGATGAGGTATCACGATTCTTCCTTTGCTTCCATATATCACGGCCTGCTCCTGCTCAGCCATATCTGCTTCAAAAGTAGTGGTCAGCACACCCAGGCAGTCGTCAAACTTCAGCAGAACGGCCTCTGTTTTGTCCACACCATCCTCCGTAAACAATGCCTGGATTTGCGTACTCTGAACCGGTTGATTCACAAGCCAGGTCAGGATATCATAGCCATATACCAGGATATCATAACTTGCACCCCCGCCCAGCACCGGATTATAATACCGGCTTTTTCGATCCTTTTCCGCCTGAAAACCGATATCCAGTTTCACCAGTGTGACATCTCCTATTTTTCCATCCAGAATCCATTGTCTGGCCTGCTTCAGATTAGGCAGGAAAAGACTCCACATGCCTTCCATCACAAAGACACCCGATTCTCTGGAACGGCGAAACACGTTTTCTGCCTGATCTGCTGTCTGAAACATGGCCTTTTCACAGAGCACCGGAACCTTATAATCCAGACACAGCATAGCAAGATCATAATGAGCATTTGTAGTGACTGCAATATAGACAGCATCCGGTCTTTCCTCTGCCAGCATCTTTTCATAGTTATCATAGGGCTTCATATTCCCATACTTCTGTGCCATCCGGCTTGCCTTCTCCATATCTTTGCTGGCGATTGCTGAAACCTGGCAGCCATCTGTCAGAAGAACAGCTTCACAGAACTTATTCGATATAGTTCCGGCTCCCATCACGGCAAAACGAAATTTTTCCGCCATATTCCCTTCCTCTCAAAATTGAACCTTCAAGGTTTTGATTTCGTAGGGCTTGATGGTAAAATGAGCTGCCGCGCCAGACAGTTCCATATCTGTAGCCCCTTCTTCCATCATGTTACATTCCGCCACCGATACAGGGGCTTCCGCGAAGGTAAGCACTGCATCTGTCCTTCGGTTATAGCATTCGTAAAGCCTTACGATGACAGTATCCTCATCCTCTGCCTTTTTCACAGCTTCCACGATTACATTTTCCTGGTCACAGCTTAAGAAGGAATATTGTTTTGGAAGATTTCCTCCCTCATTTTTCTTAAAAACAGCCTGAAGTGGGTTGTTCAGCTGATAAGCAGCTTTGACTGTACCCGCATCTCTCCAGCCATTTTGGTGGGGGCAGATGGAATAAGTAAATTCATGATGTTCCTTATCTGCATCGGGATTCGGATAGATGGCCGACTTCAGCATAGAAAGGCCGATGACGCTGTCCTTTACACTACAGCCGTACTTACAATCATTAAGAACACTTACCCCATATCCATCCTCTGACACATCCATCCATTTATGCACGCAGACCTCAAACTTTGCAAAATCCCATGAAGTATTGGCATGTGTGGCTCGCTTCACATTCCCATACTGAATGTCGAAGGTGGCCTCGTCTGTATGAATATCCACCGGAAACCAGTCTTTCAGGAAAATCTGGTGCTCTTTCCAGTTCACTTCATTTTTAATATCAATGCGGGGAATCTCCCTGTAGATATAGATATCTTGCGCGATCACGGAATCCAGATATTTACGCTCAATTCTTACACAACCTCTTACAGGGCCATCTTCCACAACCTTCATAGAGGATACATCATCGACCTCCCAGGATTTTTCTGTATAGTAGTTGTTCACATCCCAGGCATCATAATTATGGGGGCGGTCTTCATAGCTCATAATCACATTGGCCGCCTGTCCCTCTTTTAAAAGCTGACGCTTTGCACGCTTGTCATAGATTGAGGAAAACTGGCCTTTGGAGTTAAATGCTACTTTAAAGAAATCATTTTCCATGACAGATGTAGAAATCTCCATTCCTGTATCTGTTGATGGTTTGGCCGGTTCCTCACACACGAGGTAGGTTTTATATCCCTTCCCCGGAACGCCTGAAGCCTTAAAAATCCATTGTCCTTCTGATGTTTCCTGGACAGGCTGCTTTACTTCACCATCATAGAGAGCGGGCTTCTCTATCCCCTCCGGCACTTCAAAACTCACAATTTCATCCGCCGGAGCACTATTGGGATTAAATACAATCAGTGCACGTCCTGGTGCAGCAACCGCATCTGCAATTGCACCAAGTTCTTCAGACATCATAGCTTTATTCTCTTTTAAGATTCCTTCGTATTCCTCCTTGGAATCCTCGTAAACCTCTTTGATAGAGGAGCCGGGCAGGATATCGTGGAACTGATTCCTTAATATGACTTCCCAGCCTTTTGAAAGCCGATCCGCAGGATAATCACGTCCTGTAAGCCGGTTCGCCATGATGCCGAAGCATTCCGCATTCTGATACGCAAACTCTGACCTGCGGTTATACTTCTTGTTGCGGGCCATAGAGGTATAAGTTCCCCTGTGATATTCCAGATAGAGCTCCCCTACCCAGGATGGAAGATATTTGTTGTCTTTTACATGACTTTCCAGCGTTTCAAAAAAGTCTTTTGCTGTGCTCATCACTGTTTTAGGGCATCCGGGTATTCCTTTTGCCAGACGGCGCTGGTTCTCAAGCTGGTCTTTGGTCGGACCTCCTCCTCCGTCACCGTAGCCGAAGCTGCAAAGTACCTCACTGTTGACATCCTTCTGGCTGTATCGTTTCCACGCTCCCTTAATCTGTGTGGGATTAATATATCCATTATAGGTCGTAAAGTGCTCGGTCTCCGTTCCACCTTCCACAGCCGCCTTATTGTAGTCTCTGGTAGGGATGAAATGAGTGAGTACGCGGCTTCCGTCAATCCCCTCCCATTCGAAGGTATCATAAGGCATCTTGTTAAACTCATTCCAGCTTATCTTTGTTGTCATAAAGTAAGGCAGGCCACACTTTTGCATAATCTGGGGAAGAGCGGCAGAATATCCAAATACATCGGGCAGCCAGAGAATCGAATTATCCTTTCCGAATTCTTTTTTGAAAAAACGCTTTCCATACAGGAACTGGCGCACCAGTGCCTCCCCCGATGCTATATTGCAGTCCGCTTCCACGAACATACCGCCTTCCGGTTCCCAGCGGCCTTCCCTGATACGCTCTTTCATCTCCGCATAGACCTCAGGAGCATTCTTCTTCACATACTTGTATAACTGGGGTTGACTGGACATGAATATATATTCCGGATATTCCCGCATCATCTCCAACACCGTCGAAAAGCTTCGTACCGCTTTATCCTCAGTCACCTTAAGCGTCCACAGCCATGCACAGTCTATGTGTGTATGACCCACACAATAGACCTCCGCCTCACTTTCACCGCAGTGCTTCTCATAAAATTCTTCTGTGATATAAGCCTGCGCCTTGTTTAGACTCTCATAATAAGCCTGGGATGACTCCTTCCTCATATCCAGCAGGTTCAATGACTCATTTAATGCCTTTATAATCGTAAGATAAGCAGTATCATCCTCCGGCAGCAGCCTTGCTACCTGATAAGGTACCGATAAATCATAAAAATACTTTTCTGTCTTTCGATCTAATACCTTCAGACTGGAATCCATTTTCAGGCTGAAATTCTGATCCCCGGTAAATGCAGAAAGTACAATGCGGAAGGTTTCGCCTCCCTTTGCCTTTTCGCTTAAAATCACCTCCCGGTGATTGACATCCAGCCCCTGTTTTCTCTTTCCGTTGATATAGATGGTAAACTGAGGATTGGTGGCATCCCAATCACCCTCCCGGCCTGTTGTCAGTTCATAAACCACACATCTTCCTGCCCATTCTTCAGGTACTGTAACTACCGTTTCAAACCAGTAATATTCCCGATGCCCGCCCCAGATCTGCTTTCTGGTCAGCGTCTCCCATTCTGAAGTATCCAGATGCTCCACATCCGAAAACTTTTCCTGTGTCCGCAGCATCTGATAAGCCCCTATCGGCATCCGTTCCGGATAAATCTGTTCCTGCAGATATTCCAGAAGTTTTCCAATTCGTTCTTTGATCAGAACCATATTTCCTCCTTTTTCCGGCATAATAAGGTATGTCCGGTGTATGAAATGATAGGAATAGAGGGCCAAAAGTTTCTCCTTCCGGATATGTAACACATCCGGCAATTAAGAGCCTTTGTCCCTCTCTATTCATTATAAAGCATCTCTGCAGAATATCAACCCTTTGCTGCTCCTGCCATCGTAAATCCTTTGGACATGTAACTTTGTGAAAAGATATACAAAAGGATGGAGGGCAGTGCATAAATCAGCGAATATGCTGCCAGTGGCCCATAAGCGATAGCGCCATGCTGACCAAAATACTGATACAAGACCACGGACGCCGGCATCTTATCCGCTGCACTTAGAAGTATATACGGAATAAAGAAGTTTCCCCAGCTGCCTGAGAATGTATAGATAAACACAACACATATGCCCGGAAACATCAGGGGAGACACAATCCTTAATATAGATTGCATGGTGGTTGCACCGTCTACCCGTGCCGCCTCTTCCAGCTCAATCGGTATTCCGTCCATAAAGTTTTTCATTAACCATATACCATAAGGAAGTGAAGAAGCCGAAAGATAAAGGATCACCCCGGGTATGCTGTTGAGCATACCCAGATTCAGAAACATCTTATAGACCGGGACAATCACCGCAATCATCGGTAAGGCGGTCATGAACAATATGATATACATAAAAACCTTCTTATAACTGAGCCTGTATCTGGACAGCGGATACGCTGCCAGACCTGCCACTACCACAACAATTGTGGCCTGAACCAGGGAAATCACTAATCCCACGCCAAAAGCTTTCAGGTTCTTCGCATCACGCATGACGCTGATAAAATTACTGACCGTCCATTTCGTCGGCAGTTTCAATGCCTGATTTGCATTTGTGTCAAAGGAAGCCAGCACCAGCCATACCAGAGGCAGGATAAAACAAATCGCAATAATGGTCAAAATCGTATAATGCACAGCCTTTGTTGTTTTTTCGCTCATTTTACCTCCCCCTTAATCCTCAGTTTTCAAGACTTTGGTGTAAATCACGCTGCATACCGCACCTACCAGCAGGAGAACCATACCGATGGCTGTTCCCTGCCCTAACTGGAAGTTCTTCAGACCCTGATTGTACATATAAATCGGAAGTGTTGTTGTAGCCGTGCCCGGACCTCCGCCTGTCATCGCCCAAATCAGTCCGAATACTCCAAGGGTTGACAAAGTGTTCAACATCGTATTCGTAGCAATCGTGTCCTTAATGCAAGGGACGATGATACGTACAAGTGTCTGTATACGGTTGGCTCCGTCCACACGTGCAGCTTCTTCGATATCTCCGGAAACGTTATCCAAAGCAGACTGGAAGTTGAGCATGGAAAATGCCGTTCCGTGCCATACATTGGCTATGATGACTGAAAGCATCGGATGCGCGTAGAGCCATTTGACAGGAGGCAGATGAATTGCCTGTAAGATCGTGTTCATGGTTCCATTCGTATCAAAGAATGCCAGGGAGCAAAGAGCTACCACCACCTCAGGCATCACCCAGCCCGCCAGTATGCAGGGTCCTACAACACTTCGGAAGCCTTTGGCCTTATGCTTCATAAAATAAGCAATCAGGAATCCCAGGACGGTTTGCCCCAGAAGGCTTCCGACCAGAAACTGAAACGTATTCCAGATACTTTTAAGCATATTTTTATCAGCCAACATCTTCGTATAATTACGCAAACCAACAAACTGAAAATTCTTTGCATTGGCTCCTGTCAGAGCCATATTCGTAAATGAATAGTATACGGTCAGTATAATGGGAATGATAAAAAAGGCGATCAGCAGGATCAGCGCCGGAAGCAGCAGAACAGATTTCTTTGCTTCCTCTTTTATAGTCATCGCTCTACCAGGCTTTGTCATATTCTTCTATCCTTTCCTACTGCTCAACCACTGCGTCATCACCTACCGTTCGTGCCACATCCGCACCATACTGGGTGATTGCATCCTCTACACTGGTTCCTGAAACCACTGCTTCTACCATACTTTGAATACTGGTAGATACAGAAGAATACTGATCATTCTGTGGTCTGAAATCCGCTGTCTCCAGGAACTGGGTTGCAACATCAAAGAATGGCTGCTTCGCATACTCTTCTGTCTCGGCAGTATCTGTTCTTGTACAGATATTTCCCATGCTTGTGACTGCTTTCAGATATGTGTCCGGCTCCATCATATGCTGTATAAACGCAAAAGTAATGTCCTTCTGGTCGGAATTTTCGGGAATTGATAATGACCAGCCGCCTGCCAGTGTTACTGTTCCGGGATCCTGACCCTTCGATGTAGGCATCGCTGCCAGGCCGAATTTTTCTCCGTAATTTTCCACCGGTGCTGCTCCATCTTCTTTCCAGTTTCCTGTAATCCAGATACCGTCCAGAGACATAGCAAGTTTTCCCTGAGGGAAGTATTCCCTTGCAGAAGTATTGGATGCCTGGCCATTTAATACCAGGTCAAGTGAAGGGCCATACTCGTTCTTTACGTAGATGTCCTGAAGAAATTTTAAGGTATCTTCCATTCCCTGGCTCTTCACAATCCATTTTCCGTCATCGGTAATCAGACGTTCTCCTGTTCCGTAAAGCATCATCTCGTAGGTCTGCATGGAGGTTGCTTCGCCCGTTGCCACACCTGCATTACACCAGAAAGGTACTACATCCGGAAGCTTCTCTTTTACTTTTGCACACGCATCCAGAACATCATCCCAGCTCTTTGGTGCCCAGTCCTCTCCTTCAGCGATTACCCCTGCTTTTGTCATAAGCTCTCTGTTGTAGAAGATTCCACGGGTATCGGTACAGTATGGAATTCCGTATACGGAACCGTCTTCTCCGGTCACAGCCTTTTGCATGGATGCATAGTACTTACCGCTCTGCCAGTCCTCATAGTCTTTTACATAATCGTCCAGATTGGTGAGATAGCCTGCGCTCACGTCATTGGGAAGCTGGAAAGTATCTTCTGCAACCAGATCGGGGCAGGTAGATGGGTCGGATAACTGCAGCGCAACCTTGGTGAAATAATCACCCTCAGAAGCAGTAATCGGAGCGACATCCAGCTCTACCTCGTCCTTTTTGTCCCAGGATGCATAAGCGGCATCAACCCATTTCCATAAAGAATTATCTTTCCCGAGTCCGTCATCCCTGAAGCAAAAGGTAATCTTCTGTTTTCCACCGGAATTCTTATCCTTGCTTTTGGATGCCTCCTGAGATTCTGAAGCTGAACCGCCTGTTGTCCCGCCGCCTCCGCAGGCCAGCAGACCGGTTGCCATAACAACTGTCATCAGTAATCCAAGTACTTTTTTTGCCTTCATACTGCTCTCTCCTTTACAACCATATGATTTGTATTTGATACATCTGAGTATATGTGTAATTCATCTTACTGTAAATTCCACATTTTTAAGAAAGGGGGACATTCTTGACCTCTTAACTTAGAATATCCCGAATTTTTCATTTTACTCATTTTTCCAGGATTGACACCTTTACCTTTTCATGCATCTCTGCGCTGATTGCCTCTTTACTTTCCTCCGTTCCGGGATCCAACACCTTATATACGCCGTCTGATATTGCCGCTGATATCTCAAACCACGCATCGTGAGATTCAATTGTATACCCCTCCTCGAGAAAGATGTCTGCCAGCTTTTCCCCGTCATCGGGCCTGATTTTTTTCATACGGTAATGGTCGTTTTGGAGAACGGGGAGGGTATCCATGGCATACGTAATGCGCTCCATCACCTCTGGTTCGTAAAGGTAGTCCAGAAAATCCATCGCCCCGGAAGCTGCCTGCGCTGTCACTCCGACATTCTCCCCCATAAGGATGCAGGACGTCTTAATTTCACCCGGAAGGCAGGTAATCCCCGGCTGGAAGTTCATATGTGTACTTCTTAGGATACTGATGCTGCTTAAACTATTGGCCATCATCTCCACCTGTCCTTTTGCAAAAGCATAAGCCAGGTCTTCTTTCGACCAGTTAATTATATCTCTGGGAATATTTTTACGGGTTTTCAGGGTAGCAATGACATCCAGAGCCTGAATTCCTCCTTCTCTGTTAATATTCCGATAGTTTCCGCCCATGCTGTATAGCATGCAGGAATAGAATGCGGTGCGTTCATCCTGCGTAAGCGCCGGAAACCCAAACCCCTTGCTTCCATATTCCTGTATGTTACTGCTTAAAGTCACCAGCTCCCCCCAGTCCTGTGGAAGCGAAAGTTCTTTCTTATCCAGTATATCTTTGTTGTAGAACAGCACATACGGATCGCAGGTAAAAGGAATTCCGTAATATTTCCCATTTGACTTCACGCTGTCCCACAGCCCCTGGTATCGGATGCTGTTCTTCTTTTCCACCGTTATATGGCGGGACATATCCTGAAAGACCCCCATATCAATCAGCGCCGGCATAATGGCTCCGTCACAGATAATCAGGTCGACATTTTCTCCACTGTCCATGCGCATGGCAATTTCTTTTTTATACTCTTCCCTGTTCAGAAATTCTATCTCCACCATGACATTTTCTGCCTGGTTCTCATAATCCTTTGCAATTTCCTTTAATATCTGCTGCTGCAGCCTGGATTGATAAGGAGCCAGTACTCGAAGCATTTGATTTTCATTCGACTTAGGCTGGCTGATACTCTTGTTTTCTGAGATAAAGTTAAGGTTTACACCACAGAGAATCAGAAACACAATCACCGCCAGAAGCGTCAGTGCCCGTTTCAGTCTCATCTGATATTCTCCTCGTATAATATATTTTAGATACTTAATAGTACCTTGATAACTAAATAAATTTTGTTCAATCGGCTTAGTTAAGCCCATGATATAATTGTCTTAGTGTCAATCAGGTAATAGTTCTTTTTTCTCCTGTTGAACCAGTAATGGTTGCTTCATAATAAGTCTGTTCCCCTGACATGGAAGTTAGCTTCAAACCGGCTGGCTGTTTGCTTAAGTACATGGACGACCATCTGGCAGTGTGGTTTCGCATCTGTCCATCTTAAGCTGGATTCTTATATGCGAGGGTGTCGATGCTCCATGATCATGGGTTTTACCAAGCCGATTGAACACTGAAATCTTACTACGAAAGAAGGTGATTTTATGAACCCACTTTACGTCGGAATTGATGTAAGCAGCAAATCCAATGTCGTTTATTTTATGCTGCCTGATGGTAACAAACATAGTAACTTCTCAGTTGCTAACTCACAGGATGGTTCTGTTCAGTTGGTAAAAAGAATCTGTTCTGCTTTAAATTCTCAGTCCCTTGACACCGTCCTCATAGGTCTCGAATCAACATCTGTCTATGGTGACAATCTCGTGTATTTCTTAAGGGAAGATGCATCTCTTGCATCCTTTAACAGAAAGATTCATGTCCTCAACCCCAAGCAGGTTAAAAAGTTTAAGGATGCTTATAATGACCTGCCAAAGAATGATTATGTGGACTCTTTTGTCATTGCTGACTGCCTGCGTTTTGGAAGAATCAACAAAGAGGTATACATAGGAGATTATCACTACAAAGCTCTCCAAAACCTCACACGCGCACGATACTTTACCGTCTGCAACCTCATCAAAGAAAAGCAACGGTTTATGAATGTGCTGTTTAAGAAGTATTCAACCATGACACAGGAGAAGGTATTTTCAGATACCTTCAGTACGACCGCCCTTGCTGTCTACGATGAATTTGAATCCGCAGAAGCACTGGCATATATGGACTTACATGAACTGACCGCTTTTATCATGGAAAAAGGAAAGAACCGCTTTCCAGATCCCGATGCGGTAGCCAAAGCCATTCAGAAAGCTGCCCGGAGTTCCTACCGTTTACCCAAGACGGTAAATGACTCTGTAAATCAGGTACTTTCCATATCCATAACCTCCATAAAGGCATTGGAAGCGCAAATCAAAGAGTTCGATAAAGCAATCTCTGCTCAAATGGAACTCCTTCAAAACGTATTGATATCTATACCTGGAATCGGTCCCGTTTATTCTGCCGGTATCATGGCAGAGATTGGAGATATCAACCGTTTTGAAAATCAGGCGCAGCTTGCGAAATATGCAGGTCTTGCCTGGACTCAGCACCAGTCTGGTGATTTTGAAGCACAAAACACAAGGCTCATCAGGTCTGGTAACCGATTTTTAAAGTATTATCTGTGTGAAGCTGCATTCTCTCTTGTAAGATGCGACAAGGAGTACAAAGCTTTTTATCACCAAAAGTACAAAGAGGTGAACAGATATCAACACAAACGTGCACTCGCATTAACTGCCCGTAAATTTGTGCGGTTAGTCTTTACGCTACTGAAAGACAACCGCCTATATCGCCCAGCAGAATAGAGCGATCTATCTGCTGATTAGGGTAGGCCCTGCTCATTTTTTTAACTTGGTCGACAGGGCTTAGGTGGACTTTTTTTGTTTTTTGAGAAATAGGTCAAAAATATATGATTTTATTTCATTTCCCACTTGACATCACACCGCTGGACTTTTTGTATTCTGCCGGCGTTACGCCGCAAAGCTTTTTAAATACCTTGGTAAAATACTTTTGATCGTGAAATCCCACTGCCTCAGCCACCTCATACACTTTATGATTCCCTGTATAGAGCAGCTGTTTCGCCATACTCACCCTGAAATTCTGTAAAAATGCAGTAAAATTCACCCCCATTTCGTGGGAAAATATTCTGGAAAGATATTCAGGCGTCACGCCGCAGCAGGAAGCCGCATCGCTTAACGTAATATCATGTCCGTAATTCTCCCGGATAAAGTTAAGCACATTCAATATCATGCCATTTTCTGTTATAACAAAGTCATTTTCTTCTTTTGCAACCGCATGGATGATTTTCTCAAGCTGATAGCTCATCTCATCCCTGGTTTCACTGGAGGCAATTCCATTCATAATATAAGGGATGCCTGTCTCCTGCCCCAAATCTCCTTTTATTTCCCCGGCCACACGCAGAATTGCAGCTGCAAACCGCAGCGTATACTCATGTATACATTCCGGACATCCTTCACTTTCTATCACCTTCAGCCGGAATTTTTCTCCATCCTCCGCAATCTTTTCCCTGCTGCCATTTCTGATATTCCGGATAATCTGCTGCTCCAGATAATCCGGATACTCTAACTTCTGATATACCACGTTTTCTGCCAGCTCACTGTCAATAACCGTTCCAACAGGCAGAGAAAATGTGTGCTTTAACAGCGTCTGAAGCTTGGCTATTATTCCCCGGAAGCCTTCCAGCCCCATGGCAGCCGCCATGCTGCATCTTGCGGGAGACTCCTTGCAAAGTTCTTTAAATATCCGTTTTTCAAATATTTGTTTCAGATTATGATTTTTTTCAGTGTCCACAATCATGACACAGTATCCGGATTCCTGCGGAATCTGGAAAATATGATAGTTCTCCATACATAAAATATCCATTCTTTCCTGGGTGCTGCGTATCATCTCCTGAAGTGTCTCTGTCGCCATGCTGCAGGGTCTGATCAGAAATAATGTGGTTTGAATCCTTTCATTGATTTTGAGGGTCTCCTTCAAAAGCTCCATCATCTGACCGGATGAATCCTCAGGCTCAGACAGGTAGCTCCAGATCATCTGGTCGGCAGTAATCTTTTCTATTTTTTTCTTCTCAATCCGAATTTCTGTTTCCTGAAGGGTTTTCATGAATTCATCCACATCTAATGGCTTCAATGCGTATTCCACCACCCGGAGCTGAAGAGCTCTCCTTGCATATTCAAAGTCTGAATATCCGGTCAGCAGAATGACCGGAACCTCAATATGATCCTCCCTGAGTTTCTCCAACATCTTAAGCCCGTCCATACGGGGCATCTTAATATCCGTAATCACAAGATCCGGCTCATATTTGCGGATTGTTTCCAGTCCTTCTGCTCCATCCTGGCATACACCTGCAATCTCATAATCCGTGTATTCTTTTATGATATTCAGCAGGCCTTCCCGGGTTTTTGGCTCATCCTCCACTACAACGATACGCATATTTTATCCTCCTCTACATTCTCTTCGTTCACATTTCTTCTCTATTCATATGGAATCCGAAGCTCGGTACAAGTTCCGTGTGCATCCGATGCCACGTGAAAATATCCCTTTTCTCCATAATACAGCTTGATTCTGGTTATCACATTACGAACTCCGATACTCGACTCGATCCGCTCCTTCCGGTAATCCAGCTGATTAAACAGTTCAACCAGAGACGCATCCATCCCGACCCCATTATCTTTAACTGTAATCTGAATATATTCCTCATCCACCTCCCGGATGCAGATGTTGACCTCATCCTCGCCTGTAGGTCCCGGAAATGCATGGATGAGTACATTCTCCAGCAGCGGCTGAATCAAAAGCTTATGGATTTTACAGCTTTGGATGTCCTCTTCTGCCTCGATTGTGCAGATAAAGCTATATTCAAAACGCTGCTGCTGCAGATAGATATAGGTCTTTAAATATTCCAGCTCATCCGAAATCCTGACCACCTCATTACTTTTATGGATGCTGTACCGCAGAATTCCGGCAAGACTGGTGAGCATTTTGCTGATGGTATACTCCTTCTGCCCAATTGCCACCCAATTGATTGTATCCAGTGTGTTATACAGAAAATGAGGATTAATCTGCGCTTCCAGGGATTTTATTTCCGCATGCTTTTCTCTGATCAGAGCCTCCTTTTCCTGTGCCTCGGAAGCTGTAATTTCATCCATCATCAGATTAAAATGATTGGATATCCGCGAAAATTCGTCCTGTCCCTCTGTCTGAATTCTCACCTTGCGGTCACCTTTATTGGCCGCATCCATACCTTTTAAGATACGCTTAACTGACCGGTCTGTATCTTCCGAAAACCGGATAGAAATCAGGATACATATAATCACAGTGAACAATCCTATGAGAATAATGACGGCAGTAATAAAATTGGCGTTTTTCAGTGCATATTTCATATTCTGGACATTCACAACATAGAATTCCCGATCTACGATGCCTTCCATATTTATGACCATATTTCCGGGATTCAATGTCTCTATATTCCCTATATATGAAACAGCTGCTTCCTTAAGGGATGCTTCATCTGCCGGCTGTGTCCTATTTCCGCCAAAGATATTATCTCCGATACTGGTACGCTCCGGAAATGAAATAATGTCCCCGTATTTGTTTACAATAAAGGTAGTACTATATGCAGTATCCTCCGCATGATAAATCTGCTTCAGCGCATCCTCGTCAACACATAGAATCAGAACTCCCACCGGTCCCTTCCGGTAATTGTTAAAATCTGTAAGCTGATGAGCAATGTAGAAATAATCCTTATCTCCATACTCTGAACGCATCTTGTGATATGTCCTGGAGTAAATTGTCCCCTTCTTCTCCCATGCCTCCAAAACCAGATCGCTGTTGGCTATATCAGGGTCATCAAAGCAAAAACTTCTGGAACTCGAATTTGATATGTTGTCATAAAATAAAAGGTCACCATTCTTGCCTGCAATTGCTATCCCTAAAATCTCCTCGTTGATATACATGATTTCCCGAAGCTTTTCATTAATCGTATACTTAGCTGCATCATACCTGCTGTCATCCCAGAGATTCACAGGCTCCAGATTCTCAATGTAAGAGGTATCCGTATAGATTCTCTGTATCAGGCTGTCACAGGATACAAAAAAATTCTCCACGTTGCTGGTCGTAAGTTCCAGATTTGCCCGTATCAGGTCCCCGGTCTGGTTCCGGATGGTGGCCACATTCAGCTGATAGGCAACTATCTCAATGAGGAGATTGGGCAAAATAATCAGAAGCAGCAGCCATACCAGGATTTTCTTTGCAATCGGCAGATTCCGGAATCTCTTCCAAAACCTGTCCGTAAACACTTTTCGTTTCATAGCTTTCCCCTTCGCCCGGCATTTTGCAGAAAAAGCCGTTACACAGGATATGTATAACAGCTTCTTCTTTTTTATAGCAAAGTATGCAAGAAAAGCTGCCAGTGGCAGGTTTTCTGTATTGCTACTATAACACTGTGTATAATCATAGTCAATTAAAACCAGGAGCTCTGCATTTCAACCACAGGCGCAGTTTCGTCTGACTGCAGCAAAAAAGCCGTATATTCCTTAGCTTTTAAGGACTACGGCTTTCATTGCATTTTTAATTTCCAGCGGCTCCGGCCAGCTGGGACAGTGTCACCTCATTCAGCGTACTGGCCAGTTTCTTCTGTGTGGATTCCAATACAGCATGAACAGAACATTTCTTTTTTGTCTCCTGGCTGCAGTAATTTTCATCATTCAGACAGGTGTTTAGCTTAATCTTGCCTTCCATCACCTGGATAATATCATAGAGGGTAGCATTCCGCATGTTCTCAGCAATCCGGTAGCCTCCCAGACGCCCATGTACGGCTTCAATCATACCTCCCTCTTTTAAGCATCCCAGCACCTTGAGCAGATATCCGTATGAAATACAGAGCTCGTCCGCAATTTCAGCAGCTATTGTCAATGAATTTTTGTTATAAAGGATACACATGACACGAATGCCATAATCTGTTGTGTTTTGCAATTTCATATGTTTAACCTCTCACTACGAATATATATTCGTTTTTCGTTTGTCTTATGTAACAAAGATGGTACGTTTTCCCTTTTCCCTGGCCAAATTGATAATCTGTGCCGATCCTCCTCCTGGCTTGATATGCCGCCCCGATACAGAAATGATCGTATCCGCATGTTCAATAAGAAATTCCTTTTGTTCCTTATAGCAGGAAACATAGTGCTTATCAACGCCAAGTTGGTACATACCGGTCGCATTCTGTAAAATATATGCATACCGCTCTTTTCTCGGGATGCTCCAGTTCTCTGTATGACCTGCATATGGCTCAATACAGTGGAGTTCCATCTCAAGGTATTCTTCCTTAAGACCCACCAGAATTTCTGCGGCCCAAATTTCAAAGCCAAAGCTGGTACCACAAAGAAACTGATAGGTACCCGTATTTTGATAGAGTGAGATTACCGTTTCCTGTAAGTCTTTTTTTATCTGGATACAATCCGGATGCTTCTCATCACTTCCAAACTGAAACTTCTGAACCCTTGGACCGATAAATGCTGCTGTCTTTTCCACATTGATTCTGTCTATCAGACTATTTAATTTATCCAGTATTTTTAAACCCCCTCTCCCGCTGTAAGTATAAATCTTCTTCCAGGTATTACACTTTTTAAGTTTCTAATGATTAGTATAAAAGAAACTTAAAATAATCTGCTCAACTATCTGCTCAATAGGTCAATTTATTCGCCCAATTGTACAAAACCCCGCCCAACTGTTCTCCTTATATCTGGCGCTGCAGAATAAATCCTGGTAATTACGGAAAAGATAGATCATTATATTTGTACTATTAAGCTGATTTTCTTTATCATTGAGCAGATTCCTTTCAAATTTCGACGATTTCAATTTATACTGTTTTTTCAAGAGATAGAATATTCATAAAGGGGGCCTTCGATTGATAACAGTATTCCTGTGTGACGATGATAGTGAAACTGTAGAAAAATATAGCAAGCTGATTAAGCAAATTGCCGATAAGTATCAGATTGAGATTTCTCTTTCCGCCTTCTACAGTGGCGAATCCCTGGTTTTTCATTTATCGGATAACTCATGTTTACCTGATATTATTTATCTTGATATATTGATGGAAAATCTGGATGGCATGGAAGTTGCCAGAAAACTGAGAGATCTCGGATGCAAAGCTGAAATTATCTTCTTAAGCACCAGTGAGGAGTATGTGTTTGATGCATTCGATGTGCATCCTCTGCATTATCTTCGAAAATACGAGACAAGCAACGAGAAATTTGAAGAGATTTTTTTGCGTGCTGTAAAGTTGTCTTCCGTAACAACATCGGATAAATTCATATACACAACAATTTCAGGACGTAAGGTCATACCGCTTAAGGATATTTCTCATTTTGTAATCTGGAAGGGGGTCATAACCGTACACTATGGCAAAGGAGAAAAATTTGAATACTGGAGCACATTGAAAGAGCTGAGCAAACAGCTGCAGGGAAAAGGGTTTGTTCGCATGCACCGTTCTTATATCGTTAACCTCCAGTATATTTCAGAATTCAGACGCCGTGAAGTGATACTTAAGACAGGAAAAATAATTCCCATAGGGGTCACCTATGAGGAAAATGCCAAAAAAGCTTTTCGAAACTACGTTGAACTCAACAGTACATTCTTTTAGACGGGAAAAACAGTTCATAAATATAGCTCTCTTCTGCCGGACATGCTGAACCGTGCGGCAGAAGAGAGCCTTTTGTATTAATCCGCAATAATCTTTTCTTTTCTGGTTAAAATATCATCAGAAAAGATTTGTGTCTCTACATTCTCAAATCCCAGCCGGCTGATTGTCTGTGCGAAGCGCTCACCTTCTATTCCCTGCTCACAGTAGAAAAGTATCACCTTCTCAATCGCGCTGAGTGCCTCTTCCTTATCAAAAAATACTCTGGATAATTCACGTCCTTTGGAAACCTGTTTACCCCAGCGGCCGCCAATATAGATTTTATATCCTTGCTTCCCTGTTTTGATGGAATCAAAACGGCAGCTGCCTACACAGCGGCCACAGTGAATACATCTCTCTTCATTGATTTCCAGAACCCCATCCACAACACTGGCAGCATTCACAGGACAGACTTCCTCAACAAGACACTTTTTACAGCCTTTACATAAATCTTTTTCAAAATCCGGGATTCGTTGTCCGATGATTCCCACATCGTTCAAATCCGGTTTTACACAATTATTGGGACACCCTCCCACCGCAATCTTAAACTTATGGGGAAGCTTTACATCATGGTAGCCTTCATAGAACCGATGATGGATTTCTTCAGAAAGTGCAAACGTATCAATCAGTCCAAAACGGCAGGTGGTTCCCTTACAGCTTACCACCGGACGTACCTTAGAGCCGGTACCGCCCGTGACCATGCCTGCTTTTCCGATATATGCCTGGAAGTCTTCAATCTTCTCATAAGGGATTCCTTGCACCTCCACCGTCAGACGGGTGGTAAATGTGACAACACCATTGCCAAATTTCTCGGCGGCCTCACTGATAACCTGTAATTGTTTTGCCGTAATTTTCCCATTAACCGTAATTACACGTCCGGAGAAATTGTCGGTTCCTTTGTTGTTTAAAAATCCCATTCCCTTCACGCGCTTTTCGTCCCGGGCGCTTACTGTTCGTGCAGCCATATCTATCCTCCATATTCGTTATTGAATTCCCATATTTTATTTATCTGTTCCCTGATTTTTCAAATAGTTTTCGAATATATTCAGCGTTTCATCTATGATTTCATCTGTGTGCATACAGGACAGGAACATGGCCTCGAATTGTGAAGAGGCCAGATGTACACCATGATTCAGCATATAAGCGAAATACCTTGAAAATGCCTCTGTATCTGCGGTTTTTGCGGTCATATAATCCGTTACTGTCTCCGGAGTAAAGAACAGGCTGCCCAGAGAACCAATATAGTTCATATGCCAGGGTTTATCATACTGATACAAAAGTTCTTCCATCGTTCCATAAAGCTTAACACCAAGGCGATCCAGCTCCTTATATTTATCCTTATTGGCATGTAAAAGTGTAAGCTGTGTCATACCGGCTGCCATCGCAACCGGATTTCCGCTCAAGGTTCCCGCCTGATAGACTTTTCCTGCAGGTGCAACCATACACATCACATCTTTTCTGCCGCCATAGGCGCCTACCGGCATACCTCCTCCGATAATTTTTCCATAGGTCACAAGATCCGGTTTGACCTGGTAGTATTCTGCGGCTCCGCCGAACGCCAGGCGAAATCCTGTGATTACCTCGTCAAAAATCAGAAGGGCACCGGATTCATCACATAACTTTCTAAGTCCTTCTAAAAATTCCGGCTTCGGGAGTACCACACCCATATTGGCTGCGACGGGTTCTACGATAATAGCGGCCACCTGGCCTTTATTGGCTTCCAAAAGTTCCTCCACGCTTTTCAGGTCATTATACGCTGCAGTAAGTGTATCCGCCGTTGCACCACGGGTCACGCCCAGACTGTCCGGAACTCCTGCTGTCATAACCCCCGATCCCGCACTCACCAGCATGGCATCGCTGTGCCCATGGTAACAGCCGGCAAATTTTATAATCTTATCCCTTCCGGTAAATCCTCTGGCAACCCGTACCGCACTCATCACAGCTTCCGTACCGGAATTTACCATTCGGATCATCTCCACATGGGGAATATTGGTGCAGATAAACTTTGCAATCTTTACCTCAATCTCAGTGGCTGTGCCGAGGCTTAGTCCATATTCACATGCCTCTATTACACGTTTCAGCACTTCCTGATTATTATGCCCCAAAATCATAGGACCCCAGGAGCATATATAATCGATATATTTGCTGCCATCCACATCAAAGATATAGGGTCCCGTAGCACCCTGCATAAATCTTGGGGTCATCCCCACAGCCCGGTAGGCCCGGACCGGTGAGTTCACTCCTCCGGGAATATAGTTCACTGCTTCCTGAAACAGACGTTCCGATCGTGTTTTCATCTGAGTCTCCTTCCTTTATATACCGGTAATTCACCCGATTTTTCCTTCATCCATACATTTTGCCAGCTCTTTTGCATAATAGGTCAGATAAATCCCGGCACCGGCACGGTATGTGGAAACCGCCATCTCACACATGATTCGTTCTTCTTCTATCCAGCCTTTTGCGGCAGCTGCTTTTACCATGGCATACTCTCCGCTGACGCTGTACGCAGCAACCGGTACCTGTACATGATCCCGTACTTTTGTAACCATATCCAGATAAGATAGTGCCGGCTTTACCATAATGATATCGGCACCTTCCTTCACATCCAGAAGAGCTTCCCTGATGCCCTCTCTACTGTTGTGGAA
Source organism: Novisyntrophococcus fermenticellae (assembly GCF_018866245.1). Lineage (GTDB taxonomy): Bacteria > Bacillota > Clostridia > Lachnospirales > Lachnospiraceae > Novisyntrophococcus > Novisyntrophococcus fermenticellae. The sequence goes on from NZ_CP076458.1 coordinate 2,669,740, forward strand.
GTCCATCTGATAGCTTTTACGATCCCCGAAGGCGGGGGCGGAACCTGCAGCATCCCGAAAGGGGCCGTAAAATGCAGATGCATATTTGACCGCATATGACATGATTGGAATCTCTTTGAATCCGCTGCCATCCAATTCCCGGCGGATTGCCTGTACCCGCCCATCCATCATATCGGAAGGTGCCACCATATCTGCCCCTGCTTCCACATGGGACAGGGCAATCCTGCTTAAATACGCAAGCGTCTGATCATTTTCCACATCATGCCCCTTCAATATTCCACAATGTCCGTGGGAGGTATATTCACACATACAGACATCTGTAATATAATATAGTTCGGGAAATCTGGCTTTCGCCTCACGAAGTGCTCTCTGTACGATACCGTCTTTTGCATATGCCTGACTACCCGTCTCATCCTTTTCAGCCGGAATACCGAACAGCATAACACTGCCCACCCCTGCTTCCACCAGCCGTTCCAGTTCGCAGCACATCCGGTCAACGCTGTAGCGGTACTGACCTTCCATAGAAGGAATCTCTTCTTCAATATTAACTCCATCTATTACAAACATAGGATAAATCAGTGAAGACTTGTCCATTCTTGTCTCTCTTACCATCTTCCGGATGGTTTCTCCACCACGCAGGCGGCGTGGTCTCACGATTTGATCCATAACTCTCGTTACTTCCTTTCCTGCTCCTGCACCTTTTTTTCTTTCATCTCAATCACCAGGTCCACCAGGCTGTCCATCGTGGCCTCTTTTGCCATATAGGTTTTCATGCCACAGATATCTGCTGCTGCTTTTGTCTGCTTTCCGATACAGGCAGCCGTCACCAGGCTGTAGTCCAATCCTTTGGTGGCTTCTGCAAACCCTTTTACCGCCCCTGCGCTGGTGAATACTGCACAGTCAATCTTACCCTTCTCAAACAGCTTCTGCTCATCGAGATATTCTGCCCGTTCGTAAATCGTGGTATAGGTCGGCACATCGTCTACCACAAGATCCGGCCCTTTTCTGATTTCCTCAAGTATCTGCATGTTTCCGCCACAGGCCCTCGGAAGTAAAATTCTGTCTTTCGGGGAACAGTTCTCTGCGAGTGCCATGCCAAGGGAGGCCCCATCATAAATCTCCGGAACCAAGTCGGCATAAATCCCATGTTGCTGCAGAACATTACAAGTACCTTTCCCCACCGCTGCAAACTTACATCCCATCAAATTCCTGATATCGCAGTGAAATATCTGCATCTGTTCAAAGAAGATGCGAACACCTGTCGGACTTGTGAATGCAATCCACTGATAATCATCCAGATTTTTCAGGCAATTTTCCAGCTTTTTATTCTCTTCAATAACTTTTGTCTCTATGGCCGGAAGTTCCAATACCTCTGCACCCTTCCGGCGTAATTTTTCGGCAGATTGGGAATTCAGATCTTTGGGACGGGTAATCACTACTTTAAATCCGGACAATGGAAGTTTTTCATACCATTCAAACTCTTTGGCAAGGGTACAGACCTTTCCCACCACAATGATTGCAGGAGTCTCAATCCCCTGGCGCTCCACCTCATCGGGCAGGGTAGAAACTGTAGCAACAATCCGCTTTTGCCCGGCAGTGGTTCCCTGCTGCAAGACAGCCGCCGGCATTCCAGGCTCCATCCCTGCTTCAGTCAGACTTTGGCAGATATCCGCAAGTGCCGAAACTCCCATCAGAAATACCAGTGTTCCCTTTGTCCTCACGAGTGCTTCAAAATCAATATCGTAGTCATCTCCGGCTTTTTTATGTCCGGTGATAATGTGCAGAGAGGAACAAAAATCCCTGTGGGTCACCGGTATTCCATTGTATGCAGGCACAGCAATCGGAGAGGTTACCCCCGGAACGACCTCAAAGGGAATCCCCTGCTGCACAAGAAGCTCCAGCTCCTCTCCTCCTCTTCCGAAAAGAAAGGGATCTCCACCCTTCAGCCGGACGACCCGGTATCCTTTTCCGGCTTCTTCCAGAAGAATCTGATTAATTTCCTCCTGCTTTTTCGTATGATTTCCTGCATTTTTACCAACATCTATGGTTCTGGCAGTCTTTGGGATCATAGCAAGCACCCCGTCACCAACCAGCCTGTCATATACCACCACTTCTGCCTGTTTCAGTACTTTTTCTGCTTTTCTGGTCAGGAGACCCGCATCCCCGGGACCTGCACCAACCAGCCAGACCTTACCTGTGTTCATAGCCCACTACCTCTCTTCAACTCTTGTGCCAAGGCAACCCCCAGGCTTTTTGCTTCTCCCACCGGACCACGCTTCTCACCCTTACGGAAGATATCTGAATCCTCTTCACAGTATAATCCCGTCAGACTGATCTGCCCATCCTGTATTCTGGCAAATGCAGCAATCGGTGAGGAACATCCTCCGTCTAATTCCCGTACAAAAGCCCGCTCGCAAATTGCCGCATAAGTGCTCCCCTCATCAGAATAGCCATTCAGATACTCATAATCCTCTCCTGCCCGTCCCTGAACGGCCAGAATCCCCTGTCCTGCGGAAGGGATAACCTCTTCCGGTTCAAAATACCGGCTGATCCGGCTTTCCAATCCCAACCGCTTTAATCCTGCTGCGGCCAGAATCAGGCCACTGTATTCACCTGAATCCAGCTTTTTAAGTCTGGTCTGGATATTTCCGCGTACGCTGGCAAATTCAGCTTCCGGATACAGTTTCTTCAACTGTAATACACGTCTCTTGCTGGAAGAACCTATTGCCTTCGAAAAGTCCAATTCTGAAGCTCCTTTGGGAAGCACCAGTACATCTCTTGGATCTTCTCTTTTCGAATAAGCCAGAACCGGAAGTTCTTCGCTTACCTCCATTGGCAGATCCTTTAAACTATGTACAGACAAATCACTTCTTTTTTCCAGAAGTGCCCTGTCCAGCTCTTTCACAAACAGCCCCTTGCCTCCCACTTTATCCAGTGTACGATCCAGAATCTTATCTCCTGTTGTCTTCATCTTCAAAAGTGTAACTTCGGCATCCTGCCGCTGCGTTTCGATATATTCCTTTATAATCTCACTTTGTATCAGTGCCAGAAGGCTCTCCCTGGTTCCGATTATAATCCGCATCATTGCCTCCCATAATCTGCTCAATTTTTTTTCTTGTCTCTTTTACTTTTTTATGATCATTTCCGCCGGCATTGATGCCGATTACCAGTTCTTCCTGCCTGATCACCGAGGGGAAGAAGAAATCACACGCTTCCCTGCTGCTGCAATTATTAGCCAGAATCCCCTGTTCATGTGCCCTGGAACAGATGCGGCTGTTCAGTTCCCTGTCATCTGTACAGGCCAGAACCATAAAGACCCCCTCCAGCATTCCATCTTCATATCTGTTTCCCACAAATTGAAGCCTATGTGCTTCTGACAGCATTGTAATTTCAGGGTGAATTGCCTTGGCCGCCACTTCTATTTTATCTGTGAAAAGAAGCAATGTTTTAATTCTTCTAAGAGCGATGGCTCCTGCTCCCACCACCAGGATTCTCTTATCACTGATGTCCAGGAACAACGGAAAGTATCCATGTTTATTCATCATACAGTTTCTCCAGTCCATCCAGACACTCTCTGAATTTGGAGCCATCCAGATAGTCCCTGAGTCCATACATCATCTTTCCCACCACCTTGCCGGCTGCAGCATCGATGTTCTCAATCAAAAGCCTCTGTTCCTCTTCCGCCAGCGGCAGTTTCCGGATAATACGCTGAAGTCTCAAATTCAAATCCGTAACGGTTTCTGTCTGAACCTCCTGGATTCTGGGGATCAAATCCCGGCAGTCATACCAGCTGTAGAAATCCTCAATTTCGGAATCTAATATTTTCTCCGCCTGTATGAGCGCTCCTGCATTTGCTTCCTGTGCGTTCATTTTAAATGTATCTATATCATAGAGAGTGATATGCTCTAATCCGCCCACCCAAGGGTCAATATCCCTGGGCACAGCCAGGTCTATCAGATAAACAGGATGGTCTATCACCACGTCTTTTGTAAATAATTCACGACGAATGGTATAGTTGGGGCTGGAGGTAGCACTGATGACTAAATCACAGCTGGGAAGAAGTTTCATCCGTTCACCATAATTAATTCTTTTGCATCCCACCGGGATATTCACCACTCCGCTTCGGTATTGACGAACGGTAACTGTTACATCTGCTCCGCATCCGGCCAGGGCCAATGCGGCCAGCTTACCCATCTCTCCATTTCCTATCACCATACAGACTTTTCCCATCAGGTCAAACCTTTCAGCACGCAGCATCTCTATGGCACGGTCTACGGCTGTGGCACTGGCATGCGTGAACACAACCTCTGTTTTTACCTTTTTAGCTGCTGTTACCGCTTTACGAAAAAGAACTTCAAGTACATTATCCGTACTGTAGTTCTCTCTTGCAAGGGATAAGGCATCCTTCACCTGCGTGATGATCTGATCTTCCGCCAGAATCATGGATTCCAGACCACAGGTCAGACGAAACAGATGCATCACGGCATCTCTTCCACTTCGTTCCACAAAATAAGGCGAATATTCCGACCGGGATACCCCCTTTAACTCACATAATTCATCCGGCAGAGAGCCTTCATATGCATCATCCACACTTACCCACAATTCCATGCGGTTACAGGTGGATAAGATAACGCTTCCCCGGATGCCTGGCTTTTTACGCAGCAGTTCCATGGCCTCACCGGCATTTTTTTTTGTAAATGAAAAAACTGCACGTATATCCACATCCGCCAGATGATAGTCAATTCCGACCATATGCACACTCATCTTAAGTACCTCCAAAACTTACTTCCCTATCATAGCACAATTAAATCTATTTTTAAACATTTTTAAGCCGTCATAATAAAAGCTGTCCAAAACGTTGACTTTTTAATGGCAAAGCCTTATAATTTTTATACAATTGAATGCGATGAGGTGCCTGTGATTCATTCCACAGGAGAATAGGGAAGTGGGGTTATATTCCCCCGCGGTCACGCCGCTGTGATAGCTCAATGTTACTGTATCAGAGCTTAAGCCAGAAGACCTGCCCATCGTACGAGATTTACGTGAACACTGCGAGTGATGGTGACACGTAGGACGGCTAATCTTCCACCCTGCCGTCAGCGCCCTGCATAAATACTGTAATGACAATGTTGAGGCGTTTTTTTCGTGCATATCTGCACGCTGTGAGATGGGTGCGCACAAGAATGAAAGGAGAAATTATGAGTAAGAAACAAAGAAAAGTAGTAGCACTGTCTGCTGCACTGGCAATCAGCTTCGGTATCATACCTGCCGCCAATGCCATGCACATCATGGAGGGGTATCTTCCTCCGGTTTATTGTATTATATGGGGTATCATCTGCCTTCCTTTTCTGGCAGCTGGATTTTTCTCCATCAAAAATACATTAAACGCCAATCGAAAATCACTGACGATCCTGGCCATGGCCGGAGCATTCATCTTCGTGATTTCTTCCCTTAAGATACCTTCCGTTACCGGCAGCTGTTCCCACATGACAGGTACGGGCCTTGGCGCATTATTGTTCGGTCCGGCTTCCGTCAGCATTTTAGGAATCATTGTACTGTTATTTCAGGCAATTCTTCTGGCACACGGCGGCCTTACCACACTGGGCGCTAACTGCTTCTCGATGGCAATTGCCGGACCCTTTATATCCTTTGGGATTTATAAATTATGTCAGAAACTAAAGGTGAACAAACTGGTAGCTGTCTTTCTGGCTGCCGCCATCGGAGATCTTTTTACATATTGCGTAACCGCTCTTCAGCTTGCACTGGCTCATCCCTCTGAGTCCGGCGGTGTCGGTGCTTCTTTGGTAAAATTCCTGGCTGTCTTTGCTCCTACACAGGTGCCGCTGGCTATTCTGGAAGGAATCATTACTGTACTGATTATCATCGGTCTGGAGACCTATGCAAAAAAAGAATTAAAAGCAATCGGCTTTATGAAGGAGGCTTAAGTCATGAAAGAAAAAAAACGTACAGGTCTTGTGGTTTTTCTGTTAATTGCCGCGATATGTATCGCGCTGATTCCTTTCTTTGCTCTTCGAGGTGCTGCGTTTGGCGGATCTGATGATGCCGGAAGTGAGGTGGTCGCCGAGGTCAATAAGGGATATGAACCCTGGTTCACGCCAATACTGGAAACTGCCATAGGCGGTGAACTTCCCGGAGAAGTAGAAAGTTTGTTTTTCTGCGTTCAGACAGGAATTGGCGTAGGAATTATGGCTTACTGTATGGGGCGCCTGGTTGAGCGCAAAAAACTGGGTAAAGAGGATCAGGATCTGTAACAGGCTGATATTTAAAAAATTTACGATTCTTATCAGAGGTGTGATGATGATTTTAATTGACAAGCTTTGTTATCAATCAAAACTAAGATATATCAATACAGGTGTGAAGCTGGCATACGCACTAATCACCCTGCTCCTATGCATCATCAGCCACTCTATTCTGGTGGCCTGTGTTGTGCTCTTGGCCAATGCCTGGCTCACTGTCCGCGGCGGCGGAATCCCCGGATTCCGCTATCTGCGGCTGATGGGAATCCCGCTGACATTTCTTCTGCTCTCCACGCTTGCAATTCTGATTAATATCAGCAAGACACCGCTTGATGCCTTTGCCATATCATTAGGAACGTATTATATCACCGGGAGCCGGGAGGGACTTTATCACGGTGTACAACTGATACTGACAGCACTCGCCAGTGTATCCTGTCTGTATTTTTTATCCTTAAACACGCCTATGACTGATATTCTGACGGAATTGCGAAGACTAAAATGCCCCCCTCTTCTGATTGAACTCATGCTTTTAATCTATCGGTTCATCTTCGTTCTGACGGATGTGGCCTCGGCAATCACCACCTCTCAGAACTCCCGGCTGGGCAATAAAGACTTCCGGACCTCCTGTAAATCTTTCGGCTCCCTTGGTTCCTCTCTCTTTATACGGGCGATGAAAAAATCGGGTGCCCTTTATGATTCCATGGAAGCCAGATGTTACGACGGAACGATCCGTGTACTTACCGAAACTTATCCGGCAAAGCAATCCCATATCCTTCTGCTGGTACTATTTGAAATACTACTGACTTCCTTAACGGTTTGGAGATTATTATGACTGACAATACTGTAATATTAAAAGCCGATAACCTGTATTTTTCCTATGATGATGAGAAGACCCATTCTCTGAATGGCCTTTCTTTAGAAATATGCCGTGGAAAAAAAATAGCCCTCATGGGTGCCAATGGTTCCGGTAAATCCACCTTTTTTCTCTGCTGTAATGGTATCCATAAGCCTTCCTCGGGAACCTTATATTTTGATGGTAAACCGGTTGACTATTCCAGAGAGGGGCTTTTAAATCTACGTCAGAAGGTGGGGATCGTCTTTCAGGACCCGGATAATCAATTGTTTTCTGCCAGTGTCTATCAGGAGATTTCCTTCGGGATTCTGAATCTGGGTGTTTCAGAGGACGAAGCAAAGAAAGAAGTTGAAAACATCATCCGGGAGATGGAGATTACTCCTTATCGGGACAAGCCTACGCATGCTCTTTCCGGCGGTCAAAAAAAGCAGGTGTCCATCGCCGATATTCTTGTGATGCACCCCGAGGTGATTATCCTCGATGAGCCATCGGCTGCACTGGACCCAAAACATACTGCACTGGTCAACAGCGCCGTGGACCGGATGACCGGGAATGGCATTACGGTCATGATGGCTACTCACGATGTAAACTATGCCTTTGCATGGGCTGACGAGATTGTACTGTTCAAAGACGGAAAGGTTTTGATGCACGGAACGCCCACGGAGGTTTTCTCCAACCGGACAGCTCTGGCACAGACAAATCTTGAGCCTCCGGCTGCACTTCAGCTTTTTGACAGCCTTTGTCAAAAGGGCATACTGAAAACGAATCTGCCTGTTCCCCATAATCTGGCCTGTCTGGAGCAATATATTGCAGATCTTCCGTTCTTCAATGTTGGGACTCCTAAACCTGTCTCCGATAATATAGATGCAAAAAAAGCGATTCTTGTCGTCAGCTTTGGTACCAGCTATGATGAAACCCGTAAGGTTACGATTGATGCAATTGAACAGGACATCGCCAATTCCTATGCCGATTACCGTGTTTACCGGGCCTGGACCAGTAAGATGATCCTGGCGAAAGTCAAAAAGCGGGACGGTATCCATTATGATAATGTAAAGGAGGCTTTCGAACGGATGGCTGCTGATGGCATCACGGATGTAATTGTTCAGCCTACACATGTCATCAATGGAATTGAGAACGATATTATGACCGAGGAAGCGCTCTCCTTTGCACCCAGGTTTTCCACGATTCACTTCGGAACACCATTGCTCACCAGTCCCGAAGATAATAACCTCCTGATTGAAGCGATTGCACATGAATTTCCGGATTTGAAAGAAGATGAGGCTCTTGTCATGATGGGACATGGAACGACTCACTATGCAAATGCAATCTATGCAGCCCTGGATTATACCTTAAAGGACAAAGGATATTCGAATATTTTTCTTGGAACCGTGGAAGCATACCCCAGCATGGACAGCCTGCTGCATATGGTAAAGGAATATAATCCCAGTCGGGTAATTCTGGCTCCATTTATGATTGTTGCCGGAGATCATGCCACAAATGATATGGCCAGCGATGATCCGGACTCCTGGCGCAGCCAGTTTGAAGCCGCAGGATTTCCTGTCACATGTATCCTCAAGGGGCTGGGTGAGTACAAAGATGTCCGCAATCTTTTCCTTTCCCATGTGAAAGAGGCGATACATTCGGACAATATAAAAAAGTCTTCGCATTCGCATTAAACGAATTTCGAACAGAGTTCAGCCTGTGCAGGCAAACTTGCACAGGCTGAACTTTGTTCTTTATATACGCCACACCTTCCAAAAGGTGTTGCTATTCATGGTTCTTCATCTGATATGCCACAAGCGCGACATTCCAGTACCCTTGCTTGTTTAGTTCTCGTTCAAACTCATGGATTTTTCTTTCACATGACTCAGGCAGATCTGCTACCTGAAACTCACAGCTAGTCTCCATATTCCTGTTTTCTTCCTCGTCTTCCCTTTTCAATTCATCCTCCATGTGCTCCATGACAGATTTGCAGGAAGAGGGAAGCTTAGTTACTTTAGATGTAATATTTGGTGCTTTACCTGATTTCTCCATAAATTCGGCCTCCATGCTTTTTCCTTTTAGTATGCACCAGTTTACATTCAATATACTCTATACATCCTGCAGCATGAATTCAGCCAATGCCGGCCATAAATTATCATTAGCTTTCCAAATCGGCCCAAACTCCTCCATGGGCAGCGGACAATCTGCCTTTCCATTTTCGATGGTTACCGAAGGAATATTTTTTTCTAGCACAAAATAATCGCTGCATCCTGCGGCATCCTGCGCGCTTTGCACCGAAGATTCCATGTTGTAACCGGTTATATGGGAAACAAGTTTGGCCAGCTGCCTGTCGGCTTCCAGTGTCTCTTCTGTGCTTCCGTAGTCCCAGTAAATCACTTCTCCTGAAGAATGGTAGGAAATTGTGCAGACGGTACGGTTGTTTTCCGCCACTTTTAAGATTGTCTGTACCTCCGGTTCTGATTCCGGCCATTCTCCCTTATAACGTTCAAAAGAGGGTAGTACGGATCCCTGATATGCCTTCCATCCGCTGTTAAAATTACGATTCAGGTCTACACCTCTGGCATTTGCTTTCCATCTTTTCCAATACATGTCAGCACTTATTTCATCATCCACCCTTCCGAGATCATTCTGCCTGCAAGTCTCCAGAATAGATCTTAAAGAAGCGTTTCTGATGCCTTTAAGTCCGCGCTGGCTGATTGTCACTCCATCCGGATTTGTCATGGGCAGGATATGAAAACAGACCTGCTCAAATAAACTTTCATAAGAGTTTTCATGATAGGTACCATATGTATACTTTTTCAATGTTTCTCCCAGCTGTTTCATAGCTAAGCGTGTATTCATATATTCTCGCCCATGAATCGTTGACTGAATCAGAATATGACGGGAGGTGTCCGGATTTCCAATAACCACCTCCATAATCTTTCTTCCGTCAAGTGATCTGCCCGCCTCCTGCAAAATCATTAAATTCGGATACGTATTTTTAAGTAATTCCAGCTCTGTTAACATCTGCTCATAACTATACATTATTTTCCATCCACACTTTCTTATTTGAAAATGTATGCAGTTTAAAACAGCGATATGTTACCCTCTGTCATTATTCAACATGTATAAAAGAGCGTTTACGATACATGCGGCGATATTGCTGCCGCCTTTTCTGCCCCTGGCCACAATATAAGGAATATCTGTTTCCATAATCAATTCCTTTGATTGAACAACATTGACAAAGCCAACCGGAACACCGATGACAAGCTCAGGTTTCAGTCTGCCTTCCTCAATCAGTTCATACAGGCGTACAAGAGCTGTCGGAGCATTTCCTATGGCAAAGATTACGGGACGATTTAATTCCATTGCCTTATCCATACAGATATGTGCCCTGGTGGTCCCCAGTTCTTTTGCCTTTGCGGCCACATCCTCATCGGACATAAAGCAGAAGACCTCTCCGCCCAAACGAGCCAGTGCTTTTTTATTAATTCCGGATTTGGCCATCTGTGTATCCGTCACGATACAGGCGCCATGTTCCAGTGCGCGCAAAGCTTCAGGCACTACGCCGTCTGAAAAGCAAAGGCTGTCTGCATAGTCAAAGTCGGCACTTGTATGGATACAGCGCTTGATAATCAGCTCCGTATCCTTATCCAGCTTTCTTGTCCCCAACTCTTCTGTAATAATCTCAAAGCTGCGTTTTTCAATGTCCATGGGCCGGACATTCTCCAATTCTATCTTCATCTTCAGACTCCCTCCTCAAGTATCTCATAGATACGTTTCATATCCAGATGTTCCCGCAGACCGGCAGCCAGCAGGTCATACTGCGTCTCCTTAAAAGTCTGATAATCCACACCTGTCATTTGGGTCGTGTCAATTCCCTTTCTCTTGCCGATTGCCTGTACAATCCGTTCGGCAACCTCTTCCTTATCAAAAATACTGTGAACATAAGAACCGTAGACGTTCCCCATCCAGGCCCCATCTTCTTTTTCCTCATAGTCACCGGCAGACATGTCTGTAATTCGGGTCAAAGGCTTCGCCCCATCTTTCAAGGTGGAAATCCCCATGTGAATCTCGTACCCTTCCAGTTTTATCCCATTTAATTCGCAGAGGGTCCCCTGAATGCCTTCAAATGTCCCGTATACCCGTGTCCTTGTCTTATCATCCGCAAATACTGTATCCACCGGAAGCAGTCCCATGCCTTGTATCGTTCCTCCGGCCTCCACACCCATCGGATCCGACAGGGTCTCTCCCAGCATCTGATATCCGCCGCATACACCGAAAATCAGCGTGCCTGATGCGGCTTTTTTCAAAACTGCAGCTTCAAGTCCATTTTGGCGCATCCAGAGTAAATCCTCCATAGTATTTTTTGTGCCGGGCAAAATGATCATATCCGGGGTCTTCAGTTCGTTCACTCTGGTTACATAGCGAAGCGAGACCCCCGGCATACGTTCGAACGGATTAAAGTCGGTAAAATTAGAAATCCTGGGAACCCGGATTACTGCGATGTCAATGAATCCAACTTCCTGGTTTCCGTCAAACCGTTCAGTCAGGCTGTCCTCATCCTCAACTTCAATATCCAGATAAGGAGCCACACCCACTACCGGCTTGCCGGAGCGTTCCTCAAGCATGACAACACCGGGATCCAATATGCTCTTATCTCCACGGAATTTGTTGATAATCAGTCCTTTCACCAGGTTTTTCTCATCCTCTTCCAGGAGCATGACCGTGCCGATCAGCTGGGCAAATACTCCCCCCCTGTCTATATCTCCCACTAAAAGTACAGGCGCCTTGGCACGTTTTGCCATACCCATATTTACAATATCGTCCGCCTTAAGATTGATCTCTGCCGGGCTTCCGGCTCCTTCTATGACAATGATATCGTATGCATCCGAAAGCTCCTGATAGGCTTTCATAACCTTGGGAAAGAGCTGCGGCTTATACTTGAAGTAATCCCGTGCGCTCATGTTTCCAATCACTTCCCCGCCTACAATAACCTGGGAACCTGTATCGTTGGTAGGTTTTAAGAGGATGGGGTTCATATTCACTGCCGGCTCTATTCCTGCTGCTTCTGCCTGCATCACCTGTGCGCGCCCCATCTCCAGACCTTCTTTGGTAATATAGGAATTTAAGGCCATATTCTGGGACTTAAATGGCGCCACCCGATATCCGTCCTGTTTAAAAATCCTGCACAATCCTGCCGCTATCAGACTTTTCCCTGCATTCGACATGGTACCCTGAATCATAATCGCCTTTGCCATATTCTGCCTCCAAATCTACTTCAGTGCTTCTATCAATCGTTCGTTCTCTTCATGCTGCTTAACCGCCACACGGTAAAATCCTTTTTCCAGTCCCACATAATTACTGCAGTCCCGAATCAGGACCTGTTTTTCCAGACAATGTTCCACCAGGTCCACAGGACCCTTAAAGAAAATATAGTTTGCTTTTGAGTCATAAACCTTCAGACCCAGCTTTTTCATCTCTTCTTTCAGCCAGAGGCGCTCTTTTGAGACCAGAAGTCTGGCTCTCTCAAGATATTCCGTTTCCCTTAAGGCAGCGACTCCCGCATCCTGGGCAGGTATGGACAGATTCCAGGGCTGAACACAGTTTCTCATGTGTTCCAGTAACTTAATATCTGCGCACATCCCATACCCAAGCCGAATCCCTGCCATAGAATACCTCTTTGTAAATGCTTTGAGAAGAAAAAGTTCCGGATACGCATACAGGTGCTGCTTTAGGGTGTATTTTTCCGGCTCATCAATAAAGTCATTGAAGCATTCATCCAGCAAAAGTGTGGCATGGTTCTTCCTGCACTGCTCCAAAATCCCCAGGATCAGATCCCTCTCCATCAGTTTCCCTGTAGGGTTATTCGGGTTACAGAGGCAGACCAGCTCGGCACCGGAAGCGAGCGAAGCACAGATCTCTTTGATACTTTTCAGTTCAAAACCATCTTCCTCGGTGAGTTGTACCTGTTCCACCCGGCACCCCACACTTTTTAATGCCAGTTCGTATTCCGCAAATGTAGGTGCAAGAACTACTGCTTTTTTTGGCTTTAAAGCCAGTGTCAGCATAAAAATCAATTCCGCTGCTCCATTCCCGCAGATCAGTGCATCTGCCGGAACCTCTTCATATGCCGAAAGTGCTTTTTTTAAGTTTAGCTGCTGCACATCCGGATAATTACAAATCTTATTTACACCTTCCTGTGCAGCACGAATTACCGACTCAGGTGTTCCCAAAGGATTCATATTGGCAGAAAAATCCAGTGCCTCCGGATGCCGGTACACATCTCCTCCATGTATTTGCTCTTTCATCATTCGCGACTCCTTTACAAAAGCAACAGAATCCATCGTAAGACTCCGCATAAAATTAAAGCCAGACTTGCCGTGACGTACATAAGCTGATTTGCTCTCACGATATCCCTGGGTACCACAGGTCTTAAAGGATCACCAATCGAAGGTTTCTCCACGGTGCGTCCAAAGTAAGAGGCATTTCCGGCCAACTGTACCCCCAGTGCTCCTGCCATCACAGACTCTGTCTGGGCCGAATTCGGACTGCTGTGGTTCAGCCGGTCCCTTCGATAGATTTTTCCTGCCTGCTTTCCATTCAATGCAATCAAAAAGCTTGCGGCAATCATCAGCCATGCCGCAATTCTGGACGGAAGAAAATTGACCACGTCATCCGTCTTCGCAGCAGCCGTACCAAAATACCTGTATTTCTCATTCTTATAGCCCACCATGGAATCCATCGTATTGATGGATTTATAAAAGAATCCCGCTGCCGCTCCGCCGAGCATCAGGAATACAAGTGGTGCAATAATGCCGTCTGCAGTATTCTCTGCCACCGTTTCCACTGCCGCTTTGGTCACTCCCTCCACATCCAGTTTTGCGGTATCTCTTCCCACAATCATGGATACGGCTGTCCGTGCCTCCGGAAGCGTTCCTTCTGTGAGTGCCTTATGAACTCTCATACTTTCTACCTTTAAGGCCTTTGTTGCCAGAAGCTGATAGCACCAGAAGGCTTCCAATATAAATCCCGCCCAGACATTCACTTTATGATATAAAAGGTACAAAATTACCGCCGGTACAGCCGTGCTGATTCCGGCTACCAAAATCACCAGAAGCCCACCGGCAGCCCGCTCTCCCCTTTTTGACTTTGGAAAGATGGCACGAAGCAGATATTCAAATCCGTCAATCAGTTTTCCGATCATTCGAACCGGGTGATACAGCCAGTGTGGATCTCCAACAATCAGGTCCAATATAAATCCCAGCACCACAGCCGGAAGCGTATAGTAAATCATCTCCTGGCCCTCTCTTCACATCTTTTATAAAAAGCTTCTGCAAATCTGGGATTTCCATAATAGTATAGATGGGGAAATCCCGCAAATAGGTTTTCACTGCTATGAATACACTTCCAACTCCGCTTACTAAGCGGTTTTCTGGCTGTAAACGCTTCTCCGCAGCAGGTAGAATCAAAATAATGGAACTCATGAGCAGGAATCGGCCCCGTCTCGCGGCCAAATGCTCCATTTCCTTCCAGTGTAATATATCCAAATCTGTTCAAATGTTCTGTATGGTAAGCCCTTCCTTCTATGGCACCCACCATGGGCCAGGGATTTCCTTCCATGTCTTCCATCTCCTGATGAAGATACATAAAACCTCCACATTCTGCAACAACCGGTATTCCCCGCTCCAAAGCCTCCCGGATACTGGCTTGCATGGAGTGATTTGCACTTAAAGCCTCTGCATACAACTCCGGATATCCCCCATGCAGCATAAATCCATCCAGCCCATCCGGCAGTTTTTTATCATGAATGGGGGAAAAAGGTACAAAACCCGCGCCTAAATCCTCCAGCAGTTCCAGGTTGTCTTTATAGAAAAAACAAAAAGCCTCATCCTGTGCAAGTCCGATGCTGACTTTTTTCCGCTGCGGATTTTCCCGGAAGTTTTGCTTTTTTGGGGGAAAATGCAAACCGCAGCGTACCGTACGGATCTTTTCCATGTCGTAGTCCAGCTCTTTGGCACTCCTGGACAGCTCCAGTAATTTTCCCACCTCCAGTGATTCCTCCAGAATTTCACTCAAAGCATCCAGTTTTTGCTGCAGCTGTTCCACTTCTCCAGGAAGTACAAGACCCAGATGACGGCTTTCCAGTATGCAATCTTTCAAAACCGGTACATAGCCCAGTACGGAAACATTGGTTTCTTTCTCAATCAGCTCCTTCATTCTGGAGTACATCATGGGAGAAAGCCTGTTTAAAATGACCCCGGCAATCGGGCTGTCCTCCCGGTATTCCTTAAACCCTTTAATCAGCGCTCCTATTGAAACACTGGCCCCCTTTGCATCCACAATGAGTATCGCCGGTGTTTTCGTTATCCTTGCCACATCATAGGCACTGGCCCTTGTACTGATTCCGGCGATGCCATCATAGAAGCCCATTACCCCTTCCATCACCGCAATCTGGCACTCTTTTGCATGTTTTTCAAATAGATAACAGGTTGTATCCGGATCTGTAAAAAACGTATCCAGATTCCAGCTCTGTGTTCCAATCACGGTTGTATGAAACATGGGATCGATAAAGTCCGGTCCGCATTTAAACGATGCAGGCATAAGTCCCCGCTTTTTCAGCAGGTTTAAAATCCCACAGGTAATCAATGTTTTTCCACTGCCACTGGAGGGTGCAGTTAATAATATTCTGGGGATCTTCATGACGTAATTCCTCCTTCACAGGAGATAATATAGACAGGATTTTGTCCCATCATCATATGATACCGTCCTGCCTCTTTGGAACGCGAAACACTTATCTGAACAATTTCCTGCCGGCACACAGGAAGCTCCCTTAATCCCTTAAGGACCTCCGCCACCGTTTCCAGCGTAATGGCATTTATGACCAGACGTACCTTCGGATTCTTGACCAGTAATGCTTCGCAGATTTCCTTCAGGTTCCCGGAGGAACCACCGATAAAAGCATGTGTAGGAGAAGGCAAATCTTTCAATGCTTCCGGAGCGCAGCCCTCCACAATCTCCATATTGTCCGTGCCAAACTTACTATGGTTTTTCTTCAGGAGTTTTACCGCTTCTGGATTCTTTTCGATGGCATAGACTTTTCCTTTATAGGATATGAGTGCCATCTCCACAGACAGGGAGCCGCTCCCTGCCCCTACATCATAGATAACAGAATCCTGCCCCAGATGCAGTTTACAGATAGAAACCTCACGGATTTCCTCCTTGGTCATGGGTACCTTATCCCTTAAGAATGCTTCGTCCGACAAACCATGAGTCACAAAGCGCCGTGCCTTCGTATTCTTAACCAGAATCACTGCCAGTGGATCTGTCTCAATCTCCAGAAAATCTTTTGGATATCCTTTTAATATCCGTTCTTCCGGATAGGACAACCGCTCTCCGATGGAGATTTCCACATCGTCCATGCCATATTCCAGGAGTTTTCCACAAAGCTCCTTTACTTGCCCGCTTTTTCCGAGCAGAGCGAATATCTTTTCATGCCGCTGAATCTCCCCTATCAGGTTACAAGGCTTTCCATGTGCACTGAGCAGGGCTGCATCCTCCCAGGATTCCTTCAGTTTTGCACAAAAGGACACAAGCGAAGCCACCCCCGGAAATACTTTCGTTTGCTCCGGCAGTGCCTGCAGCAGGCGTTTCGCTCCACTATAAAATCCCACATCTCCGGAAAGCAGAATCCCTATTCTTTCAAATTCAGGGTGGTCCCCGATATAAGCGGTTATCTTTTCAGGCTGATATTCCTGACAGACAGCCTGTCCCGGCAGAACAATTCCTTCGGTCATCCGGGCTGCTCCGATCAGCAGGTCAGCCCTTTGGCACCACTGCCGGGCCTCACAGGTCATTCCCTCCTGGACGCCCATGCCGATGCCCACCAGCGCAATCTCTGGTTTGCCTGAGATCTGAAATCTTCTACACAACTCATGCTTGCATTCTGTCAGGGACAAGCCCTTTTCTTGTACCGGCCTTCCGATAACCAGAAGTGTGATTCCGGTTATTCTTGCAGACTCGGCCTTTTCCGGAAACCCTCCGGCAGCACCCGTATCCTTCGTCACCAGATAGCGGATTCCATACTGCCGGATCATGGCGGTATTCATCTCTGTGGAAAACGGTCCCTGCATGCAGATCAGATGCTTGCCTGTAAATCCCAGACTAGCACATTGTTCCACCACTTTGGGCAGAGAGAGCACCCTGGCATACAGCCGCTTTTCAAAATTCTGTACCTTTGTGAATTCACCCAGTTCCTTGCTTCCTGTAGTCAGCAGCGCAGCTCCTTCCCGCACATTCAGCCACTTTACGGCAGCACTCGCCGACTCCACATATACCGTATTGTCTTCGTTCCTGCCGTCGCCCAAACGCAGCAGGCGCAGATATTCGCATCCCACCTGACCCGCGGCACGTCTGATATTTCCGGTAACCTCGGCAGCATAGGGGTGGGTGGCATCAACAACCAGAACACCCTGCATCTGACCCATCAGAGCCTCCATCTGCTTCTCATCCAGTCTTTCATGCGATACATGAAGAAAAGAATCTTCTTCAATCAGACTTCCGCCATATTCCGTAGCTACACAGACCCATGTGGGAATCCCATGACGTCTTAAAAATTCCGCCAGTGTTCTTCCTTCTATGGTTCCTGCAAACAACAGTACTCTTGCTTTAAACATCCCTGTACCCTCTTGGTGTCACCATATGTCCGTCTATATTCTTCGTCTGGGAATTTCCGATGAAAACTGTAGTGAACATATCTGCTTTTACATCTCTTAGCTCTTTTAAGGTCATCACCTGCACATTTTCCCCCTCCCGGCCGATGTACGCCACCGTTCCGCATACCGTATCCGGGCTTTTATGCTGCAACATCAAGTCACAGGCCTTCATCAGATAATCCTTACGTTTTTTACTGGAGGGATTATAGAGACAGATTGCAAAATCCGCTTCTGATGCATGAAGCAGTCTGCTTTCAATCTTTTCCCAGGGAGTAAGAAGGTCGCTTAAGCTGATCAGACAGAAATCATGAATCAGCGGCGCGCCCAGAACCGCCGCTCCTCCCAAAGCCGCTGTAACACCCGGTATAATCTGAAGTTCCACCTCAGGGTAACGGGTACCCACCTCATACATCAGACCAGCCATACCATAGACTCCTGTATCTCCACTGCAGATCATGGAAACCACATGCCCCTTTTGGGCTTCTTCAAATGCAAGAACACAGCGGTCCACCTCCTTCTTCATGGGTGTTGTCAGAAAGTTTTTTCCCGGAAAATGTTCTTTTACCAGATCCACGTAAACGGTATATCCAATAATTGTATCACTGTTTCTTAAAACCTCAGCCGCTTCAATTGTCATCTTTTCATAAGCACCCGGCCCTATGCCCACCACATAGATTTTATTCAAAACATATCCTCCAGTCTTTTTTCACACATGCACAGGTTACACCGTCGGCACATGTTTTTCTCACAATCACTTCTCCTTCACCGGCCAAAGCAGCACTTCGCTCGCATACGTTATCCACACCCGTAACGTCCTCCACAAATTCCGACGCCAGAAAACTTCCCTCTGCCCGCCTTAATTCATCGGGTGTATAGGTTATAAGCGGAAGATGATTCTTCTCACAAAATTCCAACAACCCCGGTTCATCGGCTTTCAGATCTATCGTAGCCACCTGGCAGACCGCTTCGGGATAGATATAATGTTCTTTTAAAACATCGTGGAACAGTTTTTCAATCTGTTCTGCACTGCTTCCTTTCCTGCAGCCGATTCCAACCGTGATACAAGGGGGAATCAGCCACAGGCAATGGTCAAAATATTTGTTCTGATACGAAGGACTGATACTGATTCCCAAGGTAACTTCCTCCGGATTATCCGGCTTCAGTTCTTCTGCCCATACAATTCCTTCCGGCAAATCCCCTGTTACAGGAAAATCGCTCTGAAATCCCACCGGATATCCGCTTAGCAGGGAAGCCGACACTTCCTTTGCATAGGTCATATTTGACAATGTCATATGGTTCTGCGTCGCATAAACATCCACAGCGAATTTTCCGTAAGCATCTGTAGCCGTGGTCACCACCGGGACTGCGTGAATCTGTTCGGCCAGCCATCCGGCCAATTCATTCGCTCCTCCGATATGACCGGACAACAACGGAATACAGAACTTTCCCCGTTCATCTAATACAATAATTGCCGGATCCTGGCGCTTATCTCTAACAAAGGGGGCGATTGTCCGTACCGTGATTCCCGTAGCTCCCACAAAGATAATGGCATCACTATCTATAAAACGCTTTCTTGTCCAGTCCTTTAGATCCTCTTTAAGCTCGGCAGGATGGCCATTTTGGGCAAAACGGCTTTTGAATACGATATTGACTTCATTTCCTTCTTTTAAAAGAATCTCCTGTAACTGCTTTAACAATGTAAATCCGCCCTGGGTAAAACATACTCCCGCTATCTTCATCATAATAATCTTACTCTAAGGTTCCCTTTCTGAATTCTGTTGTAAATTCCGGATGATATAACAGCGAGCGGTCATAATTTCCATGAGACACTGCATCGCCTATAATCATCAGGGCTGTTTTTGTAATGTTTTCTCTTTTTGCCGTCTCTGCCAGTGTAGCAACCGTACAGATACAGGTTTTCTCATCCTCCCAGGTTGCCTTGTACACGATGGCCGCCGGTGTATCTTTCGAATATCCCCCTTCCATCAGCCGCTTACTTAATTCCTCCAGCATTCCTGTGCTCAAAAAAACAACCATCGTTGCCTGATGTGCCGCAAATGACTCTATGCTTTCCTTTTCCGGGACTGGAGTTCTTCCTGCCATCCTGGTGATAATCACACTCTGAGAGACATTTGGCAAAGTATACTCCAGATTCAGCGCCGATGCCGCTCCGCAGAACGCACTGACACCCGGGCATGAGTCATAAGAAATCCCTTTCTCATCCAGCACATCCATCTGTTCCCGGATTGCACCGTAAATACAGGGATCTCCGGTATGCAGCCGGACGGTCATGCACCCTCCCTCCTCTGCTTTTAGCATGACTGAAATCACTTCTTCCAGGGTCATCTTTGCAGAGTTGTATACCTCGCATCCCTCCTTTTTATATTCTAAAAGTTCTGGATTCACCAGAGAACCTGCATAAATAATCACGTCAGCCTCTTCCAGATATTTCTTGCCCCGTATCGTAATCAGATCCGGCGCTCCGGAGCCCGCTCCCACAAAATGTATCATTTGTTTTTCTCCTTTACAATGATTAAAGAATAGTAGCCTGCATCTTCAGGAATTTCATCTACGCTTCTATAGATTTTTTCATCGGGCATTCCACAGTTCTCTATCATCACCGCTTCTTCCCCATATTCTTTCAGCATCTGCTTTACATGTCCAAGCCGCTTTCCCGCCTTCATCAAAACCTTGGTTCCCGGCAGTTTCAGGGAATCTTCAATTTGGTAAGAAGCCGGAACAACATGCAGCGGTTCCGCCTTTTCCACAAGACCTATATTTAATTTGGCCGCCACCGCACAAAAAGAAGTGATTCCGCTTATGATTTCTACCGGATATCCGGCGTCCTCCACTCTTTTATGTACATAGAGATAAGTAGAATAAACCGTCGGATCACCCAATGTCAGAAATGCTACCTGCCTGCCCTGCTCCAAAAGGGCTGTCACTGCTTCCGCTCCCTGTCTGTGGCTTGTTTCCAGCTTCATAGGGTCTTTTGTCATGGGCATCGGAACCGCAAGAAGCTCTTTCCCTGCCAGTCCGGGATATACCTGAACCACGATTTTATATGCTACCGTATCGCCTGGATTCTCACCGGGCAATGCCACCACATCACTTTCTCTGATTATACGCAGCGCCTTCAAAGTCAATAGCTCCGGATCTCCGGGGCCCACGCCGATTCCATATAGTTTTGCTGTCATTTATATTTCTCCTCTGTTTATTTTCTCCATCAGATTCTGTACCTCGGATGTCTCCCCCAATTTTCCTTTTGTTTGGGAAAATAAGATTGCTCCAATCTGTATCCTGTCCCGGCATCTGTTTTTTAGATAGAATTCAACTTTTTCGCAAACCTGTTCCATGGTCTTTTCTAACATATCTTCTTCTGAATGAACCGAATGAACCAATAGATCAAGAGCTTCTTCTGTTGTATATGTGCTTAAGATTCTGCGTGCCGTATCGGCCTCTCCCCCCGCCCGCAGGTAAGCTGCTGCCATAAGCTCCGCCCGGCAGTCGGCATTCCGGGAATGGGTATTCATGATTCCGCCGGAAACCTTGATAAATTTCCCGATATGGGCGATAAACAAAATTCCTTTTATGCCCAGCTCCACCGCCATATCGATGGTTTCACCGACATAATTACTGCATTTCATCTCCGTACTCCGGTTCAGTTTATGCATCCGGGAGGCAAATGCCTCTCCGTAATTCCCGGGCGTAATCAGAAGGTATTCCGCTCCCTGTGCCGTCAGGGTCTGCATCTCCAGACGGATGCTGGCAATCAGGGCGTCCTCGCTCATAGGCACCACAATACCGCTGGTTCCCAGTACGGAAATTCCTCCTGTGATGCCAAGCCTTGGGTTAAAGGTTTTCGCTGCAAGTTTCTCCCCTTCAGGTACGCTGATTATGACCTTCATCCCTCCCTGATATGCATTTTCTTTACAGACTTTTGCTGTTTCCTCTTCTATCATCCGGTAAGGTACCGGGTTGATAGCAGCCTCGCCAACCAGGCGGGCAAGTCCCGGCTTCGTCACCCTGCCAATGCCTTTTCCACCGTCAATGGTAATCCCCCGCTCCTGTCTGGTCACAGTGGCATAGATAAAGGCTCCATGCGTTGCATCCGGGTCGTCTCCCCCATCCTTCTGTACGGCGCAGCTGACCTCCTTCACTTTTCTGTTATCATCGTACTTCATCCGGATATCTTCTATCAGCAGATGCAATAATATCCCCCTGGGCGTCATCAGTGCAACCTCTTCCACTAAATCACCGGTAAGCAGCATCCCGGCCGCGGCTTTGGCCGCCGCCGCTGCGCAGGAGCCAGTGGTATAACCCATGCGGAGTTTTTTTGAGTCCTTTATTACATAAGCATTTTCCAGCCCCTTCTGATGTTTCATCTGTTTTTTCCTTTACACTATAAGAAGGGAATGATGCTAACGGAATCCTTCGCCCGATAACAATCATTCCCTGTCTCTTTTCGGTGCCTGTTAAGAATTTCTGTCACATAATACAGAAAACCTGCCACCGGCAGCTTTCCTTGCATACTTTGGCATACAGAAAACCTGCCACCGGCAGCTTTCCCTGCATACTTTGCTATTAAAAGTGATAACACCTTATATCACTTTTATTATTATAATAAATTCTCAACATTGTGTCAATGAATCCACCCGAATTAGAAATCATTTTGTCTAAATTACCAACTATAACCCCGTCTTTTCCGCAATAAATTTTCTTGCCTTAACAGCATACTCCAGCGGATTTGCCCTGGCGGGATCCTGTTCCGCTTCTACCAGCATATATCCCTCATACCCCGCTTCTTCGAGCGTCTGGAAGATCGGCACAAAGTCAATGCAGCCGTCCCCGGGTACTGTAAATGCGCCCAGGCGGACACCCTCCAGAAAGCTCAAGTTGTCTTGTTTCACCTTCTCCACAATTTCAGGACGTATATCTTTCAGGTGTACATGTTTTACGCGGTCTATGTATTTCTGAAGCATTTCAAGCGGGTCTGCCCCACAGTAGGCAAAGTGTCCGGTGTCGTATAACAGACTGACATATTCGGAATCCGTACCCTTCATCATACGTTCCACCTCATCCGGATTCTGTACGACCGTTCCCATGTGGTGATGAAAGGTCAGACTGATTCCATACGCATCTTTTGCTATCCTCCCCAGTCTGTTTAAGCCCCGGCAGAAGATTTCCCATTCCTCATCCTTCATCTCATACTTGTGTCCGAAGATTGGAGTATCCTGCTTCCCCTGCACGCTGTAACTCTGCTCGGATACCCCGATAATTTTCGCTCCCATGATCTTTAAAAATGTAAGCTGTGCCCGAAATTCTTTTTCCACCTCTTGAAAAGGCCTGCTGATAAGGTATGAAGAAAACCACTGGTTACAGATTTCAACTCCTCTTAAAGCAAGTGCTTTTTTTAACACGTCCGTATCTCTGGGGTAGCGGTTTCCAACCTCAGAACCCGTGAACCCGGCCAGTGCCATCTCACTGATACACTGTTCAAAGGTATTCTCTTTTCCCAGATCCGGAAGATCATCATTCGTCCATGCGATGGGGGCAATTCCCAATTTCACTTTTGCTCTGTCTAACATAAAATAATTCTCCTTAATTGATTTCCGAAATCTTTACCGGTCTGTGTTCCTCATAGGATTTCTTCGCAGCCAGTCCCATCAAAACAGGACGTAATCCATCCATGACATTCAATGGGGTCTCTTTCTTATTTTCGATTGCATCTACAAAGGCTGCAATTTCTTTTCCATAAGCTTCCATATAGCGTTCCAGGAAAAAGTACAGGGGCTTCTCGGCCGTTACGCCTTCCGAATTGCTTAAGACTGCCTGGGACTGGCTGTCATTGCTTATGGAAATCATACCCTCCGAGCCAAAGACCTCCGCCCTCTGGTCATATCCATAAACTGCTTTTCTGCAGTTATCAATCACCGCTATGGCTCCATTTTCCATCTGTAATGTTATGACCGCCGTATCCACATCTCCGGCTTCTCCGATGGCAGGATCCACCAGATTCGCTGCCTGCACATAGACCTCTGTGGCATCACAGCCAGTCAGAAAACAAGCCATATCAAAATCATGGATGGTCATATCCAGAAACATCCCGCCGGATACCTTCACATAATCAATTCCGGGCGGTTCCGGATCCCGTGAAGTAATCTTAATGACTTGCGGCTTACCTATCTTCCCCGCTGCCACTGCCTGCTGCATTGCCTCAAAATTATGGTCAAATCTCCTGTTAAAGCCCACCTGGTACTTTAGCCCGGTTCCTTCCAGTGCGGCAACAACCTTTTTGATTTTTTCCACGTCATGGTCAATCGGCTTCTCGCAAAACACATGCTTACCCGCACGAATGGCTTCCAGAGAAATCGGGGAATGCGTGTCTGTGGAAGAACAGATCAGTACCGCATCAATCTCAGGATCATCTATAATCTCTTTATAATCTTTCGTTGTGTGGACAACTCCCATGCTTTTTGCCCAGAGCTCCGTCTCCTCGTTCATAAATGGGTCCGCAACTGTTTTAATCACTGCATCCTTTATTCTGGTACTAATACTTGTGATATGTACCTTTCCTATCCTGCCTGCCCCGATAATTCCTATTCTTACCATCTTACTTTTCTCCTTATAATCCTTAGGTTTAAATTTAATTACAAGTCCGCTTCATGAAGCCAGGTATATCTTTCATCCTCGCAGCGGTCTGTCTGCAGCCATGGGTTCCCTTCTATATGGCGGATCATCCAGCAGGTATACATCTGAAATCCAGGTGCCACTGCCTGAGGATGTAATTCTCCTCCCGGAATCGCTGAAAAACTGCCATCAACACTCTTGAACACCCGATCTCCCACAAAGCTTGCTCCAAATCCTTCCGGACGGTCAAATTTAAAATAATAGGTTTCCGGCTGTGGATGTCTGTGCGGCAGATATCCTGACCAGTTTCCCCTGTCGTTTAATACTTCTCCCAATACCATGTTGGAGTAGGGCGCAATATCATGATCAAAGATCGTATTCACCCTCCGTTTTGCTACATTACCGAATTTGCCCACACAGGAATATCCCCAGGGCGCATCTTTTGGAGCATAGATTCTGGCCGGAAATACTTTGTCATTGCGGGTGCACTGAACAAGTATCTCAGAATCCTCCTGCGCATCCACCTTCACTTCTGTTGCACTGCATACATGTACACACCAGGGTCCTTCGGTGAATACATCTTTTCTGCTGACCTCTTTATGCTCTCCCCCCCAGGTAAAGGAGAGTTTACCGGAAAGCAGCAGGATTGCCATCTCTTCTCCGTTTTTTATAAAAGCTCTTGTATCTCCTGCCTTCATCCGGTAGACCCGGATATCCATCTGCATCTCTTTGTATTCATTTTCATAGGTGGTGAGTACCTGTTCACCGCCTGCATCAAACTCAGGGTAACCAAATAGTTTTTCCATCCTGCAACCTCCTTTAATAATCTCTCGCTTCTGTGCGGCCTTTCATAACCCCCGCACAGGCATCCCGTACGCTTTCCTTCTCCGATGTGGTCGCTATGCCCACATTCCACCAGGATTCATATCCGTCTGTCATGGTCTTGGGGATTACTTTTAAATCAAAAAGGCAGGCAGTCTCCTGTTGTTTCGCATCCTCCAGGGCCTTGACCAATTCCTCGATGGTCTTACAGGTATAGGTTTTCAGACCATATCCTTCTCCGATTTTGGCATAGTCCACAGGAATCAGATTTCCTGCAGGCTTCCTGCCATCCGTATATCTAAATTCAGTGGCCAGACTGCCAATCCCATGATTCATCTCCAGATTATTAATACATCCAAATCCACAATTATCAAAAATCAGAATATTTACTTTTTTTCGTTCCTGCATAATGGTCATAATTTCACTGTGCAGCATCTGGAAGCTGGAATCTCCCACGACACAATAGACTTCATTATCCGGCTCAGCAAATTTTACACCCAGTGTGGCCGCTACTTCATATCCCATACAGGAATATCCATATTCTGCATGATATCCACCTCTTTTATCCGTTCTCCACATCCGCTGCATACAGCTTGGAAGGGAGCCCCCTGCGGTAATAATCGTAGCGTCTTTACTAATACTTCTATTAATCGCCGCAAGGGCCGCTGTCTGTGTGATGCTTCCCCCCGTCATCCTGACAAATTCCGGTATAGTCCGGGGATCCCTGGCTTGAATTTCCGGCACAAAGTCTTCACCTGTATAGGTAATTCCTCCCAGGCGCTCCAGTTCTTTATTCCAGACCGCTTTTGCCGCTTCTATCTCTCCTTTGTAAGAAGAAAGATACTTCCGGCTCCTCAGTTCTTCCGCCAATGCATGAAGTGTTGCCTCCGCATCTCCCACGGCTTTAACTGCATCCATCTTATAGGCATGGAAGCGATTGTTATTGATCGTCACCATCTTTACATCCTTGTTTCGGAACAGGTGCTTGGAACTTGTCGTGAAGTCAGACAGCCGGGAGCCTACAGCGATGACCACATCTGCGTCCTGTGCAATAATATTGGAGGCATAAGTCCCGGTTACCCCGATTCCTCCCAGGCAGTAAGGATGGCTGGATTTGCAGGCGCTCTTTCCCGCCTGGCTCTCCCCAAAGGGAATATGAAACTCTTCGCAGAATCTTTCCACTGTCTCACCTGCTTCGGAGTATCGGACACCTCCGCCCACAATCAGCAAGGGTTTCTCTGCCCGGGCAATGATGTCTGCAATCTCTTCGATTTCTTCTTGTACGGCCACCGGACGGGTAATTCTATGAATCCGTTTCCGAAAGAAATAATCCGGATAATCATAGGATTCCCCCTCTACATCCTGGGGAAGTGCGATACAACAGGCTCCGGTTTCGGCCGGATCGGTTAACACCCGCATGGCACCTACAAGCGCTGTCATCACCTGCTCCGGACGGTTGATTCTGTCCCAATACTTGCAGACCGGTTTAAATGCATCGTTTGTAGTCGTTGCCAGGCTGCTGCTTTGCTCAAGCTGCTGCAGTACGGGATCCGGCTGCCGGGAGGCAAATGTATCTGCCGGAAATACCAGAAGCGGTATATTATTTACGGTAGCGGTGGCACATGCGGTCACCATATTGGCTGCTCCGGGACCTATGGAAGAGGCACACGGTATGATGGCCTTCCTGTTCTTCTGCTTTGCAAATGCAATGGCCGTATGGCACATTCCCTGTTCGTTCCTTCCCTGCATAATCTTCAGCTGTCCCGGATTCGTATCCAGTGCTTCCCCTAATCCCACTGCAATTCCATGTCCGAATATGGTAAAAAACCCTTCTACGAATTTAGACTCAACTCCATCCATGGAAACATACTGTCGGTCCAGAAATTTCACAATCGCCTGCGCAACCGTCATTCTTGTTGTATCTCCCATCCTTCTCGCTCCTTTCCTGTCTTATACCCTCGCTATCATCTCGCCAAATTTTTCTTTTTCATCTTTTATAAATGCATGTACTTCATCCGGGCCCGGAAGATCATCCGAGCAATTATTACTTCTCACCATCATAGAAGCTTCAGCGGAACCAAATTCCAGACAGTCAATGATCTCCCATCCCTGATATAAACCGTATAAAAATCCCGCTCCATACCCGTCACCGCCTCCAAATCCTTTTCTGGCCTCTACAGGAAAAGGTTTAATGGAATAGCGCTGCCCGTCACAGGTATAAGCAGTGGAACCTTTCATTCCATGCTTAATCACAACAATTTTTGCATGGTATCCCTGCCACAGAGCGGCCGATTCTTCGTCAGACATCCCTGGTTTTATCAGGTTTTCAGTCAGGTCAAATTCCTCCCGCGAACCCATAATAATGTCCGCCTCTTTAGCCACTGCAGAGTAGTATATAGAAATCTCATCCTTATTTTTCCAGTTATATGCCCGGTAATCTATGTCGAAGATAATCCTGGTATGGTTTTTCTTCGCCAGCATTACGGCTTTTAAAGCCGCCTCCCTGGATGGACTTTCCGCAAGAGACGTACCCGAAATTAAAAGTGCTTTTGTCTGCTTTATGTAATCTTCATCGATATCCGTCACGTGAAGCTGTAAATCAGCAATGCAATTCCGATACATCAGAATACTGCTCTCCCTGGAGGAAAGCATTTCTGTAAAAGTCAATCCGAGTTTTTCTCCTCCCTTACATCTGGTAATCTGAGAAGTATCGATTCCTTCCCCATTAAAATAGTCCACCACGAAGTCTCCGAACTGGTCATCGGATACCTTCCCGATAAATCCCGCCTTCATTCCGTGACGGGTGACCCCCACGGCAATATTAGCAGGCGACCCTCCCACATACTTTTCAAACATATGGACATCCTTCAATGGCTTAAATCCCTCTTTCACCTGATCATTATAGGCAGGATTAAAATCGATAGCCACACGTCCCAAAAGTGCAATGTCCATAGGTCTCGATGCGTCAAAATCCACATAGCTCATAGTTCTTCCTCCCTGCTCGTGCCCTGCATACACCCAATCTGCTTTGCGTGCCTTTTTATTATTTGCGTGCTTTCATGTGCTTATTTATATTGTCATATTAGCACATGCTTGGCACCCTATGCAATACAGAAAACATTTTTCCATCCGTTTTCATGTTTTGCATAATATTCGATGTTTATTTTTGTCTATTTACTACAACAACAGACCACCACCGGTCTCGAGGCCAGTGGTGGTCTGTTGTTTTCTATTAGAGATTATAATTAAAGATTATATCTTGTTTTGATTCTGATTTCCGTATACATATATTCACGATCCGGCTCTTTGCCCCATAAGAGTTTATCGGCCAGAATAGACAAGGCTCTATATCCCTGCTCGAAACCTTCCTGATCGATAAGAAAGTCTACAGTCCCTTCCTTTAGTGCTATTTTATTCTTAGGCGTCAAATCATAGATAATGACATATGGACGCTTTTCCGGTTTCAATTGTTCAAAAGCCTTTTTCACTCCTGCCTGTCCCCCGGAAGCCAGAAAAATTCCTTCCAGATCCGGAAACGCCGCCAGGGTATTGAGGATAATCTTTTCGACTTCCCCGGTATCGTCAAAGCTGCTCTGCACCCCTACCGGCTCTACGTCAGGAAATCCTTTCTTCAATTCCTCCAGAAATCCGTCCATCCTTTGACTTCCCGCACTGTTGGAAAAGTAGCCTGTGATGCCCAGCACCTTTCCTCTCCCCCGCATCATCAAACCCATAAGTCCGGCAGCTGTCTGTCCGCTTTTCCGGTTATCCAGCCCTACGAAGCAACTACGTGCCGTTCCTACAATATCCGTATTAAATGTAACAACAGGGATATTCCTCTCTTGTATCAGATGATTGAGCCGCAGACGAACATCGTCACACTCCACCGGCATGATGGCAAGGGCATCAATCCCCTCTGCTTCAAGATCATCTATAAACATCAGCTGTTCCCTTTCATCGACAGAAGCGCTTTCCCTCAGTAAGACCTCTATCCTCTGGTTTTTCAGCTTTTCCCTTGCCTCCTCTATGCCATGATTTACCGAAATCATAAAAGAAGACCCGGATAATTGTGTAATCACTCCTATCCTTTTTACCCTGTTTTCCGGATTTTCACTTCCCGGCAGGGTTCTCTGCTGTCTTGGAATATAGCCAATTTCATGGGCAATTTGCTCAATCCTTGCAGCCACCTCCGGTTTTACCCTCCCACGATGATTCAGGGCTCTGTCCACTGTTCCCCGGGATACACCTGCCAGTTCTGCAATCTGCTGTATCGTTCCTGCCATACGTTTTACCTCTTGCCCTCCATCGTCTGTTTGATAATACTTCTCATCGTATCTTCGCTGATCTGGCCGGAGACATAGCCAAAAACTTTTCCTTCCTTGTTAATCATAAAAGTAGTGGGATAAGAATAAACTCCATATTCTGCAAATATCTTACCTCCGGGATCCATCAGAACCGGATATGTATATCCGTTTTCATCCAGAAATTGCAGGATTCCATCCTCTGATGTCTCCTTTCCATAATCCGGTGCAGCAATACCCAACACCACAAGCTCTTCCTTGCCTTCAGCACTCGTTTCTTCATAAATCTTCTGTATATCAGGCATTTCCGCACGGCAGGGAGGACACCATGTGGCCCAGAAGTTCAGGAAAACTGTTTTCCCTTTGTACTCTGAAAGTGTATGGCTGTTTCCGTACTGATCGGTCAGGGTAAAATCATAGCTGTCAGGCAGTTCCTGCTGTTCTTCTGCAGATGAATTGCTCTGCGCAGACGGCTTTGTCTCTGCACTGCTGCTCTGTTCCTCTTTTTTCTCCGGGGATGTGGCTGTAGATACTTTTGATAAATAGCCCGTAATTGAGTTCATATTCCCTGTAAACATCATAATTCCCATCAACACCATCAAAATCCCGCCTATTTTTACCGTATACCGAACAACTTTTCCATGCTTCTTAAACAAGTCAAGAAGCGTGCTGGTAAACAGGCCCACTGCCAGAAATGGCAGGACAAAACCAAGCGTATAGACGCCAATCAGCAGAAATCCCATAGCCTTTGTGCCGGCTGAAGCTGTCATAAGCAGCACGCTCGCCAGAGCAGGACCGACACAGGGTGTCCATGCAAAGCTGAACGTAAAACCCATAAGCAGAGCCACCCAGGGTGACATAGCCATCGTATTCATTTTGATTGGAAGCCTATGTTCTTTCCCCAACATATCCGATTTTCCGAAAATCCCCAATTGATAAAGCCCAAATAGAATAACCAGAATTCCTCCGATTCGGGCAAACAGCATCTGATTGCTGTTAAAAAATCTGCCCGCCGCAGAAACTCCCATTCCCAGCAAAAAGAAGGCTGCACTCACCCCCAGCACAAAGAAAAATGTATTGAGCATTACTTTACTTCGCTGGTAACTGATTCTTCCATCTTCTCCAACCACATGGGTTCCCCCTGACAAATAACCGATATACAACGGTATCAGAGGCAGTACACATGGGGAAAAGAAACTGAGCAATCCTTGCAGAAAGACCGTCAGCACCGGCACACTCACATCTAAAGAAAATCCCATATATTTATCTCCTTGTATCTTCGTTTTTAACTACGCAACAATTTTTGTTATAAAAAGCGATTCCATATCTATATTCTTAAACATCTTTGCATGTTTGATTTCAATTATCACAGCGGGTTTTCTGACATCGTAACTCTTAATTAGAATATCCGGTCTTCCCTCCCCCGCTTCCCGATTGGATTCAACAAGATACTCCTGTACATTGTTTAAAATCTCCCGTAGAATTTTTCTAAAATCATCCCGCCCAAGAGGCAAAGCCTTATGCTCCTGCATATACTCACCTTTCCTTTATCCATCTCTGTAACCGTATGACTCTGCTATCAACATATTTGATTTTGCCCGTTTTGTCAATAGATATTGAAGCAACATATAGTAAATAAGAGATTATCAGACATCAAGGAGTCAGGCCTATCTTATGAAAAATATTAATTTTGCTGTTATCGGCGGCGATATGCGTCAGGTATATATCAGTGAAGGGTTAGCTTCCCTTGGATATACAGTATGCGATTATGCGTTATGTACAGAAACCGCCAATCCTTCCATCTGTCATGCTTCTACCATTGAAGAAGCCATCTGCAACACTTCAGCTATCATAGCCCCCGTTCCCCTGGTGCGGAATCGAGTCTTCAACCAGCAGACTTTAAATACAGATCTGACGCTTGAAAGCCTTTGTTCACTTCTGCAAAACGGCCAATATTTCTTTGCCGGTTCCATACCGGAATTTTTTAATACGGCTTTATTAGAAAAGGGGATCTCCACCTGTGATTTCATGAAAGAGGAAGAGATTGTGTTCTATAATACGATAGCCACTGCTGAAGGGGCCATTTGTGAAGCAATTTCAAAAAGTCCTTACAATCTTCACCGAAGTTCCTGCCTGGTTCTTGGATATGGGAAATGTGGCAGAACCCTGGCATCTTATCTGAAAGGAATGTTCTGTAATGTGACCGTCTGTGCCAGAAGCTCCAAGGCCAGAGCAGAGGCAGAGATTCTGGCAGATCAGGCAATCGACATACATCAGTTGGAGCAAAAGCTGGAGCACTTTACCTTTATCTTCAATACAATACCAGGTTTACTGCTCACAAAAGATCTTTTAGAAAAACTAAACTCCAATGCCTTGATTATTGACATCGCTACGGCTCCCGGAGGTGTTGACTATGAAGCAGCCGCCAGGCTGGGACTTTCCGCAAATCTTTGCCCCGGTCTTCCGGGCAAATACGCGCCAAAATCCTCTGCCGATGCCATGATTCGGTTTATAACTCACCAACTATAACTTATCTAAGGAGGTTGACGGTATGAATTTAAAAGAAAAGAAAGTAGGTGTAGCCTTTACCGGTTCCTTTTGTACCTATAAATCTGTATTTACAGAATTACAGAAACTTGCAGATGAGGGAGCAATTGTGCAGACCATCTTCTCCGATGCTTCTCAGACAATAGACAGCCGCTTCGGCAAAACACAGGATTTTGTTGATGAGGCAAGACGTATCACAGGTATTGAACCTATGCTGACCATTGGCCAGGCAGAACCCATCGGGCCGAAAGGACTTCTGGACATCGTTGTAATTCTCCCATGCACAGGAAATACCATTGCAAAACTGGCCAATGGTATTACCGACACACCTGCCCTGATGGCCGCTAAAGCACATCTCAGGAACGAAAGACCCCTGGTGATATCCATCTCTACCAACGATGCTCTGGGAATCAATATGAAAAATATTGGTTTACTAATGAATATGAAGCACATCTTCTTCGTTCCATTTGGGCAGGATAGTCCTGAAAATAAGCCGAATTCCATGATTGCCCATACGGAACTTTTGATTCCGACGCTGGAAGCCGCCCTTTTGAACAAACAATATCAGCCGGTTATCCGATAACGGAAAGGAGAAGCTATGTGCGGAATTGCAGGATTTTATAATCCAAGGGAGAATTATGAAAAAAGCCCCTTAAAGTGGAGACATATATTAAATGAAATGAATCGTGTACAGAAGCGGCGAGGCCCGGATGACGAAGGTATCTATCTGAAGCAGGGCTGTGGTCTGGCTCATGTACGGTTATCAATTATCGATCTTATGACCGGGCACCAGCCGATGATCCGAAAGCAGGATTCGCGGGAATGCAGCATCGTATTTAATGGAGAAATCTACAATATGCCGGAATTAAAAAAGGAACTTCAGGAAGAAGGTGCCAGGTTTGAAACCACAAGTGATACCGAAGTAATTTTAGCCGGATATATGCTGCATGGAACAGACTATGTAAAAAAACTGAATGGAGTTTTTGCTATCGCGCTTTGGGATTCCAGGCTGAAACAGCTTTTTCTGTTCCGGGATCGTTTGGGAGTAAAGCCCTTGTTCTATACCATGGCGGGCGAAACCATTGTATTTTCCTCTGAGATTAAAGGACTGTTTCAATACCCCGGGATTTCACCTTCTCTGGATCAGGATGGATTATGCGAAATTTTCGCTCTGGGTCCTGCCAAATTATACGGAAAGGGGGTCTTTCACGGAGTCTTAGAGGTCTTGCCGGGAGAGTCTCTTTGTATCGGAAGACACGGCTGTAAACATGACTTCTACTGGAAGCTGGAAAGTCACCCCCATGAGGATTCTTTTGAAAAAACCGTGGAAAAAACCAGCTGGTTAGTGGAAGATTCCATTAAAAAACAGATGCTTTCCGATATTCCCATCAGTACCTTCCTCTCGGGCGGTGTGGACAGCAGTCTGGTTACTGCCGTGTGTGCCAGAGAACTGAAAAAGCAGGGGAAAGTACTGAATACTTTTTCCTTTGATTTCAAGGATAACAGCAAATACTTTCAGTCCAACTCCTTCCAGCCCAGCGAAGACCGCCCCTGGGCTGAGAAAATGGCTGCTTATTCAGAAACAAGGCACCATTTTCTCGAATGCAGCAACACAGATATGATTGAGAATCTGTTTAAAGCAGTAGACGCCAGGGATCTTCCCAATATGGCGGATGTGGAGTCCTCTCTGCTCTACTTCTGTTCTCAGGTGGTAGACTACAATAAAGTGACCCTGACCGGAGAATGTGCGGACGAAATCTTCGGCGGCTATCCCTGGTTCCATAAAAAAGAGGCATTTGAGACCGACAGTTTTCCCTGGTCCATGGATATGGAACCACGGAAGGTTCTCCTGTCGGAAGATGTTATCCACGCCTTACCCCTGGATGAGTATGCCCACACCGCATACGAAAAGACCATTCATGAAACTCCGGTTCTGGAAGGGGAGTCCCGCGAGGAAAAACGCAGACGGGAAATCTCTTATCTAAATCTTCGATGGTTCATGGTGACACTTCTGGACCGCATGGACCGTACCAGCATGTATTCCGGTCTGGAAGCCAGGGTTCCGCTGGCCGATCATCGGATTGTGGAATATGTGTGGAATATCCCCTGGAGCATGA
The DNA here is from genome assembly GCF_018866245.1 of Novisyntrophococcus fermenticellae. Taxonomy (GTDB): domain Bacteria; phylum Bacillota; class Clostridia; order Lachnospirales; family Lachnospiraceae; genus Novisyntrophococcus; species Novisyntrophococcus fermenticellae. The sequence goes on from NZ_CP076458.1 coordinate 2,703,964, forward strand.
AATGTCCGGATGGAATCGTCAAAGGCCTCCTCCGTCATGCCGGCGAAGGAATCGTTCCAAAAGAAGTCTTATGGAGAAGAAAGAGCCCGTATCCCAAAACTTATGATCCCTCCTATGAAAAAATACTGGGGAACCAACTAAAGGAGGTATTGGCCGATCCTCAGGCACCGGTACGGCAATTCCTGGATTCTAAAAAAGTCCACGCATTTTTAAACAGCCCCTCCGATTATGGAAAACCATTTTACGGGCAGCTGATGGCCGGACCGCAGATGCTGGCCTTTATGCTACAGGTAAATTACTGGCTGGAAAAATATAAAATACAAATTCTCTGATCCATTTTTTACAGCAGTACCCTTTTATATCTTCCTCTTTGATGATATGATACCAGTTATCATATCAGAAAGGAGCTGAACTTATGTCACGTATCATCTGCCTTATAGTAGGCTACGCTTTTGGAAACCTCCTGACCGCAGAGCTTGTAGTATGGATAAAGCTCAGGAAGCATCCCGAAGACCTGGGAAGCGGAAACCCCGGAATGGCAAATGTTACCCGGCAGCTGGGTATATATGCCGGCATTCTGGTTTTGGCCGGAGATATTTTAAAAACAGTTCTTGCCTGCCTGCTCTGTAACCGGCTGTTCCCGCTGCCGCAAAACCTCTCCACCCTGTATGCCGGTCTGGGCGCTATCCTTGGACACAATTTCCCGGTCTGGAAACATTTTAAAGGGGGAAAAGGGGTTGCTGTCACCTGTATCCTTCTGGTTCTGTATTCTCCCCCCTGGGGACTTGCCGCCTGTATCATCGGATTACTCTTTATCCTTTTAACAGGTTATCTTCCTTTGGGAGCAGTAGTAATTCCCACTGCATTCCTGATTTACACCTTTCTTTCTTATGGAGCGGAAGTAATCCTCTTAATTCTGGCTGTCACGGTTTTAATGTTTGTCAAACATGCGCCCGGACTCCGCGATATCTCTCAGGGAACCTGCCCAAAAGTGAGCTTTTTCAGGCATTAAAAAACCGCTGTTTTTCGGAACAATTTGTTACAGTTCCAAAAAACAGCGGTTTTCTTACTTTTTATATCAGTACTTCTTATTCCAGTTCAAACGCCCCTGTATAGAGCTGGTAATAAGTTCCTTTTTCGTTAATTAATTTTTCATGGTTTCCACGCTCTATGATGCGGCCGTGATCCAATACCATAATTACATCAGAGTTCTTTACTGTTGAAAGCCTGTGGGCAATTACAAATACCGTCCTGCCCTCCATCAGGGCATCCATCCCACGCTGTACGATTGCTTCGGTACGTGTATCGATGGACGATGTGGCTTCATCCAATATCATAACCGGGGGATCTGCAACAGCGGCACGGCTGATTGCCAGCAGCTGACGCTGTCCCTGAGACAGATTTGCCCCATTTCCTGTAAGCATGGTCTGATAACCTTCCGGAAGACGGGTAATAAAGTCATGTGCCCCGGCAAGTTTTGCAGCGTCCATACACGCTTCATCTGTAGCATCCAGCTTTCCATAACGGATATTATCCATTACGGTTCCCGTAAACAGATTTGTATCCTGCAGAACAATTCCAAGAGAACGCCTGAGATCACTTTTCCTGATCTTATTGATATTGATCCCGTCATATCTTATCTTTCCATCTGCAATGTCGTAGAAACGGTTCAACAGATTCGTAATTGTTGTCTTGCCTGCACCGGTTGCTCCTACAAAAGCAACTTTATTACCGGGCTCCGCATAAAGGGTAATATCCTGAAGAACTGTCTTTCCCTCTTCGTAGGCAAAATCTACATTGATAAGTCTTACATCCCCGGTGAGTCTGGTATAAGTCAACGTACCATCCTGATGCGGATGCTTCCATGCCCAGAGTCCTGTACGCTCTTCACACTCCACAAGCTCACCGTTCACTTCCCTGACATTGACCAGTGTCACATATCCGTGATCCTCTTCTGCCGGTTCATCCAGCAGATCAAAAATCCGCTGTGCACCTGCAAGACCCATCACCACTGAATTTACCTGATTGGACACCTGATTTACATTGCCTGCAAACTGCTTCGTCATATTCAGAAAGGGAACCAGTACGCTGATACCCAGCGACAGCCCCGACAGGCTTACATTCGGCACATGAGCGAGCATCAGGGCCCCCCCACCAGTGCAACAATTACATAGAGTACATTCCCTATATTCATAATTATAGGAGCCAGCATGTTTGCATAGGAATGGGCTTGTCTGGATTCTTCATATAACTGGTCATTAATCTTGTCAAAGTCATCCATACACGCTTCTTCATGACAGAAAACCTTAACTACCTTCTGACCATTCATGATTTCTTCCACATATCCCTCTTCTTTACCCAGCTGATTCTGCTGTCTAAAGAAATATTTGGCCGATCCACCTCCAACTTTCCTGGTTACAAGCATCATGATAACCACGCCGGCCAGAATCACTATGGCAAGCCACAGTGAAAAATAAATCATGATAATAAATACGGAAATTACCGTGACCGCAGAAATCATCAACTGGGGAAAGCTCTGTGAAATCATCTGCCGCAGTGTATCAATATCATTCGTATAATGGCTCATGATATCGCCATGATTATGTGTATCAAAATATTTCACAGGTAAATTCTGCATCCCGGAGAACATCTTCACACGGAACTTTTTCAGTGAACCCTGTGTAATCAGCGCCATCATCTGATTATACGCCAGACCTGATAACAGTGATAAGACGTAAAGTACAACCAGTATAGAAACATAGGAAAATATTTTTTCCCCGACTGCGCTCCAGTCACCGCTCTTCCAGCTTGCTTCCACGAGTGCAATTACCTTCTGCATAAAAAGTGCAGGTATAGCTCCGACAACCGCACTGAACAGAATACAGAAAATTGTCAGCGGCACCATGACAGGATAGAATTCCAGCAAAGTTTTAATCACCCGCAAGGTCGTCCCCTTTTTAATTACTCTACGCTTCATCGTTATCACCTGCCTTATTTTGGGATTCGTAGATTTCCCTGTAAATATCATTTGCTGCTATCAACTCTTTATGTGTTCCAATCGCGTTTATACTTCCACCCTCCATTACAATAATACGGTCCGCATCCTGTACAGATGAAATACGTTGTGCAATGATTATCTTGGTCGTATCAGGAATAAACTCACGCAGTGCCTTACGAATCATCGCATCTGTCTTCGTATCAACTGCGCTTGTTGAATCATCCAAAATCAATATCTTAGGCTTCTTCAGCAATGCCCTCGCAATACACAGTCTCTGCTTCTGACCGCCGGAGACATTTGCCCCGCCCTGTTCAATGTAAGTATCATACTTTCCGGGAAACTGCATGATAAATTCATCCGCATGTGCCAATTTACATGCCTGAATCATTTCTTCATCCGTAGCGTCTTTATTTCCCCAGCGGAGATTTTCTTTAATGGTTCCTGAAAATAAGATATTCTTCTGCAAAACGACAGAGACCTGATTTCTTAAGGTGTCCAGATCATATTGCTTTACGTCTGCACCGCCCACCTTTATGTTGCCTTCCGTCACATCGTACAGACGTGAAATCAGCTGAATAAGTGTGGATTTCGAAGATCCGGTTCCACCGATAATACCAATTGTCTCACCTGATCTTATATGAAGGTTGATATCGGCCAGAGCCATTCGCTCTGCTCTTTTTGAATATTTAAAGCTTACATTATTAAAGTCAATTGATCCATCCTCGACCTCGTAAAGAGGATTCTCCGGATTCGAAAGTGTACTTTCTTCCTTTAAAATTTCTACAATACGTTTGCCGGATTCTTCTGCCATGGTTATCATAACAAAAACCATCGAAAGCATCATCAGATTTTGCAATATCATGAAATTATAGGTAAGCAACGCAGAGAACTGCCCCACATCCAGATCTATTCCTCTGGAAGTAATGATTGTATAAGACCCAAAAGTCAGAACGAAGATCATAACGACATAGACGCAAAACTGCATCATCGGACCGTTAAATGCCAGTATGCGCTCTGCACGGGTAAAGTCGTTGCTGATATCCTGCGCACTGCTTTCAAATTTCTCTTTTTCAAAGTCCTCACGAACATAGGATTTTACAACTCTCACGCCTTTTATATTCTCCTGTATGTAGCTGTTGAGATTATCGTACTTCTTAAATACCCGCTTAAACAATGGCATTACCTTATGAATGACAAAGAACAGTCCAAAACCCAGAAATGGTGCCACAACCAGGAAGATAAGTGCCATCCTTCCACCCATAATAAATGCCATAACAAAGGCAAAGATGATCATAAACGGAGACCGGATGGCCGCACGGATAATCATCATATACGCATTCTGCACATTCGTGACGTCTGTAGTAAGGCGGGTTACCAGTGAAGATGTAGAAAATTTGTCGATATTTTCAAAAGAATAACTCTGTATCTTTTGGAACATATCTTTTCTGAGATTTTTGGCAAGACCACAGGAGGCCGTAGCGCAGGCAGAACCCGCCCAGGCGCCGAACAGGAGAGAAAGTCCTGCCATGATCACCAGTATAATTCCGTATTGCAAAATTACCTGCAGCTCACATCCTTCTTTAATCTGATTCACCAGGCTGGCAATGACGAAAGGTATGATGCATTCCAACACTACCTCCACGGAAACCAGCAATGGAGTTGCAATCGAACTTTTTTTGTATTCTCTGATACTTTTAGCAAGCTCTTTCCACATAATAGTTACCTCTTTCTTTTGATTCAATTTCAAGATAATACAACGAGATGCACTTATCATCTGATGATAAATACAACTCGTTGTTTTTCGTCTTCTCTGACATACAGTTGGATTCTTCAGCAACTGATGTCGCTATATACAATTCTATCACCGCAAATTTCATATGTCAAGGTACCTCAAAGAAATACTCCTTAAAAATATCCTCTGCGTATTCTCTCACTTTTTTCTCATACTCCTGATAACGCTTCAGGAGATCGGCACCTTTCGTTGTCAGGGTGGTGGAGCCTCCTGTCTCTCCTCCCGTCTTTCTTATGACCACCTCATATCCCAATTGTTTTTCCATGATTTCAAGCATCCCACGGCCTTTACTGTAGGAAATGCCCATATATTCACACGTCATCCTAAGTGACCCGTTCTCATTCAGTAAGGAAAGAAGCTGCCTTGTACCAGGTCCCAAAAATGGCATTTCTTTTCCAATACGGACCCTTACTTCGGGATGCAATTCATTCAGACTATGATTCATCAGCGCATCCTGAAATTTCTCATTGCTCGTCTCATAAACCACGACCCCACTGTCTCCGACTTCAACCTTTTTGATTTCATACTCCAGACTTTTCACGGCACCGACAAGCCCTTGCCCTCCCTCGTAAGACAAAATCTCCGGTATTGCCTTCGCATTAATGCGTATGGGATGTCCGGATATTTCCCGGCTCATGGGAATAGTAATCATTTCGTGAGATTCTTCCAGTTTCTTTATTGTATCCGCGGTGAACAAAGGAACATTTGAAGGCATGATAAAAAGGCCGTCCACCTTGGACTGCAGATATTGAAGTCCTAATTTTACAAAGCTAAACATATCAGTTTCTTTGTCTTTAATTTCAGCGGGAATAAATGTAATGCATTGCCGGGAAATTTCTTTTTTCAAGATATCCTCGCGATTGGAAATAATATAGATGTCCTCAACTCCCGCACGTTGGAATGTTAATACGATTCGCTGAATAGCCGAAATCGTCCCAATCTTTTTCAGTGCACCGATTCGGTTGACCGGCTCTTCTTTTATAATAGAAGCAATAAGGGCACTTGTTTTCATATATTCTTTTATCTCTCTTCTCTGGTTTTGCTAATTGTATCATAGCATAAAACCTTAACAGAGACAATTAGAGAAAAAACAAGGGAACACCAACGGCATTCCCTTTCATGTATCTATATTTGATTATGTTCCCGTTCCAGCTCCATGATACGTTCGACCTTCTTTGCTGAGCCTCCACCTGCAAACTCGCAGCCAAGCCAGATATCTACCAGATATTTTGCAAGCTCTACGCCGATAACCCGCTCTCCCATACACATAATCTGTGCATTGTTACTTTTTCTTGAACGCTCCGCTGAAAAGGGATCGTGACACACTGCTGCTCTGATTCCGGGTACCTTATTCGCGCAAATCGCCATTCCGATTCCGGTTCCGCATACAAGAATTCCCCTGTCAAAATTTCCTTTTTTCACTTCATCTGCCACTTTATATGCTACATCAGGATACAGAACAACCTCTCCTTTGGCAGCCCCGAAGTCCTGATATTCAATACGATCCTTCATATCCAGATGCCGCATGATTTCTACTTTCAAGCTGTAAGCGGCTTCGTCACAGCCAATCGCTATCTTCATCTGCTTATTCCTTTCTACAATCGTTCTATGATTCCGTCCGCCATAGCAGTAAGTATGATGCAGCAGGAAACGGCACCTGCATCAAGAACACCTTTTGAACGCTCGCCCAGACGACTGGAACGTCCGAATCTGGCAGCCATATCCTTTGTGGAATCCCTTCCTTTTGCTGCAGCTGTTTTCATCATCTGCAATGCAGTTAGAAAATCCTCTTCATTTTGAAGTGCTTCCACTGCAGGTGTCAGGGTGTCCATCAAAGTTTTGTCTCCGACTCGTGCCTCTACAATCTCACATAAACCATCCATGCCGGCCTGCAGCATGATGCTCAGTTCTTTGCTGCCGATTTCATCGAATTTTTCTCCAGCTTCTCCGGCATCCATAAAAATCGTTCCATAAATAGGGCCCATAGATCCGCCAATTTCAGAAAAGAGGATATTTCCCAATTCATACAGACCCTTTGAAAAAGTGAACTCCTTATCAGCAAATCGCTTTTCAAATAGAGTGAAGCCTTTATTCATGTTCATGCCATGATCCCCATCACCAATCAGGCCGTCGACTTCACCCAGATATGCTTTATTGTCCTGGATTGCTTTCACTATGTTCAGCACCACACTTTTCCCATCTTTATTTCTGAAAATACTCATATTCGCTCCTTTTAGATCTGCGTAAGTCCCATGGTATTCACCGGGAGATCAAGCAACATTTTCAGTTCTTCGTCTAATTTCATTAACGTCAAGGTTGCTCCCATCATTTCCAATGAAGTGAAATAGTTCCCAACATAGCTTTTGTAGACTTTTATTCCCCGCTCCTCCAGTAATTTACCGATTTCACCATATAGCACATACAATTCCATAACCGGGGTTGCTCCCAGACCAGAAACCAGGACAGCCACTTCATCTCCGTTTTGAAACGGAACATCACCCGCGACAATGTCTACCATTCTTTTGGCCATCTTGTCTGCAGTCTCCAATTCACTGACCTCAATTCCCGGTTCACCGTGATGGCCAATTCCGACCTCCATGGTCCCCTCTTTGATTTCAAAGTTTGGATGGCCGACCGCCGGAAGTGTACAGGGCGTAAGTCCGATACCCACGCTGCGCGTGTTATCAATCGCCTTTTGCGCCGCTTCTGTCACCTCGTCCAGCGTTCCGCCAAGTGCAGCCTTTGCTCCGCCTGCTTTCCACATGAAGATTTCACCGGCTACTCCCCTTCTCTTTCCTCTGTCATCTTTTGGTGCCGACGCCACATCGTCATTTGCCACCACAGTCTTTACAGTAATGCCCTCTCTTTTGGCCATCTTTACAGCCATCTTAACATTCATATTATCTCCGGAATAGTTTCCGTACAGGCAGGCCACTCCCTTTCCCTGGTCTGCAGCCCGAAAGGCATCCAGAAATGCGGCGGCGGTCGGCGAGGAACATATTTCTCCGACTGCGGCAGTATCGCACATGTTTTCTCCCACATATCCGATAAATGCCGGTTTATGTCCGGAACCTCCTCCGGTTGCAACTCCCACCTTGTCCTCTGACCTTTTTTTTGCTCTCACCACCCTCGGGTTGTCTGTCTTTTCTACGATATCGCTGTGTACCTTTAAAAACCCCTCCAGCATCTCATCCACAATGTCATCAGGATTATTCAGAATTCTTTGCATATTCAGTCTCCTTTCGCGCACATCTCCGGTACCAGAACAACTTTTAATGCCCCATTCTCCCCAGTCTTTGCAATATGGAAGGCCTCTTCCCAATCTTCCAGTGCAAATTGGTTGGTGACCACACCTTGTGTTGGCAATATTTCTGTATCTATCCAGTCAATGACCGTATCAAAGCAATACGGACTCAGGTGCGATCCCAAAAGGTCCAGTTCTTTTCTGTCAGAAATAATAGACCAGTCACAGCTCACGTTTTCACCGAACACGGAAAATTCGACGAAGCGTCCCATTTTACGGATTGCCTGGAGACCCTGGGTTACACTTGAAGGGTGTCCGGTAGCCTCTATGTAGATATCGCAGCCGTATCCGCCCGTCATTTCTTTTATATTTTTCACCACATCTTCTTTTCCGGGATTCATTACAAGGTCAGCCCCAAACTCCTTTGCTTTTTTCAGACGCTCATCACTCATGTCAAGGACAACAAGTTTTTTGGGATTTGCCCTGCGAAGCGCCCCCACCATACCAAGTCCCAGTGTGCCTGCGCCGGAAAGAACAACTACATCTTTCGTTGTTACCTGTGCTCTTTCCACACAATGATAGGAGCATCCATATGGTTCGATCAGTGCTGCTTTTTCAATGGGCATATGCTCCGGAACCGCATATGGCAAGGCCTCTTTTGTCAGTTTTACGTATTCGGCCATGCCCCCGTTTACATTGTTTTGAAAACCGAACAGATCATGCTTTTCACACATCCAGTGTCTTCCGGTTTTGCAAAACATACACTCTCCGCAAGGGACAATTTGTTCCGGGCATATCCGGTCTCCAATTTTCCAATTACCTTTTACATTTGCACCCATCTCAACAACATGTCCGACAAATTCATGTCCCGGTATCATCGGTGCTTTTATGTATGGCGGCTGGCCATTTCCTCCCCAGAAACTTTCCGCACCGGCATAAGCTTTGGTATCTCCTGCGCAGATACCGCAAGCCTCCACTTTTAAAATCATCTCACCCTCTCCCGCTGTCGGAGTGTCTACCGTCTCGAATCTATAGTCCCCCGGGGCATATGCAACAATTGCTCTCATTTTTTTTGGTAAGCTTCCCATACTGCCTTCCATCCTTTCTGTTTGTGCAAACTTAATTGTAATAAATCATTTGTTAATCTTTTGATAATGTTGTTTACTTAAGTCTATATCCTTTTATAAAGACTGTCAATTGTTTATATTAGCTGAATATTATTATGCTTATTTAAGCACTATTACCAGTCCTTGTTTTATGTCTATTTATATGATTCTTCTCAGCTGTTTCAAATACTCTTTGTGTAAATAGTATAATTTTACGCCTCTATTATCTGTTCATTTGTACATTGACACATTTTTCTATGTGTTGTATCCTTATGCAAAGTACATTTACATATCTTCCAATATTTTAACAAAAAGGAGGTGTATCTTATGGAGGAAAATTGTTATATTCTTGACATGCGGAATATAACCAAAACATTTCCGGGGGTGAAGGCTTTAGATAAAGTTGATTTCAGGGTTCAATATGGCGAAGTACATTGTTTGATAGGCGCAAACGGTGCAGGGAAATCCACGCTCATGAAAATACTGTCCGGTGCATATACCGAAGACAGCGGCGAAATTTATTTTGACCATGAACTGCTGAAACCCCATGGGACTGAAAAAAGGCGCAAATCCGGAATCGCAGTTATTTATCAGGAATTATCTCTCTTCAATGAACTGACCGTAGCCGAAAACGTTTACATCAATAACTATCCCAAAGCCAGAAATGGCTCCATCGACTGGAAGAAAGTCTACCAGGATACGCAAGAGCTTGCCGACAGCCTGGATATTCACATCGATGCAAAGGCCACTGTGAGTTCTCTGAATATAGGACAACGCCAGCTGACAGAAATCATGAAGGCTTTAGCCTGTAATGCGAAGCTTATAGTAATGGATGAACCATCCTCGACCCTTTCACAATCAGAGTTTGAGATTCTCGTTAAGGTAATTAAAGACCTGAAGCAAAAAGGAATAACGATTATCTATATTTCTCACCACTTAGAAGAATTATTTCTCCTTGGCGACCGGATAACGGTACTGCGTGACGGAAAATTTGTCGTCTGTCAAAAATGCAGCATGCTCGATGAAAACTCGCTTGTAGAGTACATGACTGGAATCGATTTATCTAAAATCGAATCAGAAGAAGCAGAAATCCACCCGGTATCCAGTGATGTTGTTTTGGAATTATCCGAAGTATCAAACAATGTGGACACCAATATTAACTTGAAATTACATAAGGGAGAAGTCCTGGGATTATATGGATTGGTCGGTTCCGGAAGAACGGAGATTCTCCAGTCCATCTTTGGTATACGTCCTGTGACTCGTGGAAAAATCATGATTCATGGTAAAGAAGTTACGATTAAAAATGCGCAGAATGCAATTAAGGAAAATGTGGGGTTTACACCTGAAAACCGGAAACTTCAGGGCCTGGTTCTCGCCCTGCCCGTATGGGAAAATATGGCGATGGTTTCTTTATGTAATTATTCAAAAAAAGGCCGCATCCGTTATAAGAGCTTAAACGATGCCTGTGAAGCATATAAAATAAAGCTGAACATAAAAACCCCATCGATCAATACGACCACCAGAAACCTGTCCGGCGGAAACCAGCAAAAGGTAATTCTCTCCAAATGGCTGATGCAGGATTGTGATATTCTGCTGCTGGATGAACCGACACAAGGCATCGATGTGATTGCCAAAGAAGAGATTTATAAACTGATCCGTGAAATAACTGCCCGGGGTAAAAGTGTAATCATTGTTTCTTCCGAGCTGCAGGAGCTGATGCGCATCTGTGATAACATTCATGTAATGTATGACGGAGAACAGGTATTCTTCTCAAATAAGAGTAAATTTAATCAGGAAAAAATATTACACGCCTCAGTTCTAGGGAGGGCCATTTCATGAAGAAACTACATATAAGCGAATTATTAAAAAGATATAACCTGATATTGCTTCTGCTGATTTTTATCATAATATCCACAATACTTTCGCCGAATTTTCTGACGCTTGATAATTTTCTGAATCTGCTGCAGCAGGCCTCTATTCCGGGTATTGTTGCCATAGCCATGACGCTTGTTGTTCTGCTTGGCGGCATCGACCTCTCCGTGGGTTCCGTATTGGCATTCTCCGGAATGGTCTCTTCTATGGTAGCACTGCAATTTTCGGATGGGGTTATGGGAATCCTGCTTTCCTGCCTTGCCGCATTAGCCGTAGGTTCCATCATGGGTTTCATCACAGGAACGCTGATATCCAGATATAAACTGCCTGACTTCATCGCTTCTCTTGCGATGATGGAAATCGCAAGGGGCGCAGCCCTCCTTACGACAAGCGGAAATCCGGTGTTTGGCCTGGGCGACAAATTCCATCAGATAGGCGGCGGCTTTCTGTTTGATAAGCTGGCATACACCGCTATCTTATGGATCATACTTACCGTTATTTTCTCGCTTATTCTTAAATATACCGTTTTCGGACGCAGTCTTTTTGCGATCGGCGGAAATCGCGAGGCTGCAATGCTTTCCGGTATCAAAACAAAGCGTAATTACACACTCACCTTTGTACTTTCCGGACTTTTATCCGGTTTTGCCGGAATTCTGACGGCATCCTGGATGTCCACCGGCCAGCCAACTGCGGGAAATGGGTATGAACTTGATGCAATTGCCGCCAGTGTAATTGGAGGCGCCAGTTTAAGCGGAGGCAAGGGTTCAATTTTAGGTACTTTTGGCGGTGTATTTTTATTACAGGTGATTACCAATATTTTTAATCTTATAGGGCTGCCCTCTTATTATCAAAGAATTGCCAAGGGCATTATCATCATACTGGCCCTTCTGTTAAATAATTTTGTAGCCTCGGATAAGGGTAAAGAATAAAAGACAAAGATCTTTTATAATAGAAAAGGAGAAGAATATGAAAATGAAAAAGTTAACAACCACCATCCTCATCGCTGCTATGGCCCTTTCAATATCCGCCTGCGGCAATTCGTCCGAAAAAACTTCAGCAGGGGCCGCTCAAAGCAGCGCCTCCAAAAGTACCGAAACAGCAGAATCATCCGGCTCTAAGGACAGTAAGAATTTTACCATTGGTTTTTCAAACTGTTCACAGGATACACCTTTTTTTGCCAACATGACTCCGATTATTGAAGATTATGCAAAAGAAAAGGGGCTCGAAGTAATTTCGCTAAACGCTGATAACGATACCTCGAAGCAAAACAAAGATATTCAGGATTTGATTTCCAGAGGAATTGATGTCCTGCTTATCAATCCGGTAAACGAAGACGGTGCTACAGCCGGTATTGAAGCCTGCAATAAGAAAAACATCCCTGTCATTACCGTCGATAAGAACGTGACAAAAGGAAATACAGCCTGGGTAGGCCGTGACAATAAGGTAATGGGAAAACTTGTCGGAGAAAAACTGATTGAATTACTTGGCGGAGAAGATGCTGTCGGAACCATCCTGGAAATTCAGGGCACTGCCGGGTCTACCACCATGATGAACCGGCGCGACGGATTTCATGAAGCTCTGGAAAAAGCTCCGGGTTTAAAGATTGTACAATCGTCTTATTGCGACTATGATCGTTCAAAAGCAATTCCTGCCACGCAGGATATGCTGCAGGCCAATAAAGATGTAGTTGCAATCTTTGGCCACAACGATGATATGGCTTTGGGTGCAGCGCAGGTGTGCCAGGAACAAAAGCTAGAAAATGTACTGGTCTGCGGCGTGGACGGATTAATGGAATCCGTACTGAAAATACAAGACGGTAAATATCACTGTACCGCCTCCAATGATCCCGTTCTTTTGGGTCAGACTGCGGTCGATGCAGCAATAAAGGTAATGGCTGGTGAGACCCTGGACGAATTCATAGATGCCGGAACTGTCGTAATTGATAAGTCAAATGTTGACGAATATGCCAATAAAGATTTGGACTTCGCAACCATGGTAAAATAAACAAGCATCCAGACTATGGCTATCAGGGAGGCATACCCTGGTAGCCTTTTTGTCATTATTCTTTACATTTGTCAATTGACAACGATTCTGTCATGGCATATATTACAAGGTATAGATAACAAAGCATCATCATTCATCTTTACGAGCGAATCATACGGAGATTACACAATGCCAGAACACTTTACTTCAGCTACATTAAAAATACAAAACAAAAAAAATATTTTAAAATATATCTATTTTCAAAAAAAGGCAACACCCGGCAGAATCTCCGGCTATTTAGGCTTAAGCCGCCCGACAACAGCGCAAATTCTCCGCGAACTTCTCGCAGGTGATTTTGTCCATCAGGAAGGCTTTGCCTCATCTACCGGAGGAAGAAAAGCGCAGATCTATACTTTTAATCAGTTTCAGAAAATTGCTGTCGGTGTAGAAATCAGAATTGACCGCTATGAAATTTCAGCCGTTAATTTGTACTCCGATATGTTAAAGTATGAATCCTTCTCCTGTTCATATCAAAACGCATCCGCCTATTACGATAAGCTGGCGCTTTCCATAAACACGTTCATCGATAGTCTCAATGTGCCGCCCGAAAAGATATTGGGTGTAGGGATCGGACTGCAGGCTCTGATTTCTTCCGATGGACAAACAATTTTGTATGGTAAAATATTAGGTTGTACAGGATTAAATATCAGTGAATTTAATACCCGGATTCCCTATCCCTGTGTCTTTCATCACGATGCGGAATGCCTGGCCAATTCAGAATTATGGATGGATACCGCATTAAAAGATGCTATTTTCTTCAATATCAGAGATAACTTAAGCGGTGCGGTAATTATAAACAGAAGATTTTTCAGGGGAAGCGAACTCAAGTCCGGTGTGTTTGAGCACATGACTTTATTCCCGGGAGGCAAACCCTGCTACTGTGGTAAAAAGGGGTGCGTAAATGCATACTGCTCTTTTTCTTCACTTGTTGAACCGGAGGAAGAGATCGATACCTTTTTTCAACGGTTACGTTCCGGTGATAAGGCAGCGGCTCTCAAATGGGAAGAATATCTCTCTCACTTAGCGCTGGCTGTGGATAATCTGCATATGCTTATTACAAGTGATATTATTATCGGCGGAAAGATTTCCAATTATCTGACCACACAGGATTTGGAAAACCTACAGCAAAAGGTGGACAAACTCAGCGCATTTCCCAATGATGAAGGGTATATTAGAACCAGCAAAACATCTAATATACCCTTATGTGTAGGTGCCGCTATTCCATTTGTAAGGAAGTATCTGGAAAACACTTTTCTTGGTGCATAGAAAAAGCCTGCACATCGGCTGGTTTAAATCAGTCGGTGCGCAGGCTTTTCAGATACCAAAGTATGCAAGGAAAGCTGCCAGTGGCAGGTTTCTGTGTAAAAGAACAATCATTTGCGGGCAAACTGTGCATGATACAGCTGCTCATAATAACCTTTCTGATTAAGGAGCTCCTGATGGGTTCCCTGTTCTACGATGTTACCATTCTCCATCACCAGGATTAAGTCTGCATTCTTAATGGTTGAAAGTCTGTGTGCTATGACAAAGGAGGTCCGCCCCTTCATGATCCGCTGCATGGCATCCTGAAGCATCTGTTCAAGACGGGTATCCACCGAGCTGGTCGCTTCATCCAGTATTAAGATGGGTGGATTGCAGAGCACAGCACGGGCAATGGTAAGAAGCTGCTTTTCGCCCTGTGAAATATTGTTGGCTTCTTCATTTAGTACCATATCGTAGCCTTCCGGCAAGGTTTTTATGAAATGGTGAACATTTGCAATTTTTGCGGCATTCATAATTTCTTCTTCTGTGGCATTTTCTTTTCCGTAGGCAATATTTTCCCATATGGTACCCTTGTAAAGCCAGGTATCCTGCAGCACCATGCCAAATTGGGAGCGGAGCTCTTCCCGCTTCATGTGCCGGATGTCCCTGCCGTCTATTTTAATGCTGCCGTCTGTCACGTCGTAAAAACGCATGAGCAGATTAATCAGGGTCGTCTTTCCGACTCCCGTAGGACCTACGATTGCCACCATCTGCCCACTTTTTACATCTGCAGATAACCCCTGAATCAGTGACTTTTCAGGCGTATAGGAAAAGCATACGTTTTCAAAGGCTACATTACCCTTTACGGATTCTTTTAAAGGCTGGTAATTTACGTCTTCGGTCTCTTCCTCCTCGTCCAGAAATTCAAAAATCCTGTGTACGGCTGCAACAGAAGACTGGATGGCACCTGAAAGCTGCGTGACCTGGGAAAGGGGCTGGTTGACCTGCCAGACGTATCGGATAAATGATTGAAGCTGGCCTACTTTTATAATGCCTGACAGGGCAAAAAGTGCACCCATAATCGCTGCAAATCCGATTCCCAGATAAGTGACAAGTGCTACCAAAGGAGACATAAGACCGCTGATAAACTGGGCCTTAAACCCATTTTCACAAAGACTTTCATTCGCATCCTTAAATTCCTGAAAGGAATCCTGCTGTTTTCCGAAAAGCTTAATTTCATTAAAGCCTGTGTATTTTTCCTGCACAATTGCATTTAAATTTCCGAGGGCATCCTGCTGTTTCCGGAATAGAGGCTGGGATTTGGCAACGATGACCTTGGAAATGACTGCGGAAGCGATAAGGATAAAAACGGCCACCAGCGCCATCTTCCACTGGATACGGAACATCATGAACATTGCAAGGCTAAGCCCCAGAACAGCATTTAAAACCTGCGCAAAGCTCTGCTGCAGGGCATTGGAAACGGTTTCCATATCATTGGTGACCCTGCTTAAGATATCCCCGAGCGGACGGCTGTCAAAGTAAGAGATTGGCAGGCGTCTGATTTTTCCTTCTACTTCATTTCTTAAATCAACCATGGTACTCTGAATGGCATCCGTCAGTAAAAACTGATAGAAGCAGTTACAGGAAGCACTTGTGATATAAAAGACGATGAGTGCTGCGATAATCTGAAAAATCCGGGTAAAATTTACCCCATGGCCTGCTGTGACATCGGCAAAGAGCTGAGTCGTAATCATTCCTTCAAAATAAGGGCAGGCGGCGTTAATCGCAGCGGCTGTGATAATCAGCAAAATTGCGCCGATGATTTTTAACTTATACTTCTTCAGATAAGGAATCAGCCGCGTCAGTCCGGTTTTCTTTTTCATGCCTCTAATTCCTCCTTTGATAATTGACTTTCAGCGATTTCCCGATAGATAGGACAACTGTCTAATAATTCGCGATGTGTACCTGTCCCTACCACCATACCTTCGTTCAGCACAATAATTTTGGTCGCATCCATGATGGAAGACACCCGCTGTGCGACAATCAGTGTAATCGCTTCCTTTGTTTCTACCTTCAATTTTTGACGAAGCTTTGCATCGGTTTTAAAATCCAGAGCAGAAAATGAATCATCAAAAATATAGATTTCAGGTTTACGAACGATGGCTCTTGCAATACTTAAGCGTTGACGCTGGCCGCCGGAGACATTGCTTCCGCCTTCTTCAATCATTTCATCAAACTGATGTGGTTTTTCCGAGATAAAATCGTAAGCTTCCGCTATTTTTGCAGAATGCACGACCTCATTTTGAGCGGCATTGTGTTTTCCGTAGCGAATATTTTCGTTGATACTCCCGCTGAAGAGCAGCGCTTTCTGCGGAATAAAGCCAATCTTCCTGCGAAGCGCCTTAAGGTCGTATTTGCGGATATCAACACCATCAACCCGGATGCTTCCGGTACTGATATCGTAGAAGCGGGGGATTAAGTTGATTAAGGTACTCTTGCCGCTTCCGGTACTTCCGATAAACGCCACGGTATCTCCTTTACCGGCTGCAAATGAGATGTCATGCAGGACGGGTGCTTCCCCGTCCGGATACTGGAAAGATACGTGATCAAATATAAGTGTGGTGCTGCCGTCTCCATCTTCCACAGGATTTTTGGGATTTTTTATAATCGGTTTTTCATCAAGCAGCTCTTGAATTCGTACTGCACTGATTTCGGCCCTTGGATACATAATAAAGACCATGGAAAACATCATCATGGAGAACATCGCGTGAAACATGTATTCCTGAAAAGCTACAAGCTGACCGACCTGAAGCGTCCCCATATCAATCAAGCGGCTGGAAAGTATAAATACCACCGCAATCCCCAGGTTCAGGAGCAGAAAAAATGCGGGCTGGGTAACAGACATCAGCTTAAACAGCTTTTTGGAACTCCTGGCATATTCTTCATTTGCATCGGAAAAACGCCGGGCTTCATAAGCATCTTTACAGAAAGCACGGATGACCCGGACACCTGTCAGGTTTTCTCTCGTAATTCTGTTCAGGCGGTCCATCCCCTTTTGCTGTCTGTCACTGATGGGCTTACTGGTTCTGGCAACCAGATAGATGCCAAGGCAGAGAACCGGGATACAGGCTCCGATTACCATGGAAAGGGACAGGCTGGTCCGGATTACCATAAATATACTTATAACAATCATAATGGGCGTCAAAAGTGCGGTACGAAGCAGGATATTGGTGAACTGCATCAGGATAAATGCATCATTCGTCGTTCTTGTAATCATACTGGAAACCCCGAATTTATTGTATTCCGTGTGAGAATAATCCTGGGATTTTCTGAAAATATCGTTGCGGATATCCCTTACAATATTCGAACTGACCCTGGAACTGCAGTAGGCGATCACGATATTGCCGACTCCGCCCAGAAGAGATACGGCCAGCATGACCAGCCCCATTTTGTAGATGTAAGCCTTGTCATTTAAGATGATGCCATTGTCAATTAATTTCGACACAATCGTGGGAATTCCAAGCTCCGCAGCCGCAAAGCCCAGGACGGCCAGTATGTTTAAAAATATATAGATTTTATACCGCTTTAAATAATGCAGCATCAATTTCATTTGGGTACCTCCTTGTCTTATGTAGATGCTTCTGTGATAATAGCGTAATTATAATATCATAACACAAGAACGGGGAGAAAAGTCAAGAGGTAGTGAAGAAAATGTTTCCCATAATCCAATTCTTTAAATGTATGGGAGTTTGTGGTAAGATGATTGTGGAATCTTAAGTTAATGGAGGCTCTACTTATGATGAATTTGGCATTGGAGATTCAGAATGCAGTATCTACAGGATTAATAGACAAACATGTGGAATCTTTAGATGCATTACGTCCAAAATTGCTTTTTAATGATGTTAACAAGGGGAGTACGGTTTTGGTAGAAATTGAACAACGACTACTGGACTGTGATTCGTTTTGGTTCTCAGTTGCATTCATTACCAAAAGTGGTCTTATTGTTTTAAAGGAGACACTAAAAAAATTATTGAATGCAAATATAAAAGGCCGTATCCTCACTACAGACTACTTAAACTTTAATGAGCCAGATGCATTACGTGAACTATTTAGATTTCCGAATATAGAAGTACGTGTTCTAACGAGAGAGCATTTTCATACAAAGGGGTATATGTTTACAAAGGGAGAAACACGTACTTTTGTTGTAGGAAGTTCAAATATGACGCAAGGTGCTCTTAAAGCAAACAAAGAATGGAATTTAAGAATTACTTCCTTAGAGCAGGGCGAACTAATTGTTGAAACCGAAAATGAGTTTGGCAACATGTGGGAAAAGGCAACAGTACTTACGGATGCATGGATTAAAGAAGTATATGAGCCTATATATCGGGAAAAGAAAAAAGCAAGAAATGAGGAAAGAGTTGAACGTATCCGTACCTATACCTTGCAGCCAAACAGCATGCAAAGAGAAGCTATAAAATCTTTAGAAAATCTAAGAAGGAAAAAACAACAGAAGGCACTACTTATTAGTGCAACTGGAACTGGGAAAACATATTTATCAGCTTTTGATGTTAGAAATTTTAAGCCAAGGAAGATGTTGTTTTTAGTGCACAGGGAGCAGATTTTAAATCAGGCAATAGAAAGCTTTAAGGACGTATTGGGAAATAATATTTCTACGGGGCGACTTACCGGAACCCACCATGAATATGGCGCCGATTATTTATTTGCTACAATACAAACTATGTCAAATCTTAATATGATGGAGAGATATATGCCAGATTATTTTGATTATATTGTAATTGATGAAACTCACAAAGCCGGTGCAGAAACATATCTTCGAGTATTAAACTATTTTAAGCCCCAGTTTTTACTGGGGATGACTGCCAGTCCAGAGAGAATGGATGGGTTTGACATCTTCCAGTTGTTTGATCACAATATAGCTTATGAAATAAGGCTGCAGCAAGCGATGAAAGAGGCTTTGCTCTGTCCATTTCATTATTTTGGCGTTACAGAATTAATGGTGGATGGGGACACGATAGATGACAATACCGAATTCCGTTTTCTTGTCTCGGAGGAGAGGGTGAATAATATTATAGAAAAGGCTGAATTCTACGGATACAGCGGGGAACGGGTAAAGGGGCTAATCTTTTGCAGTACAAATCGGGAGGCAGAGGAGCTTTCGAAATTATTTAATAATAGAGGATATCGGACAATTTCACTTTCGGGTTCCAATAGTCAGTACGAAAGAGAGGAAGCAATTAAGAGGCTGGAACAAAATGATAAAAAAGAGGGACTTGATTATATTTTTACCGTAGACATCTTTAATGAGGGTGTGGATATACCACAGGTTAATCAGGTTATTATGCTTAGGCCTACCCAATCAGCAATTATATTTGTGCAACAATTGGGACGCGGCCTTCGTAAGGCAGCGGCCAAAGAGTATGTGGTAGTAATAGATTTTATAGGAAACTACCAAAAGAATTTCCTGATTCCTATTGCTTTATCGGGGGATAGAAGCTACAACAAAGATACTATACGAAAATATGTGGCCGAGGGGAATCGTGTGATACCAGGGTGTTCAACCATTCATTTTGATGAAATTACGAAAAACGTATTTTCCAATCTATAGATTCTGCTAATTTTAATGATATACATTTAATAAAAGAGAATTATCAGCTGTTAAAATATAAACTAGGAAGAATCCCTCATATGATGGACATTGATGAATATGGCGAAATGGATATCATGCGAATTATTGAGAATAAATCATTGGGTTCCTACTACAAGTTTCTTGTAAAACATGAAAAAAATTATACCATCAGACTGAGCTCAAAGGAAGAAAAGGTTGTAGAGTTCATTTCAAAGAAATTTGCATCGGGGAAAAGAATTCATGAACTTTTACTTTTGAAAAGAATGCTTTCTTACAAGTCAGGTTTATTTATGCTTTTAAAAGATAGGCTAGAACAAGATTACCAGATAAGTCTTCAGCAAAAAACGATTGAGAATATTAAAAATATCATGACAAATCAATTTACTGCCGGGTCAGCAAGGGGAACATATCAAGACTGCGTTTTGATTCAGCAAGATGAGGGAGATTATTCCGTTTCTGATACATATTCAGATATGCTAAACAATCTGGATTTTTATAAAATAGTTGAAGAGATTATAGAGTTTGGTATTTCCAGATACAATAAGGACTACTCTGAACGTTATATGGATACAAACTTTACACTTTATCAAAAGTATACATATGAAGATGTCTGTCGTTTATTAGATTGGAAAAAAGGGGAGGTAGCTTTAAATATTGGTGGGTATAAGTATGATAAAGATACTAAAACCTATCCTGTTTTTATCAATTATGATAAAGAGAATGATATTCAAGATACAATTCGCTATGAAGATCGCTTCTTAGATCCGTCTACCTTGATTGCAATTTCAAAATCCGGACGTAGTCTTAACTCGGAAGACGTTTCTGTTGCAATTCATGCGAATGAACTCGGTGTTGATTTGGAATTGTTCGTGCGTAAGAATAAAGACGATAAAATTTCAAAGGAATTTTACTATCTGGGAAAAATGAACGCTACGGGACTAGCCAATGAATTCATAATGCCAAATACCAGTAAAACAGCTGTGGAAATACAATATAAGCTGTGCACCCCTATACGAGAGGATTTGTTCGAATATATTATAAGTTAAAAACAAAGGATGTGACTATGAAAATGATAGAAGTTGTAGCGGCGATTATTATACAAGAAGGAAAAGTCTTTGCAACGCAAAGAGGATATGGGGAATTTAAAGACGGGTGGGAATTCCCGGGCGGAAAAATTGAGAAAGGGGAAACCCCTGAGGAAGCTTTGAAACGTGAAATAAAGGAAGAATTGGATGTTAGTGTTTCAGTAGGAGGATTGCTTGAAACGGTAGAATATGACTATCCTAATTTCCACTTAAGGATGCGGTGCTACCTAAGCACTATTGAAACAGGAGATGTGTTGCTGAAGGAGCATGAAGATGCAAGGTGGTTGGGAAAAAGTGATCTTTATAGTGTGGCTTGGTTACCAGCAGATATTTGTGTAGTTAAGAGACTGGAAAAATATTGTAGATAAAGAAAAACTGCTTCCTTCGCCTACACTTCTGTGGAAATTTAATGAGCTTATGAATATTCTATAAGGAAGTCATTCACATGGAGAACGTTATGAAAAATATCCAGTGGAAACCCCTTATTCGCAATCTGATTTTTAGTTTGGCTACAGGATCAGTCTCCACTATGCTCTCAGGTAATCTCATGGAAAAGTACGAGTCCATATATAAACCGCCCTTGTCACCCCCTGCCTGGGGATTTCCTGTCGTGTGGTTCATATGGTACATCATGATGGGAATAGCCGCCTATTTGATATATGTATCTGAAAACGCCAATGCAAAAGCGGCATTAAAGCTTTATGCAGCACAATTAGCGCTCAGTGCTATATGGCCGATTCTATTTTTTAGGTTTGAATTGTATTTACTGGCTTTTACCTGGCTTCTGTTACTATGGTATCTGGTATTTTTGACCCATATAGAGTTTAGGAAAATCCACCCATATGCAGGAAAGCTTCTACTCCCTTATCTTATATGGCTTTTCTTTGCAGGGTATCTGAATTTGGCGACTGCTGTCTACTATAAGATGTGAACCAGTTCACTCCTCAGGTCTATCAAGTACAAGCATTCATCCACACCTATAACATTTGCATGGGGGGCTGGATAAATGCTTGTACTCGCCTTGCTCCTTAATACATTTTTTCACAAAAGTCATACGTCTTTATGCCTTTGTACCTGTCAATGCAATTCCTTCTATAAATTGCTTCTGGAATATGATATAAATTACAATCATCGGAATCATGGCAAGTACGGAACCCGCCATAAGATTGGGATAATTTACAGCAAACTGTCCTCTTAAGGTGGACAGTCCGGAGGACAGTGTCAGCTTGTCCAGCTTTGTATTGACAATCAACGGCCACATCAGATCTGAATAGGCAAATAATGCTGTGAACACCGATAAGGCTGCAACCGATGTCTTTGTAAGTGGAAATGCAATCCTCAAAAAAGTTTTAAAATGTCCGCATCCGTCAATCCTTGCGGCCTCCAGCAAATCATCAGGAATCCCCATGTAGGTCTGTCTAAGGAAAAATGTTCCGAAGGCACTTACCAATGCCGGAAAAACCAGTGCGAAGATGGAATCCGTCTTTCCCAGTGCCGATATAATCTCGTATTGGGGAAGGATAAACACCTGGGCCGGAAGCATCAGTTGGGACAATACGATAAAGAAAAAAATATTCTTTAACGGAAACTTAAGTTTGGCAAAGGCATAAGCCGCCATAGAGGAAAATATCACCGCACATATAACGCGTAACACAATCATCATTAAAGTATTATAATATAATTTCAGAAATGGCAGACTGGCCGTAACCTGTGCATAAGCCGCTGTATTCCGGAAAGACTTTGGAAATAAGGCCGGCGGAATCAACGTTGTTTCCGGAACCGTCTTAAAGCTTGTTGTTATCATCCAGATAAACGGAAAAATCATGATGACGCTTCCAAGTATCAAAACCAGATATACAATGATATTGCCTTTACCCCTCTTCTTTCCTATTGTCTTATTCTGTGCCATGTCCCGCTCCTCCTCGTTTTATACCTTCAGACATCATACGTCACCCACTTCTTCTGCCCGATAAACTGTATCAGGGTGATGATTGAAATAAGAATGACACACCATACAACCATCGAAGCTCCGTATCCCTTATTATTCTTCACAAATGTTTCCTGATAGAAATTATACAGAATCGTTTCACAGCTCCTTATGGCCGGATTTGTTTTTTCAATCATCATGTAAACGATATCAAACACCTTTATCGAGGCCATAATCCGCATGATCAAAACAAAAAACAAGGTGGGTGAAACTAATGGAAGCGTAATTTTCTTAAACTGTTGAAACGAAGATGCTCCGTCAATCCGGGCCGCCTCATAATAAGTTCTTGAAATCCCCTGGAGTCCCGAAAGAAGTAAAATCGCATCATATCCGACACTACTCCATATCGTAACAAGGGCACATGCCAGTAGTGCTGTTTTCGGATCCGAAATCCAGTTAATACCCGATGGCAGATGAAGTGCTTTCAAAGTCAGATTGACAATTCCAAAATCGGTATTAAACAGCCATTTCCAAACCATCGCCACTGCTGCCGGTGCCACAACCATTGGCAGAAAGTATATTGCCCGGAAAACGGTCTTACCCTTGATTTTCTGATCCAGCAGCACCGCGATCAGAAGTCCTCCAATCACTGTAACAGGCACTGTATACACCATAAACAAGAGCGTATTGCCCGTGACCTTCCAGAATCCGCTGCTCTGAAACATCTTCGTATAATTGTCCAGACCTACAAACTTCCATTTGCCAAAAGATCCGGATTGGAAGAAGCTCATATATACCGTCCTGCACAAAGGATAAAAATTCAGTATGATTAATCCGATTATCGTAGGCAGTGCCATGAAAAATCCCGCCAGCGCTTCTTTTTTATAATTTTTTGACATCTCATCCACCTCACTGTCTTTTTCGTCTACTCTGCGGCGAGATTCTCATCAACCACTTGCTGACATTGTTCACAGGCTTTATCCAGATCTAAATTTCCGCTGTATACTTCAAGAAGTGTTGCTTCTACTTCCGGATACCACGCAGACTTGGATTTTGAATATGGAAACTGTACGCTGTATTCCAGCTGGTCCACGTACGCTTTTACATTTTTGCCCTCATAGTTATTGGCCCAGGAATCACCCGTATTATTAAAAGCAGGAATTGCCGCGCCATTTTCTCCGTGTATTACAGCTGCCTCTTTCGTTCCCAGGAACTTCAAAACATCCTTCACTACATCCAGATTCGGGTTATCCGCAGCTGTCGCATAAGCGAGTCCGTTGGATATACTGGCTCTTCCATCACCTTTTACAGGATCCGGGCATTTAGGCAGGACAGCCACATCCCAATTTAAATCCGGATAGTTAATATACAGATTATTAATTCCCCAGCTTCCCAAATTCATCATGGCGCCTTCACCGGCTACAAAGCGTTCCACTCTGCCCAAATCGGAAAATTCCTTCTGGTTTGGAGAGAAATCATGCTCCGTCTGCCACCCAATATATTCTTTCAATCCTTTCTTTGTTCCTTCATCTTCAAAACCAGCCTTCGTCTTATCTTCACTGATATAGAATCCTCCTGCCTGATATATGGTGTTCAGCCAGCCCTCCTGCTCGGTATCATCTGCCAGCATACCATATTTGCCGGTCTTCTCTTTTATAGTTTCCGACACCTCAACCAGTGTATCCCAGGTCCATGTATCATCCGGATATGCAACACCCGCTTCATCAAAGATATCCTTGTTATATACAAGTGCCACAGTGTCAACATCCTTGGGAATGCCATAAATTTTATCATCATATGTAAAATTTCCTACTAGATTATCCGGGAAATTATTCTTAAAATAGTCCTTGTCCTCCTCATCATACAAATCTGTTAATTCCGCAAGCATTCCGGCATCAGCGTACTTGCTGAATTCGTTGGTATGCATCCAGAAGATATCCGGAAGCGACCCACTGTTTGCCATAGCCTCCAGCTTGGTCCAGTACTCACTCCATGTGGATATCTGAACCTCTATGGTAACGTTCGGATGTTCCTCATGATATGCCTCCGCCAGAGCCTCCATCCCTGCCTGCTGGTAAATCTCCCACCCCAGCATCGTGAGTTTCACCGGTTTACCCTCAGAAGCTGTTCCCGATCCGGACACAGCGGAGCTGCTTTCCGGTGTGCTGCCTCCCTCTGTATTGCCTTCCTTCGCTCCGCAGCCTGCCAATGCAGAAGCAGATAAACAAATTGCCATCCCTAATGCGATACGCGCTTTTTTTCCTTTCAATTTGCTTCCTCCTTTTTTATGTAAATTATATAACCAAGCCGTAAAGCAATTATAGCATCTATACTTTTTACACAAAATATCATTAAACAGGCATCTACATACAATTAATGATGAAAAGGCTTTATTATGAAGTTTCTGCACGAATTTGATAATTGGCGTTTTATTGTGACCTGTGTATAATAGCATCTTATAATCAAGCTGTTTTTTATATATTTTATTACTCTATTAGTTCCAAGCCGTGTTAATTGTTGTGTTTTGTCTGTATAAACGTCACAAATAATGAAATTGCTTACACGAATCAGAAAGGAACGAATCTATCATTATGAGTAATTATATATTTAATTTTAACGAATGCCAGGATCTGATATTAATAGAAATCGGAAGCCAGAAATGTACGCCTCTTTACTCGTTCGGTCCCTTTATCCGGAATGAATATATCTTTCACTACGTTGTATCAGGAAAGGGCTATTTCTCCAAGTTTGGCAGATTTAGTCCAAAGGAAGTTAAGGCAGGTGAAGGCTTTCTCGTCGAGCCCAACTGCAAACACATGTATTATGCGGATGAAAAGAATCCATGGCACTATATCTGGGTCGTATTTAAGGGACTCCTGATTCCTCAGTATCTGCGCTCCTGCGGAATCTCCAAGGACACCCCAGTCTATCGTCCGAAAAATTATGACGTGCAGACCACACAAAAGGTGAAGGAGCATCTAATTGCAATATTAGACGCTCCCCATCACCGTAAATCGTATGTATTAGGACACTTTCATTTGTTTTTTGAAGCACTTGCTGAAAACGCCATGATTCAGGAAATTCCCGCCACGGATTCGCCGCTGAAAAACTTTTATATTTCAGAAGCGGTACGTTATATTCAATTTCATTATCAGGGGATCAAATCCCTGGATGAGATTTCCGGTTTCTGTAATATCAGCAGGAATCATCTGACACGCCTGTTCCAAAAGCAGTTCCATACAACTTTACAGGACTACCTGACACAGTACCGGTTAAGCAAAGCGCAGGAACTACTGGTCTCCACCAGCCTTTCCATATCCGAAATCGCTTTTCAGGTAGGCTATCAGAATGAGCTGAACTTTTTAAGAGCCTTTAAGAAAAAATACGGACTTCCACCAAGTCAGTGGAGAGTCAGGAATAATTTATAAGCTGAAATGATGAAATACATAATATGCTACCAGGGTCAAAAGGTCATGCGTTTCATGCGAGCATGAAAAAGCATGAATTTGGGACCCGCAAAACATGAGAAAGTAGCCCGAATAGGGCGGATTTCGAATGCTACATCATGATATTTTCATTTACCATCTTGCCAAAATATAATATAATAAAATATAGAACTCTTTGTCCCACTAAAAATGAAGGGAGATGTCCATATGGGAGCTTTTGAAAAAGTGGATTCCGGTATGCCGGGCCTTGATGATATGCTGCATTACATTCGGCTGGGTGATAATGTTGTCTGGCAGGTTTCCTCTCTGGAGGACTACCTGTTGTTCACAGAGCCTTTTGCCCGGCAGGCTGTGGAAGACGGCCGTAACGTAATCTATATCCGCTTTGCCGCGCACCCTCCTGTTTTGAAAGATTTATCCGGTATTAAGGTCTATGAGCTAGATGCCTCTGTCGGTTTTGAGAATTTCACGATTTACGTCCATAACATCATTACCAAAGAAGGGAAGGGAACCATCTATTTCTTCGATTCGCTCTCTGATCTTCAAGTAGCGTGGTCCACCGACCTGATGATGGGAAATTTCTTTTGTGTGACCTGTCCCTATCTGTTCGAGCTGAATACAATTGCACATTTTCCAGTACTTCGGTCGCATCACAGTTTTGCAGCCCTCGCCAGAATCCGGGAAACAACCCAGCTTCTTCTGGACGTGTATTCCGATGAAAATGTACGCTATCTGCATCCGATTAAAGTCTGGAACCGTTATTCTCCCGAAATGTTTCTTCCTCACCGCATGGAAAAAGACGGTACCTTCTTCGTTCTGACGGACGGGGTAGATATGAGTGCCTTCTATTCTCTCTTGCACGCACAGAGTACCTTCCAGGGGAAGCAGGACCTGGACAGTTATGAGCGCTTTTTTCAGGAAGCTATGGACAGTTATTTAAACAGCGGTGAACTGCATGAAAAGGTTATGAAAAAGATTGTCTTCAGTATGATGACACGTGATCCCAGGATTTCAGCCTTGATTCTGAAAAATCTGGAACCCGAGGATTATTTTTTCATCAAAGACCGCATGATCGGTACCGGTACGATTGGCGGTAAATCATGTGGTATGTTGATTGCAAGAAAGCTTCTGGAGCTTCATCTTCCGGAATATAAATCCCACATGGAACCCCATGACTCCTTCTTTATCGGCACGGATGTATTTTACTCTTATATAGTAAATAACGGGTATTGGAGGCTGCGTATCAAGCAGAGAAATGAAGATACTTACTTTACGGCGGGTGAAAAGCTGCAAGAGTCTATGCTGCACGGCAGTTTTCCTGAATCTATACGGGAACAGTTTCGGCGCATGCTCGGATACTTCGGGCAAAGTCCCATCATTGTCCGTTCCAGCAGCTTCTTAGAAGACAGCTTCGGCAGTGCATTTGCCGGAAAATATGAATCTGTTTTCTGTGCAAATGCAGGATCTCCGGCGGAAAACCTGAAAAACTTTGAAAGAGCCGTCAGAAGCGTTTATGCAAGCACCATGGACCGTTCTGCTCTTGAATATCGAAGGAACAGAAATTTAAGCCAAAGTGAAGAGCAGATGGCAATCCTGGTTCAGCGTGTCTCCGGCACTCGGTTCGGTGAATATTTTATGCCCTGCGCAGCCGGCACCGGCTTCTCTTATAGCCTTTACCGTTGGAGCAACGATTTGGATCCTGGTGCAGGGATGCTGCGTCTGGTGGCAGGTATGGGAACCAGAGCAGTGGATCGAACCGATGGTGACTACCCCCGTCTTGTGAATCTGGACAAACCGGATCGGACTCCCTTGACGAGTGTGGATCAGAAACATCAGTTTTCACAAAGAAACATGGATGTCATTACGTTTGCCAAAAACAAGCTGGAAAGTATCGATGCCTATTCGCTTCTATCGAAGCTCCCGGCATGGTATAAAAAGATTATTGCTGAGCATGACTGGGAGGCCGAAAGATACTTTCGCGAACGCGGACAGGCACGGCAGGTACTCTTTATCTCCTGCGAAGGCGTTATCAAAAATCAGGCCTATATTACCATGATGCAGGACATCTTAAAAACTTTGGAGGAACAATATGGGGTACCGGTAGATATTGAATATACCGTAAACTTTAATAAGGGCGGAAATTTTGTGGTAAACCTCCTGCAATGCCGCCCATTAACGGTCTGGAAGTCGACCGGGTCGATTTCTCTGCCGGACCTGAAAAGGGAAGACACTCTCTTCAAAGTCAAAAAATCTTTTATGGGAAATACCGCCGAACAGATGATTGATCTTGTGGTCTGGATTGATTCCGGTCAATATTATAAATTCCCATATGCCCGCAAAAGCTTGATCGTGCTTGCGATTGATCAGATTAATTCTTATTATAAAGGAAGCGGAAAGCGGATCTTACTTGCTGTTCCGGGCCGGATTGGCACCTCCTCACCGGATCTTGGAATTCCGGTAAGCTTTTCGAATATATCAAATTTTCATGTTATTTGTGAATATTCGGATGGCCGGACGGGATATATGCCGGAACTCTCCTATGGCAGCCATATGTTTCAGGATCTGGTGGAAGCTGACATCTTTTACACTGCTATTTTTGAAAATGAAAACACAGTAGTATTTAACAAGGAATTTTGGGATGGAAAGGACAGTATTTTCTCTGAGATTTGTCCGGAATTCGAAGAGCTTGAGGATATTATCAGCGTATACGAGACGGATTTATTGTCACTTTATGCTGATTTTCAAGGGCAGACTGTGTTATGCGGTACTATTCATCAGTAAAGTAAGAAAGAAGCACGTCCTGAATATAGGGGCGTGCTTCTACTTTTCCAATACTTACCTCACCTCATAATGACTCCCTGTATTTCAGGGAACAGTTAATATAATGATTCTTCTCTTCACTGGGTTTATCTTCCTCCAGGAGGTCTAAAAGCAATTTCGCAGCATATCTTCCGAGTTCAAACAGTGGAAGATGCACAGAGGACAATGCCGGATAATATGCCTTGCAGATCTCGCGGTCATCAAATCCCACCAGCAGAACATCCTTTCCAATCTGATACCCGTTTTCTCTCATGTAATCATAGACGCCTCCGGCCATCAGGTCATTCATGGAAAAGATAGCCCGTATACCCTGTCTCATCAGCTTTTCAGCTCCCCGGTATCCGGACTCTTTCGTCCAGTCACCCTCCGCCACCCACTGAGGATTGAATGGAATTTTCTGCTCATACAAGGCTTTGTGATATCCCTGCATACGCATCCTGGTATGGTAACTATCCGTCATTCCGGTAATCATTCCAATTTCTTTACAACCCTTTTTCAGAAGGGCCGATGTTGCCATCCAGGCCCCCTGTTCATCATTATACAACACGGAAGGAACTCCCTCTTTTTCTATAAATCCATAGGCTGCCACAATGGGGATAGAAAAATTTTCGGGTATACAGGTGATCGTATGGCAATGCCCCTCAATATAGATAATGCCGGAGACTTGTTTTGACGCCATGATATTCAATTCTTCCAGTACCTTCCCCTCATACTCGGGAAAAATGTAAAATTCATCACCGTGTTTCTGAAACATTCTCAGATTTCCCAGCAGAAATGTATATCCTTTTTCGTCCAGATAAGAATTTATTCCATCCACTACAGCAGGTGTATGGAATATTGTCAGATCCTCTGCGATAATGCCAATATTCTTTGTCTGCCTCTGTTTCAGATTCCTGGCCATAAAATTGGGCACATAATTCATCTCTCTGGCAGTCTTCCATATCAGATCCTTTGTCTCTTTTGAGACTTTTCCCCTGTCATTAATAACGTTCGAAACTGTCGCTATGGACACATTACACTTTTGTGCTATATCTTTGATTGTTGTCAAATTGCGTCCCCTTTCTTTTTATATCTGGGCAGTTCCTTACGTATTCATGTTTATCTGCACCGTCTTTTTCTCCATACCAGGAGACCTGTCACAGCAATCAGTGCAATCCCCGCGGCTGCTGCAGGTACCGCCACATTCGTTTTATCCCCTGTTTTTGTACCGCCTGTTTTGGAGGTATTTCCATGCCGGTCTTTTTGAGTGCCACCTGCGTTTTTTCCGCTGCCTCCATTATCTTTATCGCCGCCGTCACTTTTGTCTCCGTCATTAGTTCCGGGAGTCGGTGTTGCCTGACCTTGATCAGCCTTGCCTACCTCTACAGATAACTGCTTAACCTCGGGTGTCACATCCTGACCATCTGCAGCCAGCTCTTCCACACTCGCTGTAACCTCCAGTACTGTCTGCGCCTTTACTTCACTTCCCAGCCGAAATGTCATATCAACCAGGCTCCCATTATCTTTCAGGGGAGATGCTGCGGCAAATGCCACAACAATCTCTCCCTCTTTCTTATTTCCGCTCAGGCAGTCGTTGATTTCGCACATGGCTCCTGACAGCCCCTCTCCTGCATTTGCGGATTCCAGTTTCATCTTTTCGCCTTCATACTTAATTCTTATTTTTCCGCTGGTCACCCCGGAAGCCCTTGCTATAGCACAGGAAATCGTTGCCTGGGAATCTTCTTCATTGATTTCTCCTGACTTGAGTTCAATCAAAGGAACATCTGCTGCATATACGGGCATACTGTGACCCAGCAAAAATGCACAGGTCAGAACCGCTGCCGCTTTAATGAAAATATGTTTCATGTGGATTATCCTGCCTTCCCTGACTACTAATTACGAAAAGAATCGATCATCTCTGCCGACAGTTTCAAAATTTGAGTGACATCCTTGGTATCCTGCTTCTGATCCCTATTAACATCGGCCGCATCCAGGTTCTCCTTGGAGAGGTCTGTAAGCTCTGCCGTATATTTCAGCAGGAGAGCCGAATCTGCAGTATCCACCTTGCCATCTCCATTTACATCTCCGAGAAGACGAGCTTCCAATAATTCCCTGACCAACCCCTTAAGTGCCTCATTAATCTCGCTTTGCACTGCATTTTCATCATCTAGCACCTCCACAGCTTTCGTATTGGCTGCATCCAGACCTTCCAGACTGGCTTCCACATACTTTTCTCTGTCAGCAAGAATCTCGGCTGCTTTGTTTACCATGTTCTGAAGTTCCGTCTTGTTTCCTTTCAGCTTCAGTCCGCTCAGTGCCGTCAGCAGATGCTTATATGCTTCATCCGCCTCACTGTCTGTTGCATTCGGATTAGCCTCCACTGCCTTTGCCGCATCGAGGGCTTCTTTCAGGTTTGTGATACTGCTGCCTGTGTATTTTTCTTCATTTTCCAGAATCTGCTCCACTGTCTGAATCAGTTTTTTCAGCCTGGAATCCTCTTTCTCCAACATACTGTTCACCGCTGTAATCAAGTCTCTTGTGGCCGCATTAATCTCATCCTGAGACGCATTTACATTCCCTGCAACTGCCTCGGCATAAGCAAGCGCATCTCTTACCGCCTGGATGCTTGCCTCGGTGTAGGTCTTGTCTGTGACAGGGTCCTCCAGAATGGCTTTTGTTCCACTGATTGCTGCTTTCAATCCATAGTTAGCTGTTCCATACTCCAGATTTGCATATGCTGTAATCAGACTACGGAATGCTGTATCCACTTCTGACTGCGTCACATGTTCATCCGCAGCAACTGCCCTGGCCTCATCGAGAGCCGCCTGCAGCGCCAAAAAGCTCTCAGGGGTATACGGATTGTTCGCTTCCTGCTCTCTCTCCATCTCTTCGCCCATGGTAATCGCCAAATTGAGCGCTGTCATATCCACAGGAATCATTACGTTAACATCCAGAACAGCTGTTACAGTTGCACCATTCTCAGTGTAGGAGATTGTAATGGACTGACTTCCCACCAAGGCACTGTCAAATCCATCTGCCTGAATCAATCCCAAATCACTGATCAATTTTGTATTGCCATCCTCGTAAGCAGCCTCCAGAACCATTCCTGTCAGATCCAGTTCCTCGCCGGGCAGATAGGCGAGCTTGCCGGGCTGCGTCTTGATTGTGATCTCTGTTACCTTCGGAACTTCAACAAGGGCTGCGATTTTCTCCTGCAGATCTTTCAATGCTCCATCTACAGTATCCTGATATGCCTCCTGGTCCCCGCTGACAGCTGCTGCCGTATTCAAAGCACCTAAAAAGGCTGCCCAGGTATCCGCCGTATAATAGCTTTCCTTCTCTTTGAGCTGTTCTGCCTGTCCAAGTACTGCTTCCAGACCGCTTTTATCCACAGTCGTGTAGACTTCCCACTCCCAAACACCGATTCCATCACTGCCATAAGCAGGTTTTTCCAGTGTACAGCGCAGTGCCCGTGCCTCAACCGGATTCTCGAATTTTATATGGTTCATGGCATTGGCTTTAATATCTTTGTTAACTGTTTTTAAAGGAACCCATTCGTCACTGTCCATAGGCAGATACGTAAAGGCATAGCTCTTCGGTGTTTGGATTCCGCCGCCATCGTTCCAGATATACAGATCGGAAGCCACAACAGACACACCTGCCGGCCAAGAGTACTCCAGCCATTCAGAACCGCTTGCATTGCCCCACGTCCCCCAGTGTCCTCCGCTGAGCTTCACACCATCTCTGACCGCAGGAAGGGATTCCCAGCCCGATGTGAAGCTGGCTGTGAGCCCTGCCACGTAAGCGAGATTTCCGCTCTTCGGCTTCAGGTTCTTCATGGCCATCAGCAGATCAGAGAGTGCTTTGTCCACCTCTTCCTGGGTAGCCTTATTGTTTTTAAGCACTATATCCGCCGCTGCATTCGCATCCTTCACCGGATTCAGACCATCGACAAGCTGTGATGCCTTCAGTGAATTCACCTGGTTATATACCTTCTTCAGTTCCGTTTTGTCCGTGAGCCCTTCTCCGTATCCGTAGACCTTCCACTCCAGGATTCCGCATCCCAGCCCCACGGGCTTCATGTCAATCCGGATTCCGGTAATTCGTGCAGCTTCAAAGGTTGTGGTGTTGTACTTATTAAGTTTGTTCTCAAGTCCGGACACGTTTCTCGGCGTATACCAGTTACCGTTCTCATCCCGCAGTTTCACCTGCATATCTTTTGGCTGAAAGTTTCCGCCTCCATCACGGAAGACGTACACATCCATGGAGTCAGCGATGATAGTTCCTTCCCAGGTATACTGCACCCAGGCTGGTCCGCCCTGGTCACCAAGCCAGTTATGCCATGCTCCGTTGCTTGTATCTCCGGAAGAACTCGGATCAACACCGTTATTCAATGATGCCACACCGCCCAGATCCTGCACAGAGTTTATGATTGCGGCTGCATTTGCGACTGTTGCAAGATTCTGTTTATTACCAGATACAACGTACACAGTCACAGCAACCTTCTGCTCACTGCCTTTCACAGTTCCTTCTGCTGTAAAGGATCCTTTTTTCTCGTATTTTTCCGGATTGACTGCCGCCCATTCCACCTCCGCATCTATAACGCTTCCATCCGGGAGGATTACCTCTACTTCTGCAGGAAGTTCCGGAGCAGTTCCTTCCTTTGTCATAACGCTGACTCCACGTTCCACACCGTTCACTTCACCGGTCATCTTTAACGTGATATCCTTGTAAGCAGATACATCCGCATCAATTGCTGTAAAACGCACCACATATGTTCCCGGCTTGGATGCCTTCAGCACTGCACTTGCCTGATCTGCATTTCCAATCACAGCATTGCCGCCTTCCGGCTGCTCTAAGACGCTCCACTTATATTTTAATTCACCATGATACAATGGATCACTCTTCGCTTCTCCGTTCAGGGATGCAACACTCAGGTTCACCGGATCCTGCACAGCCGTTACTTCGCCAATCGTCGGAGCGGCTCTGTCGGGAGCAGCTTCCAGGGTAACCGTCTTTTCTGCCGTTGTCTTTAATGTTCCATCACTTACAGTCAATGCAATTACATATTCACCCTCTTTGGATCCAACAGCCTGGGTATTCGGCATATTGGGCTCTGCAAAGGTCATAGCTGCACCTTCTGGTATCTTCGTGGCAGCCCACGTATAGGTCAGGCTTCCATCCCAGGCACCATCATCGTAAGCACTGCTCTTAACATCAAAGGGAACCAGTGCCTGAAGTTTCTCGTCTGCCGTCAGGATTTTAACAGCCGGAGCCTCATTCTCGCCACCGTCCATCTTCTCGATGGTAACCTGTGCTGTAGTTCCGGCAATCATAACATTTGCCGTACCCTTATTATTCTTTATATAACACTGTCCTGCTGCCTCTCCGTTCAGTTTAATGCTATAGAAACCATCCTTCACACCTGAACCACTTAAGGAAATCCTGGACAGATGTGATGTATCTGTCAGGCATTTCAAAGTCAGATCAAAATACGTACCCGACGCATCTATAACTGCCTCCGTACAGGAATCCTGCTCCAGTGTCAGGTAAACCTTGTCATCAAGCACGTTGATACGCTTACCAATTCCGTCCTTCGGAACAATTGTATAGCGGTCTCCTTCTTTCGAGGCCGTACTTCCATATCCTACCACCCCAAAAACCGGGTCTGTCACTACGTCAGAGCTGATGGACAGCAACGAACCATAAAGTCCCTCGTCGCTCTCACCGGAAAAATCATTCCACCCATTATTCATCACACGGGTACCGCCGTCATTGACATTCATTGCGCCATGTCCGCCCTTGTACATGGTGTATCTCCAACTTACATTACCGATGTATTTTTCGCTGATCTGTCCCATATTGATTGCATTGAAGTTGGATAATTTCGCAGCATAGTTTACCCGTTGCGCCCATGCGCTGGAATCTGTATCCCAGCCATTATCCTGATAACGCAGCCAGTCATCCATAATGGATCCTGCCAAAGACGCAGTATACTGGAAGTTCCACCAGTTCTCACCACCTATAAATACAGGATCCGCGTACTGGTACCAGGTTGGCTGCAGCCCCCGCATTGCACGGGTTTTCCATTCTGCCATCTCCATCTTGCCAAGTGCATTTGCCGCATTGCTGTCATTTGGATAATAAGTACGGAGCGCCTTGGCTGCAGCATATGCCCCTTCCTCTCCGGTATTATCATATACAAACTCTGATCCGTAAGGGTAAGTTGCTCTTGTCATATTACTACCCTTGTCGTAGGCAAATTTTTTCTGCAGTTTGCCGGCTTCATCCGTCATACCTTCCGCGCGGAGGGCTTCAATAATATCCGGAACCTGCTGCTCTCCATAGAATCCGATGGCATCTGTGCCTACACGATTGTAGTAAATATTATACGCCTTATCCAGGTAATACCGCGGACTTTCACGATAATCGATAAGATCCGGATATGCTTTCTGTATCCGATACATATTGAAGAATCCGGTTGCTTCCATTACCTCGGAAAACGTACGGTTGTACGGTGCCTGGCTGCTTCCGTAGATACCGGATCCCGACAGATAGTTCGCAACTGTGTAGTTTTCCTGCGTGTACTTCATATAGTTTTCCCACATAAAGTCAATCAGATAACGTTCAATGGATTCAATCTCTTCAGGGTCCGGATCCAGATAATTCTTCATGGTCATAAAGTTAATGTTGTCATGGCTCCAGTCATCACCCCAATGGTTCTTCGCATTTTGATCAACGCCGCTTGCAAAATACCAGTCATTGTAGATACCGTAGGTAGGACTGTCGGGGTTGTTGTCCTGCTGGTTATTGACCATAAAGTCGGAGTGCGTCTCGATGGACTCGTCTAGCTCAGCCAGAACATTGAACTCAAACTGTGTGAACTTATCGACCCACTGGTCACCCACCTTGAGCTTATAATTGACACGTATGCTGTTATTTCCGAGGCAGCCGAAGGTAAGGTCGTAGATATGGTGCCACTCACCATTCACAAGCTTTTCCTCCACGAATTTGCAGGACTCCTTATAATCCGGATTCCCGTCATGAGTTCCCCGTCCGCCGCGGGAATTATTGACCATTCCATTCTTCTTCTCCGGAATATGGTTCGCATCAAAAGGATCATTCTCATGTACACACTGTATATCAACATCCTGAACCTGAATTTTATTATTATCATAGTGCAGATCCAGCTTGACCGGCATGTTAATTGCAGTCTGGAATCCGGGTACCGCAACCGCATCGATCATCCCGGAGTTGTAGAGAACGGAACGCATGTTAGATTCACGCTCCTCCATGGAATTCGAAGCATTGTTTGCACTGGCGGCGCTTTCCTGAGGGGTATTGTCACCCGCACGGACAGCTGAGAACTTAAACTGATACGTCTTACTCTGCTCAGGTGCAAGCACCAGGCTTGTAGCATCTGTATAGTAGCCACGGCCGGTCTTCTGAATATCCTTGGAGTGAATATAATAGACATTTAATCCCGGCTGCCAGCCGCCGCTGTCACTTGTCCAGTTGGTAAACAGATTTCCGGCGCGTTCACCGCTCACCTGGTTGTTATTCCCAACCCAGTTGTCAATATATTCAATCCGGGCACCGCTCTCAGGAACCGGTGTGAACATAATATAATTTCCTTCACCGCTGCAACGTATCGCGTATGCATAACCACTGTCGGCACCAGCGAATGTATGTGCTGTCACACGTTCACTGTAGACGCTGTCCTGCGATGTATATTTATTGTTCCAGGGCATAGGCAAACCCACATCCCCGAACTCGATGTAGTTGGAACTCTTGTTGGTAAGCGTAATTTCCCAGAGAAGCGAACCATCGTCCGTCTCCATATCATAGACGGATTTCACGTCAAAGCCTTTCATCGTACGTGAGGCAGTGGAATCTTCATCCTGTCCGATATAATTAATCTCTACTTTTTTATCATCCACCACTTTTTTCTTTATGTAGGGATTGGATTCCAGTTTCTGTGTGGCGTCAGAATAGGTTGTGGAACCGCCGGCCGCAAGTGTTTTGTTCGTATCCACCTCGACGAAGCCGCTTCTGTCCTCCGGGAATTTTCCGTCCTTGCTGGTACGGTAGGAGAAAAGCATCTCCCCCATCCACTGGTGCTGTACTCCGTTCTGTGGACTGGTATCGTTCGGCAGGACAAAGTTCACCTGCTTTCCGTGATTGTTGGTTCGGTTATTCTTGATGTTCATAAGTGAAATCTGGCCAAGATCACCAATCTGTACGCTGAGGCTGTCATTAGAAATCAGCCCGGGCACATTCGCTTTTTCATTTGTCTCAGCTTTTGCCGATATCGCATTGGGAAGGGATCCCCCCAGCATAGAAAGCGTCAGCAATGTAGACATGCCAAGTGATATGGCTCTCTGCTTGTATGAATGTCTGACTTTCTGCATATTATTTCCCTTTCTCTTTGACTTTGCAAAATAATAAATTCGTATCAAAAGTTTTGTAAAACGTTTAATATAATTATAACAAAAAACCGTTCCGCCAACTTATTCATTAGCGGAACGGTGCGCTCAGTTTTACTGGCCCAGTTCGTTCTCCAGGTCAGACTGTGCCTGATTCAATGCGGTCTTCACATCCGTTCCGTTTTCGAAGATCTCATTCAGAGTCACAGTTGTGAACTCATTGTTAATTGATGGGTATACGGAAGAAGAATGGGAGTCAAGTCCTGCGATGCCGTCTTTGATCTCATTCAAGACATCAAAAGGATTATTCACAAAGTACTGTACAAATTGATTCTCAGGATTGTGTGTAACCGCCTCATCTTCCCAAACCTTCATATTGCAGGGATCAAATCCAAGCTTGTCCCAGATCATCACATTACCATCATAGGAAAGCTTTGCATATGCCAGGAATTCTGCTGCCAGATCGGCATTGTCTTTTCCTGCGACAACCGCTGTTCCTGTTCCGCCGCCGCCGACAGATTTTGCTTTTGCCCCATCCATGGTCGGAACCGGTGCAATTGCAACCTTACCTTTCAGATCCTGCATATAACTTGTATAGCGGGACATCTGCCACATCGGCATAATTGCGCACGCATAATCACCTTTGTTGAATGCACCGTAAGCTTCTTCCTTGTCCGGATTGCCGCCTGGTACAGTTTGAATAGCGTTTGCATCCTGCAGATCTTTCAACAATGTCATAGCTTCCTGCATCTTGTCACTGTTTACCGCCACCTTGCCTTCAGCATCCGTATAGTCAGAGCCCAGCTCAGCCATCAACACATTCTCTGTCCAAAGCGCACTGGTATCTGCCGTTCCAAGATATTTCCCGGTTGCCTCATAGTATTTACTTCCTGCTTCCTTGAAATCGTCCCAGGTCTTAATTGTTTTATAGTCAATTCCGGCCGCATCAAGAAGCTCTGTATTATAGAATGCCACGGTTGCCCCCACATGGGTCGGAAGTCCATAAAGCTTTCCATCTTTGCTGTACAGGTTCAGCCGGGACTGCACAATATCAGCCGTATAGGGAGATGCTGCCTCTGTCAGATCCATCAATGCCGGAGTTCCCTGTGTGAAATTAGAAAACTTACCTTGTTCAATGTCTACAAAATCCGGTGTTCCCTCACCCGAATTCAAAGCGATTTGCAGCTTGTTATGCATATCGTCATAAGGCATAACATTGACTTCCACATTCACCTTCTTGTCCGGATTGGCCTCGTTCCACTTCTTAGACATTTCTTTATAGAAATCTCCATGTAATTCCACAAATGTCCACATCTCCAGAGTTGTCTCGTCTCCTTCACCCTTTTCGGACTCAGATTTTGCTGCCTCAGCGGAACTGGAATCAGCAGATTTACTTTCCGAATTCTGAGACGTGGATGATCCGGAATCCCCGCATCCTGCGAAGCTTCCTATGGCCATTGCTGCACCAAGCAATATAGCCAAAACTTTTTTCTTTCTCATTTTACGATCTCCTCCTTTTATGTACCTGAATGTTTTATTAAACGTTTTACTTTACATTTACATATATATCATAAATATACAGTTTTGTAAATCCTTTTTTTGGATTATTTGTAATTTTTAGACATTATATACAAAATTTTTGTTTGTTTATTAGCTGATATGCTCAATACTTTTTTTACAAGCTACGTGAGTAATACGTTTTACTGCTAGTTTGTGTGATTTTTATCCCTTTACGGCGCCCGCTGTCATACCTTCGATGAAATACTTCTGGAAACACAGGAACAGGATCAGAATCGGAAGTACCGAAAAGAAGGAGCCTACGATTAAAAGATCGTAATTGTTCCCGTAAGGGGTGAGCAGTGTATTCAATCCGATGGGCAGTGTGTATTTTTTCCCGGATCTCAGTACAAGCAGAGGCCACAGGAAGTTGTTCCAGCTATTCATACCGTTAAGAATCGCCATAGCCGCAAAGGAAGGTTTCATCACCGGAATGATCAGCTTGAAAAAGATTCCATATTCCGACGATCCGTCGATACGCCCCGCTTCGATAATCTCCTTCGGCACGCCGGTGAGGTACTGGCGGAAAAAGAAAATCGTAGAGGCATGCGCCATAAATGGAAGCATGATTGCTGCGTAGCTGTCCGACAGATGCATATCGTTAATCTGCACGTACAAGGGCAGCATCAGCATCTCAAAAGGAACCGACATGATCAGAAGCACACAGACAAAAAAGAAATTCTTAAATTTAAAGTTATATGCTGCAAAACCGTAGGCCACAAAAGCGCTGATCAGCAATGTGGCAATTACCTGAATCACAGTCAGCAACATGCTGTTGAAAAACCAGCGGAAGTAGTCCCCGGAATCCGTAAACAGCATAACATAATTTTTAAAACTGGCTTCTGCAAAATCCAGTTTCAGATTGAGCCCGTATCGGATCAGCATACTGCCATCCTGAAATGTTCCGACGAATACAGCCCAGAAAGGCAGAAGAATCAGAATTGCCATGGCAATAAAGAATAAAATCATCAGAGCCTTTATGAGTTTCTTTTTGGGGTTATGTGAGCGCCTTCGTACCCGTCCGCCTGCCATCGCATTTGCCATCTTATTTTTTCTCCTTTTTAAACATCCCTGTGGCCATGAGCTGAATAATATTAACCACCAGTACGATCACCAGGAGCACAACACCGACCGCCGAAGCGTAGCCCATATCATTCTTTTCAATTCCCTGGCGGTAGAGATATCCCACGATTGTTAAACCGATGTTCTGGGGTGAATTGTTTCCCTGCCAGAGCATATAGCTCTCTGTAAACATAGCCAGACCGCCGTAAATACTGATTGTCAATACGTATATAATTGTCGGTTTCAGCTGCGGTACCGTGATTTTGATGAATTTCTGCCATGTAGAGGCTCCGTCGATAGAAGCTGCTTCATAGTAGTCTTCCGGTATGCTTTGCAAACCGGAGAGAAAATACATCATATTGACACCAAACCAACGCCAGCAGGCCAGTGACAAGAGAGCCGCAAATCCGGTGGCAGCTCCCTTGAGCCATTTTATCGGTTCAAAATCGAACACCCCAATGAATCGGTTCATCAGTGCGGTATCCATCTCCCCGAAAATCAGGCGGAAAATCGTGCCTGCAACCACCACCGATGTCAATGCAGGGATAAACAGAGAGGACTTAAAGAATCCCTTGATTTTTCCGGTCACCAGCTTGGAATTGACCATACATGCCATAAGCATTGGAATCGGAATCAGAAGGAGCAGCGTAAATAACATATACTTAAAACTGTTTATCACAGCAACTTTAAACACACGGTCGCTGAACAACCGCTTAAAATTTACCGCACCTATAAATTCAGTCTGTCCGGGAAGTATTTTCTCCATACTCATTACGCCAGACTTTGCAAGCGGAATAACCCAGAAAACTGCAAATGTTAATACAAACGGCAGAATAAATACGTAGGGTGCCGCTTTCTTAGAATATAAAAACTTTTTCATCTCATCCCTCCTGACAGCGTTCTTTCATCCATACAATCATCTCTCCGGCTCTCCGGTTTCCCCAATAACAATATGGCACGGCCTTCAGGGTAACCTCATCAAATTCCAATGGGACTTCCTTATAGAGTTCACCGTTCTCCCATCCATTCTCCCGGATTTTTGTGCCTTTCAGTTCAATCACCTCTGTGCCTCCCAAAAGCTCCTTGTCATAGTACTCTTTCAACCCCTGGTTTGTGTCTGCAAAAACAGAAGCGAGATTCTCTCCGTTGTCAACTTCCTCCAGACAAAACACCAATGGTCCTTTTACAATAGCTGTCCTTCCCGCATCCGCCCGGACCTGGGGGTTTGCGTGTATAAAGACAGCCGGATTCTCAAAGGTGAGTTCAAATTCATCTTCCAGGAATATGCCTGCAACTTTTGCATAGCCCTTCTCAAGAGTTACCTCCTGAATTTCCTGTTTATTTCTGAAAATTCTGAAATTCTTTGCGTATGCCGGAACCCGGAATGCCAGTTCTCCCTTCGCCTTGTAGTCTCCGGATATCCTTACCGAGATTTCTGACTCCCATGGGAAGTTGCTGTCAATGGTAATTTTAAACGGTTTTCCATCAATTGTAAACGTAGATTCATTGGCAATGTACAGGTTTATATACAACTGGCTTTCCTCCTGAAAATAGAGGTACTGACCCAGGCTTGCCAGTGTACGGGCAATATTAGGCGGGCAGCAGGCCACACCAAACCACTTCTGGCGCGTTGGTTTTACGTGTTCCTTGGAAGTTCTGTCCAGACAGTTTGCCGGCCAGACCTCCAGCGGATTTACATAAAAAAAGCTCTTTCCGTCCATTGCAATTCCGGACAATACCGTATTGTACAGTGCCCGCTCCACTACATCCATATAGGAGGCATCCTTGGTGATATCGGCAAGCCGCTTTCCAAACAGCGCCAGTCCTATGGATGCACAAGTCTCGGAATAATTGGAATCATTAGGCAAATCGTAGTCCGTCGTAAAACGCTCCAGCAGTCCGGAGGATCCCACGCTTCCCGTGAGGAACATCCTTTTTCTTACCATATTATTCCACAGGTCAATACAAACTTTGAGCAGTTCCTGATCCTGATATTCGTATGCAAGATCCGCCATCGCACAGTACATATAATTTGCCCGGACAGCATGCCCTTCGGCCGTCTTCTGTTCCCTGACCGGCAGGTGGGACTGAGAATACTTCGGATCATAATTGCTAAACTCCGGAAAGATACGCTTGAACTTTTTTGTCTTCTCCTCTCTTAGAAAATAATTCTCACCCACACCCCTGCTGTCGATGAAATACCTTGCGGTATCCAGATAGCGTCTTTCTCCTGTAACCCGGTACAGTTTTATAAGTGCCAGCTCAATTTCCTGATGACCCGGATATCCGTGAATCTGTCCTTCCCCGCTCCCGAATGTCCTGCAAATCAGATCTGCAAACCGGGAAACAATTTCCAGAAATTTTTTCTTACCAGTTGACTCATAATAGGCAACGGCAGCCTCAATCATATGTCCCGCCGTGTACAGCTCGTGTCCTTCCATCAGGTTGCCCCACCGCAGTTTAGGCTCTTTAATGGTAAAATAAGTGTTAAGGTACCCATCTTCCTGCTGTGCACGTCCAATCAGATCGATGGTCTCATCCGCAAGTTTTTCCAATTCTGCATCCCGCCCTCCGGACAGTGCGAATCCTACAGCTTCAAGCCACTTGGCTACATCCGTATCCTGGAATACGGCTCCTTGAAATTCACCTTCTTTCTCGCCTGCAGCAATTCTGAAATTTTCAATGCAGTGGCTCGTTTCAACAGTCTCCAGCCGATCATTCAACACTTCCCACTGATATGGGATAATGACTTCTTTCACCAAATGTATGTACTTATTCCAGAAACTGTCTTCAATACAAATATGATTTAGGGGGATACCTGTATTTGCCGCTTTTATCTTTTTCATCTCTTCCTCCTATTAAACGTTTAACAAAGTTATGTAAAAAAAATGACTACATCATTCATTCACTTGTTTTTATTGTAATCATCATTCTTCTTAGATTTTTATACCACGTCCGGACAACCTTGTCAACCAAAGGTGATGTATAACGTTTAACTTTATAAAAAATGCACAAATCTTTTTCTTTGATTTTGTGCACTTCTTTTAATGATCCTCTATTCTTTTCCATGTTAATTTTCCAGTGTTCACCCGGAAACCTCTCTTCTGTTCAGATTGAGTCTCTTATCAGCAGACTGCACTCTTCCTCATACTTTATTTTACCAGCCGGCTGTAAGTAATTCTTCTTCTCTGCTTCTATCAATTCAACCACGGTTTCACAGGCCTTGTGCCCGATGTTATAAAGCGGAAGTTCGACGGTGGTAAGTGCCGGTTTATAGTAGCTGGAAAGCTCACGATTGTCAAACCCACCCACAGCAATGTCTTTTCCAGCCTTCATCCC
This sequence comes from Novisyntrophococcus fermenticellae, assembly GCF_018866245.1. Classification (GTDB taxonomy): domain Bacteria; phylum Bacillota; class Clostridia; order Lachnospirales; family Lachnospiraceae; genus Novisyntrophococcus; species Novisyntrophococcus fermenticellae. The sequence goes on from NZ_CP076458.1 coordinate 2,747,549, forward strand.
CAGTTCCGCCAGGCGGTCATAGACTCCGCCAGCCATTAGATCATTCATGCAAAAGATGGCCTTCACTCCTTTTTCCAGGAGTATATCGGTAAACTCGTAGCCGCTTTTTCTTGTCCAATCCCCATTCACGACAATATCGGGGTTATAACAGACATTATGCTCATAGAGCGCCTTCTGGTATCCCAGAATCCGGCTATGGGTGTGAATACTCCCCTCTTTACCGGCAATGACCCCAATCTCCTTGTATCCTTGGTTCAGCATAAATTCCACAATTGTATATGCTCCATTCTTGTCATCCACCACCACCGACGGAAATTTCTCGGATTCTGTATATCCATACGCCATGACTGCCGGAACCGGCAGTTCTTCCGGGATACACTTTAAAATCCGCTCGTGTGCCGTCACATAGATAATACCGTCCACCCGCTTGGAAAGTAATTCCCGAATTTCCCTGGACACAATTCCAAAAAATGCATCGTTCTTGTAATAACTGTCCTCAAATTTTTTATAGAGTCTGAGATTTGTAAGAAGAATATGATAGTTATTCTCTTCACATCCCTGTGTAATTCCATCGATAATCTCCGGTGTACAGAATACCGTGATATCCTCCACCAATACCCCAATGGTTCTGGTATGTTTGGTCTTCAGATTTTTTGCCACATAATTGGGGGTATAATTCAACTCCTCGACTGCCTTCAACACCCGCTCCCTCGTCTCTTTTCCGGCATTTGGTTTACCATTCAGGATATTGGAGACAGTGGCGATAGAAACATTGCACTTTTTCGCTATTTCCTTGATTGTTGCCATAAATGTAACCTTCCCTTCACCAGTATTTGAGCAGTTTATAATTAGCTCTCTGTTCAGTTTCTATACGGTACAACTACTGTTACATGTATTCTAGCATAAACCCGGCTATTTTAGAAGGGGAAAATACAGTCACGCTATTTGACAGGCTGACTCTTATGTGGTACTCTTTTTTGTAAAAGAAAAGCAAAGAAGGTAAGAAAGATGGCAATTGAAAACGTAAAGACTTTTTTCAAACAGTATCATATAGATTCGCGGATTCAGGAATTTGAAGTATCCAGTGCCACTGTAGACCTGGCTGCCGCTGCATTGAGTTGCGCGCCGGCAAGGATCGCGAAGACACTCTCTTTTATGGTAGATGGAAAAGCTGTTTTAATTGTTGCCGCTGGTGATACAAAAGTTGATAACAAAAAATTCAAAGAATTTTTTCGTACAAAAGCCAAAATGCTATCCTCCGATGAACTTACTCAGATTGTCGGTCATGCTGTTGGAGGCGTTTGTCCTTTCGCCGTTAAAGAAGGGGTTTCTGTTTATCTGGACATCTCTCTTAAACGCTTTACGACTGTCTATCCTGCATGTGGAAGCAGCAACAGTGCCATTGAACTTACGATAAGCGAATTGGAGAGATACTCCTCTTATTCAGGATGGTTGGATGTATGCAAGGGTTGGGATGAACGTGAAAGTTCCCCCTTGTTTCAAGTATAAATATAACGGATCATAGTCTTCTGGATTCGTAATTTCTTGTGCCATACGCTGTGCGTCAAATATCACCGCAATCTGCCAAATCAAATGTTCGCAGTTCGGATATTCCTCCAGCTTTTTCTTTGCCCATTGAAATGCTTCTTCATACGGTTTCTCCTTCAGCATAGAATCCGCCTCATATACAATTGCTCCTATTTCCTCCTCTGTCAAGTCCTCACGAAAGGATAACAAGGTATCTAACGTTATATTTAACAGTCTTGCAATGGGTGCCAACAATGTGATATCCGGAAAAGAAACCCCATTTTCCCATTTATTAACCGCCGGAGCCGTTATCCCAAGCCGACCAGCCAGCTCCTCCTGTGTCATATTTTTTATTTTCCGATATTTTCGGATTACTTCGCCCAGCAGCATACAAAATACCTTCTTCCGTTTCTTCACCTACCCTTGTTGGTTTAATCATATCAGACAGGTATATATTTCACAACTGAACAAGCGTTAATTATTCCTTCCGGAAAATAACTATGATTCATATTTATTCTGCAATAACGGCAGTTCCACTGGCCGTTACCATAAGCATACCATTATCCGCACCAAGCACTTCGTAATCAATATCAACACCCACCACAGCATTTGCTCCCATTGACATTGCTCTTTGCTCCATTTCCCGAAGCGCATTCTGCCTGGCTTCAATCAGCTCTTCTTCATAGCTGCCTGATCTTCCCCCAAAAAAATTACTAAATGAAGCTGCAATATCTTTTACAAAATTCACACCTGATACTACTTCTCCAAATACGATTCCTTTATACTCTACGATTTTCTTTCCTTCAATTGATGGTGTTGTTGTTGTAATCATTTTTCATCCTCCATAATAAGTCTCTCAATGATTCTTCAAATCTCCTGTCATCCGCCTCTGTTCGCTTCCCCGGTCCTTTTATATGATGTTTTGTCTTTGCTCTTCTGGCTTTTTTCGCTATATGGCGTTTCATCAACATCTGGTCAATATTCTCATTCGTATACCATTCTCCATTCTGGTGTATTCCATATGCACCTTTTCCAAGAATCATAGCTGCCACACCATAGTCCTGCGTAACTACAATATCGTTCTTCTGGCACATTCCCACCAATGCAAAGTCAACAGCATCGGGACCTGCGCCAATGATTTTTATCTTACTGTAATCCGATGTAAGAACATGATTTGTATCACAGAGTAATGTAACCGATATGGATAATTCCCTGGCTATACGTTCTACAATCGCTATCACCGGACATGCGTCAGCGTCTACTAAAATTTGCAAAGCAAATACATCCTCCTTCTGTTCTATTTTTTCTGCTCAAACGTTGTGATTGTTTTATTCCTCTTGATATAAGATCCGGAAATAATTCAAATATTCTTTAAACTGGTCTTGTGCTGTCAGGCAGGTATCTTTCAGAAAACCTTGTTCCTTGTCCCATTCATGTAAACCACGATAATAAAACATCTTCAATTTCTCATCAATAATAAACGGAACAACATTATTACGAAGACATTCCTTAAATAAGATTAATCTTCCGACACGGCCATTCCCATCTTGAAAAGGATGAATACGCTCAAATTTCACATGAAAATCGATTATTTCATCTATTGTTTTTCTACTGGCTGAATTATAGGCTCTCAATAGTTTTTTAATCTCATTTGGCACTTGTTCTGGTGGTGCCGTCTCTCTTCCCCCAACTTCATTAGGCAGCTTTTTATAGTCTCCTACTGCAAACCAATTCTTTCGGCTATCGCTTGTTCCATTTTTCAATACGGCATGAAGTTCCTTAATAAACTTTTCAGTAAGTACATGAGACGCCTGACCTATTATCATGTCAATACATCGAAAATGATTCGCAGTCTCCACAATATCATCCACATTAAAAGATTCATTTTCAGCACCAATTGTATTTGTTTCATAAATATAGCGTGTTTGGTCATGCGTCAATCTATTACCTTCTATATGGTTAGAGTTATAGGTCAATTCAATCTGTACTTTATGATATATCCCACCGGAAACCCTTCCCGCTTTTTCGGTTTTTAAAACTTCCAATAATGTAGGGGAATTATTTTTGTACTTGTTGATTCGTTCCGGCCGTGCGGTGTTTTCAGGTATATTCCATGTTTTTCCAGTCAAAAACGCATTCTTTATTTTGCCCTGTGCACAATAGTTTCTCACTGTCCGTTCAGCTATTCCCCATTTTTTCGCCATTTGTGAAACCGATATATACTTCATGGCTATTTCCTCCGATTTGTTATATACATATTATATAATATTATCGGCAAAAATTCAACCTTGCGTTCATTTTTGAGACTGATTTAGCCGATACCGGCACAAATACGCTTCTCATGTTGAAAATGAAGAGACATAACCATCTATATCTAACCCATTCACTATATCGAAGGTATCAACGTTGTTAGCTTTCTTTATAACGAGAATCATTAAGTCCCAGATTCAAATATTTTTCTATATTTCCGGAACTCTCTGTTTCATTTCCTGCTACATCCACCACTCTCCATTCTCCATTAATTTTAACATAATTCCAGGTGTGGGCTTCTCCTGATGATATCTCCCCTGTAACACAGGTGCATGCAAGTCCCGCCTGCGTTCCCAATGCCGCAAAGGCCTCTGCATAGCTTTCACTGGTTCCCTTTTTATTAAGCAAGACTCCTTTTATGTTGAAGGATTGAGCACCTGACTTTTCTTCTCAAAATCATCAAATTCAGATATTTCCTCGGAATTTTTGTTATAATACACCATATTCCATCCAATCCCATCCGCTGCTGAATCATATTCGTCCTCCAGTTTTTGAAAATCATTCTCCAATATATCCTGCAATAAATGCAACTGATCTTTTTTCAATTTCCAGTTCTTTTTATTCTTCACCCCTGTAAGATTATAAGTCTCACTATATTTCACGGTCCCGTCATAGGAGACCTCCCAAGTATTGTTAATCCAGTAATCTTCACTGCTGTTTTCCGTACTCCAGTTTACCTCCTCCGCAATAAACATAACTTTGTTTGATTTTTCGTAGCTTTCCTCGCTGCAACCAGAAAATATGAATAAGGAAATCAAAACCAAAATGACTACCCTTCCATCCATCCTCTCACCTCATATATTAACCTCTTAATCATAATTAGCTTTAATATTATTATACCAGCTACCATTTAATAATTCTACATCCTTGAGAATCTAAAAATTTTTATGCTGATTTTCTTTGTTCCCTCTATCAGCTCTCCTTTGTTGCTTCTGACTTGACATCTTACAAACAATGTGTATAATTCAAGTTAATGAATATCATATTGTGGAATAATATTCCGCATCGTGAAATATTCTAAATTGGGAGGTCCTTATGAATAAACCATTTGACTTACTTGCTCTTGGAGAAGTACTTCTCCGGCTGTCACCCTCTGGAAATGAGCGCCTAATGCGAGGGGAAACTTTTCAAAAACAAGTCGGCGGTGCTGAACTGAATGTAGTATCCGGCATGTCGCTCCTTGGATTACGCACCGGTATCATTTCAAAAATCCCCGACAACGATATTGGCACCTTTGCCAAAAACCGTATCCGTTTCTGTGGGGTCAGTGATGACTATCTGGTGTACGACAGGGAAAACAACGCACGTCTTGGCATCTACTACTATGAGAGCGGAGCTCATCCCAGAAAACCCCGCATCGTTTACGACCGCATGTACACTTCTGTCAACAAAATAGATATGTCCGAATTTGACAGCCGCCTGTTCGACTCCGCCCGCTGCTTTCATACCAGCGGAATTACACTGGCCCTGAGCGCTCCGGCCCGAAAAACAGCCGTAGAAATGATGAAGCGTTTTAAGGAAAAAGGCACGCTTATTTCCTTTGACGTAAATTTCCGCAGCAACCTATGGAGCGGAGAAGAAGCCCGTTCCTGCATTGAAGATCTTCTTCCCTATGTGGATATCTTTTTCTGCTCCGAGGATACCGCAAGGCTCACTTTCCAAAAAGAAGGGGACCTGAAAGAGATTATGAAAAGCTTTACCCTGGAATATCCTATTTCTGTGGTGGCATCCACGCAGAGAATCGTCCACAGCCCTCGTAAACATACCTTTGGTTCCGTTATCTACAACTCTAAGGAGGATATTTTTTACGAAGAAGAGCCATACCGGAATATCGAGGTTGTAGACCGTATCGGCAGTGGAGATGCTTATATCTCCGGAGTCCTATATGGACTGCTGTCCAGGCCTGGTGACTGCCGGGCCGCAATGGAGTATGGCAACGCTACCGGGGCCGTAAAAAATACGGTTCCTGGGGATCTTCCATCCTCTGATCTGAATGAAATCCAATCCATCATCCAAGCTCACAAATCCACTGGACCGCAGTTGGAAATGAGCAGATAAGGACCCGTATCAGCTGTTTTTTGATCTTTGGGGTTTAAAAATGGACTGCCGCATCCCGCGGCAGCCCAAATGCAGTACATTATTCCCAGGAATAATTTTTTATTCTCTTATACTCATCCATTGAAATTGTAAGTATGGTGCCATGTTTAAATCCATAGGGGAAATCAAATTCCTTATCAGCCCGTATAAATCGTCCTGTTTTCAATTCTGTTGTTATAAAGGGAACATATCCCTGTCCTGCACCTGAAACTCCATAATAGTCCAAAAACAGGCACCATCGTCCGTCAGCCAGCTGCACGGCTGTCGGAGCCTCATATACTCCCCTTTTTAATACTTCCATACTGGAATCAAACTCTTTTACGTTTTCATAAGGCCCTTCTATATGGGGTGATTTCAAAAGCATAATCCCCGCAGGATCAGCCTCGCTCTTAAGGAACATATAATAGATTCCATATTCTTTATAAATGGCAGAATCAATAACACCACTGTTCTCTTTCCGGTACAAAATCCCAGGCTCTGTAAAATTCTCAAAGTCCTTTGTTCTGCTGAAGTAGATGCTCTTATGCTTATACCCGTCCTCTTTATGAGAAGAAGACCAGTGAATCACATACTCGTCATTTTCTTCATCATAAATGATATCCGGTGCCCACAGACACCCCAATTCCTCCGTCCCCAGCTTCACCAGTTTTTGCTCCGACCACTCTACAAGATTTTCAGATTCCCAGACTGAAAAATACTTGCTGCCGTTTCTGCCTATCTCATCCCAGGAGTTATGGTATTGGCTGCGCATGCCATAGGATAAACTTAAATCAGTCGCGAAAATATAGAATTTATTCATCCTTTCGCATCGGATGATGGTAAAGTCCCTGACGCCCTTATCCCCATAGTAGGACCATAGTACAGGGTTCCCCCCATTCACGGTTTCCCAGTGAAAGCCGTCTTTGCTGAGTCCAAAATAAACCTGTTCGCCATCTGGTGTGCTCTTTTCCTTGAAATGTACAAATAAATATGCCTGTTGTTTCATTTTCCGTTTTCCTTCCCGCTTTTATTCTATCATCCTAACCCTAATGGAAGATATGTCATAATGGCATCCTATATCCTATGCCTTTGTCCGATTTTACTTTAAAATATATCTGATAAGGTTCATAGCCAACTTCGTTCAGCTTTATGAAATCAATTCCTGGGTCCTGGTTCTCCGTCCTGTATTTTGTCAGGAACTCTCCCCACTGCCTGCCATATGCTGCCGACAGCTCTTGTACCGGATTATCATCCTGTATATACAGGATGCGTTCTCTGCCACAGAGCCCGGCCAGTACCTCAGGGCCGTAGCGGAACGCCCCCATCGTTTTGTCATCCGGCAATGGGATGAATTGAAGCCCGATCGGGAGGGTCACCGTCACCGTGTCACCATCTGACCACATCCTCCTGATGTCGACAAACGAACTGCTGTCCTTACTCATTTTATAAAGTTCCCCGTTAACGAAGAAAGAAGCGGGTTCTGTCACCCATTCCGGTACACGGAAACTGATGGTAAACTCCCTGCAATGATCCGGTCTTACAGTAAACACATGCTTCCTGAAATCTGGTTTGCTCTGGCAACCATAAGCGGCATCATGAATCGACTGGAAGCCGTCATTGACAGACGAGGTCTGCAGCATTCCATTCATATAATCTTGTCTCTGTTCAAGTACGGCATTCCCGTTATCTACAGCAAACTCTGCGCATGAGTCAAAATACTGTGCCACATATATTTTTTTATCCTCGATGAAATAAATGCCTCTGTTCAATGCCGCATTGGCCTGGACCATAGTTCCATGACAGCAGAAGAAGCTGTCACGTTCTCCAGCCCAGCTTTTTCTGCTCGCAGCCTTCATGGGCAGGAAATATGTCAGCAGCCCCTTCTGCCGTTTACCGTCTGCAGTCTCACCCTTCCAATATGCCTGAGCCATGATTCCATTGAACAGATTATATTCCATATACTGCAGATACTGCGGGTCTTTTGTATGTCGGAACAGGCATTCTGCCATGCGCATCAGATTAAACACCGTGCAGTGTTCCTGGTTCTTATCGCCCAGCCTTTCTTTCAATTTCTTCATGGGCGTCCAGACTTCCCCCTGCGTCTGTCCTCCAGTTACATAATACCCGCGGTCAGTCACTGCACATTTCCAATATGCCTTTACAATATCCAGCCACTTTTCTTCCTCAAACACCTCGTAGCCTCTCGCACATCCAAGCACCTCGGGAATGGTTGTATTGGCATGCATATTTGTCAGGACATCTTTTCCCTCCAGCAAAGGCTCGAACAGCCTTCTCCTGTAATATCTGCCTGCCAGTTCCTGATATTTTTCCTGTCCTGTAATAGAGAACAGGTCGCACCACACCTCAAGCATGCCGCCGGTTTCCATGTCCAGTATATCGTCAAATTCTTCTCTCGTATATTTGCCGCTCCATTCATAAAACCAGTCAGCAAGATGGTCCGCTACCTCAAGTGCCTGCCGGCTGCCCACGAGCCGATGCATGTCTATGAGACCCATAAGCAGCTTATGGATATTATACTGCGGCGCCCAAATGTTCCTGCCCCTGGCAATCCATTCCAGATATTTTTCCGGTATGGCGGCCACCCATCTTCCACCATTTTCCTTCTGGCATACCGCAAGCTCTGCTATAATAGCGTCCGCTTTTGCCCTGACTTCGCTATCATCGTGTGCATGGCAGTAAACAGCTGCGGCCGATAACCAGTGTCCTAAGAAATGTCCTCTTATCTGGCAGGTAGAGGCTTCCCAGCCGCCCAGCACCTCTGTCTGAATCCCTCTTCCCGTGTATCTGCCGGCCTCTACATTATAGGTAAACAACAGATCCTCGTTGGATAATGACATAAGATATTCCCTGTTGCTTATCTCCCTGTCAAGCAGGATCTTTTCCTGCAATATGACTTTTCTTCCATTTAAGCCTTTGATCTCCATCCTCATCCCTCCCTATCCAAATAAATTCCAGTCGCTGCATTTTCTAAGTACCTCCAGACGGAACGCTCCCGGCCACGCAACCAGCCACTCTGATACTCCATATGGCTGTCCCATACCGCGCTTATATTCACGCTCCCCCCAACGGGTATGATGGAATCCTTCATCACTGCTTCCCTGGGGGCGTTTTGCCGACCCATACACGGATAGCGTGCCGTCTGATATCCCTTGCACAGCATTATACCAGATGGCAATTGCCCTTTCTTTCCACTCTTCGTTTCCGGTATACTCTGACAGCTTCATCAGCTCCGCCACATAGCAAAGTGCAAAGTCATCCATATGTAAATGAGCAGTGGAAACAGCCGTTCCCCCAAACGTGTCATAATTTAATTCATACAATGCACTTTCTTTTGGGAATTTCACGGATTGATGCCACTGCCACCCGGACAGATACCACGCCGCATCCGCTGCTTTATTCAGGTATTCCGAATTCTTTGTGACTTCGTATAGAAGAATACCACCTTTTAAAAGCGGGATCACAGATTCCTTATCCGTACATTTTGTATCCAGTGCTCCGGATGTCCCATATCCATTGCGATAGAACTCGTGATAATAAAATTCATATGCTTTTTCTGCAGCTATTCCATAAACTTTATTTCCTGCCCTTTTATAAGCCTCGGCAAGCGGGAGAATTAAAAAAGCACCTGCAGTTCCCTCAAATTCATGCAGTGTTCCATCGTAATTCCAGCTCATCCCAATCCCTCCGTCAGGGCGCTGGCGTGCAACAGCAAAGTCGCAGACTTCTATTGCTGCATTATAGTACTCTCTGCCATCCATGTTCAAGTCATTCATCATATCGAAGGCATCAAAAAACTGGCATCCCGCAGTCCCAAGGTTACAGGCGTCAATAAGCTTAGCTTCCGAACCATATCGGGTCATCAGAAATCCATCTTCTGTCCGTGCCTTATGCAGCCAGCTTTCCAGAACTGTCAAGGCCATTTCCTTACATTCTGAATCACCTGTCATTTTAAAGTTATAAAGCAGGGAAACCGCCAGGGATGCATTCTGTCCGCACCATCCGATTTCGTATTGATTATTTTCCACCTTCTTCCATCTGTCATCGTATCTTTTAAATCCGATGCTGAAACCTTTAAATCCGTCAAATCCTTCTGTAAATAACAGTTTCGCATAGGCAGCCTGCAGTTCCCACACTTCTTTTGCTTTCCGGGCCATAGACAGTTTTCTATACTCCCTGTTAAATGCGTGAGAAAGCATCTGTCTCCATGCTATATTCTGTTTGCCGTCTCCCACAAAAAGCCATGCACGAAATGTATCCGCTGCTTTCATAGTACCATAGTACGCGTCTGCCCATCCGTCGGACATGAGCACCCTGGGCCCCTCTGTCTCCGGCCAAATAATCCTGTGCACCGCATATCCATCGTCTATGTGCATGCTCCCGGATAAATTGCCTATGGCATATACGGCGGCACTGTATTTTTCACCTTCGGACGCACTTGCGCCCGGAACAGATGTCCGGTGGTATGCATAAGTATATGGCACCCCCTCATATTCCAGCCCCTTATACTCATGGTCACTCCCCCATGGATTCCCATCATAAGATACAGCCGGAATCAGCGTATGGACATTTTTAAAAAGGGTTCTGATTTCCATGACCATATCTGCCACCCTGCTCTTCGTATGGCGTTCGATACAGATTGTCCCACCTTCCATGGTAATTATGTCTTCTGCATCTTCTCTTCCACATAAAATGGCTATTTCTGTACCGTTTATGCTGAAAAGTGTATTTGCTCCCTGTCTTTCAATTCCAATCTTATTCTCATCCATTATCTTCTGCTTTCTCACTTTCAAAAACTTTATTTCTATACTCCTGCGGCGCATACCCCGTATGCTTCTTGAAAAAACGTGTAAAGTGTGATGCGGTGTTCATCCCTGTTGCCACTGCAATATCCTGAATCTTAATGGAAGTGTTCTTTAGCATACGCTTTGCAACGTCCACACGCTGCTCCGCAATATACTGATTTATGGATTTCCCTGTTATTTCTTTGTAAACCCTTGTAGCATAGGCCGGATTCAGCCCTGCCATATTTCCAATGCTCACTAATGATAAATCCGTGTCGATGTTCTCTCCGATATATGCATTAATTCGTGAAACCAGGAATCGCTTCGTATCCGATTTAATACTGCTGCGTTTTTTAAAATAGATTTTTGCCACGCTGCCTAAGTAGTCCATGGCAGATGTAAAATCAATGTAAATTCTATAATTTGTCAGCTTTTCTATGTTCACAGCCTCATGGATGTCATTATTGTCAGGCAGATAGTTTTCAATTGCATCTAATATCCTTGAAGAAACGTTCAGAAACAGGGCCGCTTTATCCCAGTTACTGCCATGCTTTGTATCCAGTACAATTTCTTCCAGATTTTGAAAAAAGAGGGATTCATTTGCATGCATTAAATTCTCTTCAAGATTGAATATATAATTTCTCAATGTGTTTTTTCCCTTGTTTTCCCACTGGTACATAGACTCTTTTTCCCGGCCGGAGCACATCCGTATCCCTTCACTCTCTTCCATTTCCAGGAGGCGGTATTTAATCACCCGGTGCGCCTTATAAACTGTATCAACCTTCACCGGGGCTTCATAGATAAAGATATCAGGACAGGGCAGATTGCTTTTCTCACAGATCCTGCACCCGATCTCCAAAAAACCTTTCAGGCGGTTCGGGTTATTGACATCTGACTGCACAAGAATCCCACATTCTTCGTCGGATGTAAAGGCTATAATCACATGAAAACCGTTTTTCAGTGTTTTTTCCAGAATTCCTTTCAGCTTTTCTCTTGCAAGAACATCTGATTTACCCTCTACCTTGCATACCGCTAATAGAAATTCCCGGTTCAGAGAAAAAGAATTATTGATTTTTTTCAATTCTGTTTGTAGTTTTATTATTTTATTCTGCTCCCATACTTCCGTATACAGGATATCGCGGAGCAGAGACTGTTTCAACACAGGGGCAAGTTCCTCCAGTGAATCCGAAAGTCGCAGTACCCTGCTCTTCTCCTCATATAAGATTTCCAGTTTCTCAATTCCCCTGTCAATTGCTGCCAAAAGGGCTTTGTCCCCCTCCACCTTGAGGACAAATGCAATTGTCCGGCTGTTCACCGCCTCTTTTGCATAAGAGAATTCTTCCTGTCCCGTAAGGAAAATCGTCATACAGTCCGGCCATTTTTCCAAAACAATATTCCGAAACCTGATTCCGTCGATCCTAGGCATACAGATATCTGTCATCAGAAGATCGATCTGGTTATTCTCAAAAATGTCAAGAGCCTCTTCAGCCGAACCGGCATGGAATACATACAAAAGTTCTCCCCTCTGCTTTAGCACCATGCGGTACAGTGACTCCAATATAATTGGTTCGTCATCTACAATCAGCAGGTTATACATTCCTATACCTCCCCCTTGATTTTAAGCGTCACTCTGAGTCCCCCGCCTCTCCTGTTCTCAATCCTAAGACCGCTTATTCCGCCATATAAAGCCCGGACACGTGTATTTATATTAGTCAGGCCATGTATCTCTTCTGAGCCAATCTTATCCCTGTGAATCTGTTCATTCAGCTTTTGGATTTTGTTCTCAGATAAGCCACTTCCATTGTCTTCCACCCTAAAGCAGAATACACCGTCTTTCACCCATCCGGCAATATGCAGCCAGCCATCGGACAATACATCCTTTAATCCATGCTCAAAGGCATTTTCAACCATAGGCTGAAGCAGTATTGGGGCAATAGGGTATTCCAAAGCTTCCGGTGAGAAATCATCAATTTGCACCGTAATCCTATTTCCGAAGCGGATACCCTGGATATACAGATAATTCTTCAGGTGTGCCAGTTCCTGCTCCACTGTGACGATTTTATCCGTACTTTTTGTTATATAACGATAATATTGCCCAAGCTGTTCCGTATACTCCGCAATTTCTTCATTTTCATCCAGTTTTGCCATACGGTAAACCGTAAATATGCTGTTATATAAAAAGTGAGGCTGTATCTGATACTGCAGTTGCTGGAGCTCCGCCATTTTTGTCTGGTACTGCGCCTGCATTTTTTCTTCCATCAGGTTTTGGGTTCTGTTTATCATCTGATTATACCTGGCATATATAATACTAAATTCATCCTGATTCTTATCCTGGATCAGGAACGATTCATTTGTCTCTCCCATGGCCTCCATAATGCGGTTAATCGGCTTCGCCAGTATCACACTTGCATATTTGATATATATAATCAGAAAAGCAAGCACACAGCCTGCCAATATCGCATTCAGCATCATAAAAAATGACAGTGGTTTTTGAATCATATCTCCTGGGTACACATATGCCAGATAAAGATTCATATCTTCACTGTAAATGCAGGTTGCAAAATCATTACCTGTGACCCGGAAATCTTTTTTTCCGTTTCTGCGTATCCTGTCGGACAGCTTTTCTATCATTCCCCTGCTCTCACCAAAGTACTGCATGTCATTGACATATCTGGAAATAATCTCTCCATTGCCGTCCAGAAGTAACAACATCCCTTCCTCCTTCGGCAGATCTTTAACAAGAGAATCCATCAGTTTTGAATTAGGAATATAACTTCTGATATAATAATTGACTTTCTGCTCTGAAGTTTCCGGTTTGATGGATGGGCTGTAATTTGTCAAATATATTCCGGAATTCTTATCAACATATATCTGTTTATAGTCAAAGAAGTTATCTGCCTCATAGATATCTTTTATGGGATTGTTTCCGCTGACTACTATTTTCAGGTTACTGAAATACACTTTAATGGAACTTACATTGCTGTGCAGAATACCGATTTCATTAAGCCTGTCTGACAACTGAATGATGCGTTCATAGCGTTCATAAGGACTCATGCTACCCCAGATCATGTCAAATTCAGCAATTTCATCGCCATGTATCAGATTGCTTTGGATTAATAACAGGCTGTCCACCTGCTGCTCCAGGTTGTCTTTCCAAACCGTTACCTTTGTGTCCATCTGCTCCATGACTTTCTCTGTAAGAACCTTTTTACTGTACTGATTACTGAGCAGACCGATTAAAAAGAAACTTGCACAGATTATCAGCATGGGAATCAACATTTTATAAAATGATTTCGGTTCAGAAAAATGTTTCACACTTTTTACCTATCCTTTCACGGATCCGAGTGTCATGCCTTTCACAAAGTATCTCTGAAGAAATGGATAAGCAGCCATGATCGGCAGCATAGATAAAAATATCTGCGCACATTTTATCGTCCTGTCTGATATTAACGCCAGTGCATCCATATCAATAGCGCTGGTTGCTGTTGTTGCATCAATGAGAACTGTATTCAGATAGCTTTGTAATGGATACTGCGCAGGCGTATTTATATATATGATTCCATCAAACCATGAATTCCAATGGAATACAATAGCAAAAAGACATACCGTTGCCATGGATGCTTTTGAAATCGGGATAAATATCTTCATCAATATCTGCCACTGGCTTGCTCCGTCCACAATCGCTGCTTCTTCCAGTTCTTCGGGAACGGCCCGAAAGAAATTGAGCATAAGTACTACACTGAACACCGGTACTGCACCCGGTAATATAAGCGCCCATATAGACCCCAACAGCCCCGCGCTTTTTACTGTCATGAAGGTTGGAATCAAGCCTCCATTTATCAGCATAGTCAAAAAGAAAAACCAGGTATAGGCAGTCCTTCCGTGGAACCTTTTATTGCTTTTAGATAATGGGTACGCTGAAATGACACATAGGAACACATTGACGCTTACACCCAATATACACCGTAAGATAGTAACCCCCATAGATCTCCAAAAGGCTGTTTTTCCAAGCACATATTTATAGGATTCCAGTGAAAATTCAACCGGCCAGAATGCCACTTTACCTCCCGCTACAGCGGTATTGCTGCTGAGCGATGTGGCCAGAACATTTATAATCGGCAGGATACAGATGAGTGCCAGCAGGATCAATATCAGTGCATTGATGAAAGTGAATATCTTTGAACCTGCGGATGTCTTTATTTTACTTTTACTTTTTTTCATTTCATGCATCCCCCTAAAAGATACGATAATCAAAGAATTTATACGCTACATAATATGATACGGAGATGAACAGGCAGGATACGGCAGATTTAAAAACGCCCAAAGCAGTTGCCGGACCAAACTGTGCATCTATAAGACCGATTCTGTATATGAACGTATCCAGAATATCTCCGCTTGAATAAACCTGTGGACTTATCAGATTCTGCACCTGGTCGAAACCGGCATTCAACACATTTCCCAAAGCAAGGACACTCATAAGAACTACTACCATACGAATACCCGGAAGCGTAATATGCCACATCTTCTGCAGACGCCCCGCTCCATCCATTGTAGCCGCCTCATACAGGCTGGTATCGACTCCTGTAATAGCCGCCAGATACACTATGGTTCCAAAACCGAACGATTTCCATATATCCGTCCAAATCAAAGTTGGCTGAAAGAGTTTATTGCTCCCAAGAAAAAATGGCGGGTCCACACCAATTACACGCAGCATCTGCGCAACCACCCCACCTGAAGGTGACAGGATATCAATCAATATTCCTGCAAAAATAACCCATGATAGAAAATAAGGCAGGTAAATCGCCGTCTGTACGGACCTGCGCAGTTTTGAAGACCTTACTTCATTGAGCATTAATGCTACAATTACAGGAATTATAATACCCAGAATAATTTTCCAGAATGCAATAATAATTGTATTTTTGAGAGCCGTCATTGCTCCCGGCATATTAATCAAATATGTAAAGTTATCAAGCCCATTCCATATCTGATCACCAAAGAGTCCCTTTGCCGGTATGAATTTCTGAAACGCTATCTTCATTCCGAGCATTGGTATATAGCTGAATATAAAGGTGATTAGAATGCCCGGAAGAAGCATTAGATGGAATGGCAGCTCTTTTTTTAACTTTAATATCCCACTTTTTTTATTTTTCACTATTTACTCCTTTCAAAAAGCGGGAATCAGTTTTCAGCCTATCCCGCTCCTCTTCATTGAAACTACTGAACGGATGTATACCATTCGTTTACTTCTTTCGTAATATCCTCTCCGCCAAGCTTATTAAATTCTTTCACGAATTTATCAAATTCATTAATATCTGCTTCGCCGATGATAATTTTATTGAATGTCTCATTTCTCATCTTCTCAAGGGTAGACATTTTCTCTGTCATAGTAGGCGTAGGTGCACCTACAAATTTGTTCATTATAATATGACCACTATCTTTCATTTCTTTGATGGAAGCATAAGAAGTCGGAGCAGGACCATAGATACGCTCCCAGCCATAGAATTGTTTTCCGTCTTCACTTCCAGAATAATACTTATCAAGCTTACTGTAAATAGTTTTTGCTTCACCGGTCAACTGATCCGTTGTCTTGTTTTTCATTGCTTCCTGAATCTGGTCATACGCATCGAAATTCTTGAGCGGAAGGTTTGGCATTACAGGTGAAAATTTCCAAAGACTCCCTGCATCTTCAGGTGCATAATATTTTGCATTGTCACCGGTTTTTCCCCAGCATTTTTCCATGAATACATTGGCCATCTTAATCACTGCCTCAGGATGTTTAAAATCCTTTCTCACTACAAGCCACTGGTTCGTTGCGAGGTTTACTTCCGCAGTTCCCATATCACCGTCTGTTCCCGGAATCGGATACGCCGACCATTTTGCATTCTCGTCATTGTTATAGTTTTCCTGCGGCTGTACAAGTCCCAGCCATTGCGGTCCATAACTCATTCCACTTTGACCTACTACAGCAGGTTCTCCCGCTTTGTTGTCATCCATGACACCAAATTCCGGATTTATCTTTTTATCCACATACAGTTTCTGCAGTACCTCCAGAGCGTCCTTACATTCATCCTGCACAGCCCCGTATTCCAATTTCCCGTCTTTCTCAATCCAAATACTGGGATAAGCACCATAGGAGTTAAAGAAGCCTTTCAGGCATCCATATCCGCCTTCAAAGATCGAAGGAGTCCCATGTGCCGCCAGTCCATAGGTATCATCCTTTCCATTTCCATCCGGATCTTCTTTCGTGAACTTGTCAATTACATTCATCAGCTCATCTGTTGTCTTTGGGGCTTCAAGGTTGAGTTTATCCAGCCAGTCATCCCGTATCCAAAGCAGGTCACCTGAATCATAAGAGCCAAAAGTAACAGGAATGCCATACAGCCCGCCATCAATCTGTGCTGCCATGAATGGCTCTTCCCCTTCCTGTTTCATACTCTCCTTTGTAAAATCAGCCGCGTATGACTCATATACATCCGAGAGATCCTGTATCAGCCCCGACTCGGCAAGCTGTGTCATCTGTGTTGCATCCACGGCCATAACATCCGGCAGATCTCCACTTGCAATTGTTACATTAACCTTCTGCTTGTATGCATCGCCTTTTACGACCCAATCATATACGACCTTGATACCCAACTCCTCCTTGAATGTATCCAGCCACAAATTATCATCCATAGACTGTCCGATTGCGGACTCATAGCCTTCCAGCACGTCTTCCGTGCTCCTTGCAAAATGTATGTCAATTGGATCCGCATATTTTCCAAAGGGATCCGCAGGTCCTGTAGATTCTGCTGATTTTGTCTTATCTTCCTGCTTTTCATTATCATCAGATTTTCCACATGCAGCCAAACTTCCAACTGTCATAACAACTGCCAACCCAAAGCACATCATTCTCTTCTTTCTCATAAATTCTCTTCCTTTCCTGCAGCTTTATGCCTTATTTGAGTAATTCCACTGAGGGCCCTTCAAGTGAACTTTACTATACATTAATCATAGATCCTTCTTTCCACTATCACAATTGTACATTTCTCATATTTCTTTCACATTTGATACTTTTTCACAGTTTAAAAGTAGGCTGCCACATCACGCGGCAGCCTACTTTATATTCACAGAACTGTCTTCTGTTCATTTCAGTGCTCTTTCTCAGCTCTATTCGTTTATTCTTCATGCACTTTCAGGAGCAGCATACCACATTATTTTATTCGATTCAATCACTACTTTACATTTTTCGCAGGGGGATATATTATAATACTAGTATAGGCGGCATTAAATAACTTGCTGATTCGATGAGGATGATTTCGTGAGAACCGTGATGGAAAAACAGCTATGCAGATATAATAGCCGGTGCTGTAAAAGAGGAACCATGACTAACAGAAAATATTGTAGTGTAGGGAAGGAAACCCCGTATGAACTTGGAAAAAATACACCATATTGCAATTATCGTATCAGACTATGAAGTGTCAAAAAAATTTTATACAGAGCTTCTCGGATTTAAAGTAATCCGGGAAAACTTTCGGGCGGACAGGGGGGATTATAAATTGGATCTTGCGCTGGACGGATGTGAACTGGAACTATTCTCCGGTAAAAATAATCCAAAACGGGCAAGTTACCCTGAAGCATATGGCCTGAGACATCTTGCCTTTTTTGTGGAGGATATGGATGCAGTAATAAAAGAGCTAAACCGAAAAGGAATCGAGACAGAGCCTGTAAGGGTGGACGAGTTTACAGGTAAAAAGATGACTTTTTTTAAAGATCCGGATGGGCTTCCATTGGAGCTGCATGAATAAGTAACAGATAAAAAAGAGAAAGGCGTATTATAATTATGGAGAATAAAATCACAAGAGAAGAAGCATTTACGTTACTTAAAAAGTATAATAAGGAACCATTCCATATTCAACATGCCCTTACAGTAGAGGGTGTTATGCGCTGGTATGCCAATGAACTGGGATACCAGGAGGAAGCTGAATACTGGGCGATCACCGGTTTACTGCATGATATTGATTTTGAACTTTACCCCGAAGAGCACTGCAAAAAGGCGCCTGCGCTTTTGAGAGAAGGCCATGTGGGCGAGGACATGATTCACTCTGTTTGTTCTCACGGTTTCGGCATTTGCAGCGACGTAGAACCGGAGCACGAGATGGAGAAGGTCTTATTTGCAGCAGATGAACTGACCGGCCTGATCGGTGCTGCAGCTTTGATGCGGCCTTCAAAAAGCGTAATGGATATGGAAGCTTCCAGCGTAAAAAAGAAGTTTAAGGACAAAAAGTTTGCAGCAGGATGTTCCAGAGATATCATCCGGCAGGGGGCGGAAAATCTTGGATGGGAGTTAAATGATCTCTTTGAAAAAACCATACTGGCCATGCGTTCCTGTGAAGAAAGTATAGGCAGGGAGATGGAAAAGTATCACTCATAGTTACTTACTTCTTTATTTTCCAATCTGTCCTTCAATCGAATTTACATTTATCATACAAGTGTCCGAATATGTTTTGTTGTCAATACAAAAAAAAATCAAGAAGGGGCTGCGCACTGCTGATTTTAATCAGCTAGTGCGACAGCACCTCTGGGGTGACATACATTTTCATTCTATTCTTCATATTAATTTCTCCTCTTCCACTCCTTTTTAGTACACTTTTGTGTTCCATTGCATTTTTCGTGGAATATCGCAAGAAAAGCTTTGTCAACTGGGCGAAACAGTTACAGGAGAAAATTGAAAATGATACGCAGAACTTTACAGATGAGGCCCAGCATCAGGAAGCCGTCACAAATGTGGCAACTGAGCTGGAAGATATCAAAAATCATTTGGTAGATGATCGTACGGCCGTAACACGATATAGAAAACAATAAATTTTGTTATTGACATATGTCACTAAAGTCGTATAATAATATTGACATATGCCAATAATGAAGTTGGGGGAAATGAGGTGATAAAATGGCAAGACCCCGGAAGCATCGGCGTGTATGTTCACATCCACGATGCACCAGCTTCAAGCCATGCGGAAGGGATGGACAGGCAGTCTCAATGACCCTTGACGAATATGAGGTTATTCGCCTGATTGACTTGGAAGGATTAACCCAGGAACAGTGTGCGGAACAGATGGAGGTTGCCCGGACCACGGTTCAGGCGATTTATGCCAGCGCCAGAAAAGCACTGGCTCAGTGTATTGTTGAGGGACGTCCTCTACAAATTGGCGGCGGCGATGTGCACATTTGCGAGCACCATACTCCATCCTGTGGCAAAGGCTGCTGTAGATGGAAAGATTCACAAAGCGAAACGTAAGGATTGAACTTTTTGCAAATGGAGGAAAAAGCATGAGAATCGCAGTAACATATGAGGACGGAAAGATATTTCAGCACTTTGGCCACACGGAACAGTTTAAGGTCTATGACATTGAGGACGATAAGATTCATCTGACTTCCATGTTAGATACAAATGGCAGCGGACATGGTGCATTGGCCGGCATGTTGAAGGAAAACAGGGTTACCACCCTGATTTGCGGCGGGATTGGTGACGGTGCGAAACGTGCCTTGGCTGAAGCCGGCATTAAGTTATACGGCGGCGTTTCCGGAGATGCAGATCAGGCCGTTCATGGCTTACTGGCCGGCAGTTTGAAGTACAATCCTGATGTGGCGTGCAGCCACCACGGTGAACATCATCACGAAGAAGGGCATAGCTGCAGCGGCCACGGTGAACACCACTGTCACGTATAATCGGAAAATATAATTTTCGCCTTCGTTTATTAAAAACAGCAGCACCTGCTCTTCCGCTCAGGGAATGATAGGTACTGCTGTTTTATTCCAGATAATTTCAAAAATGATTGACTACAGAATCCCTCGACCTCCAGTACAAACTTTTCGGTAATCAATTCCGAGAGAAATTCCTCAGCGCAATCAAATCCTTTATATCACGCAATATGTTATTGTTTACTTATCGCAAAGTGGAATTAAAAACTCAGCTTCAGTGGCCATGGAAATGCCAATCTCAACACCATCAGGTACAAGCCCATTTATTGTAGGTTAAATAGCATGAAAACGCTCTCATAAAAGAAAAGGTGTATCAATACCTGTTGCTTCTCCTACTGGTATTTGTTCAGATATGGAAACCTTTGTGGTCAAGCCATAATACAGCTCCTGCTTCTCTATGCGCTTCCGAGTAATCTCAATCACAATACCATCGGCGATAAGGGGAATATCTTCATCTATCTGTACATAACGAAGCTGTAGGTCAGGCTTGTTCATCTGGTTAAGCGGAATCAACTTTACACGGTATTCGTCCGGGGTAATACCAAACGTTTCCTTAAATGCCCTGGTAAAATTGGCATGTCCACAAAAGCCATATTCTGTAGCAATATCTATAATCCGCTTCGCATTTTTAAGAGCCTGTGCGGATTGTGCCAACCTTCGCAACCGTATATACTGGGACACCGATTTTCCCACGAGCCGCTTAAACAGCCTTTGGTAATAGTATGGGGACAAACCGGCTATATCTGGAGGATGATTTCATGAAATCCGTGATGGCAAAATATAGCCGTAGCGGGCTGCGGCGAGGCTTTGTCATTTTCGGCAATGGCATAAAATCCTCAATCTGCCCTTCCTTGATCTCTTCAATAAGGTCTCGTTTTCTCACTCCATCCAATCTCTGACGAACTGGAAATTGCGGGATTCTACTGCACTGTAAATCCAGTCCATACAATATGGTTATATTGCATTACATCATTTGCTTTTTTCATGCCAAGCTTTTCATAGAATGGAATGGCATTTTCATTTGCTATCAGATATACCGCAATATCCTTTTCACCACCCGCTTTATCATGCGCAGCTTTCATCGTAAACGCAACGATTAGGAAAGTTTCTTTCAATTCACATCATATGGATTTTATCCTTTACACAATTTATCTGATTCTTTTTTCCTTATGCTGCTAACACTTTACGTATTTTAATTTTTCTGTTTCTTACATATATGTGACTGTTTCCGAAGTTTTTTTACGCTGTGTATGCGTGGCAAGCGCTCCTGTTCCTTCCGCTGCATAACCGATGTCAAGAATCATAAGCACCTCCTCATTATCAGGAAGTCCCAATTCTTTCGCAGTTACTTCCGGATCAAAGAAATTAACCCAGCAGCTCTCAACTCCTGCTGCCTTTGCAGCCAACATCATATGGGTTGCAACAATGGTTGCATCCTCAATTCCAGAATCACGTTTTTCACCGGGATAAGTAAATACATTGTTCTTATCAAATGCCACAACGATAACAATAGGGGCTCCATATCTGCAGGGAGTCACCTTGTCAATTTTCGTAAGTCCATCCTGCGACTGAACAACATAGATGCGCTGCTCCTGGAGATTTTTTGCTGTTGGTGCCAGCCTTCCCGCTTCAAGGATTGCCTCCAGTTGTTCCTTAGCAATCGGACGCTGATCAAATTTTTTACAAGCATAACGATTCTTAATTACTTCAAAAAATTCCATTTTATTTTCCCTCCATCTATTTTAATAATCTCTCGGAATCTCTAAGCCAGTAAATTCAAGGCTTTCAGATCCCTTTTTTATTAAAATCCCCCACTTTTTTGTCAAAAAACACTTGACAGTTTACTCGAAAAATGCGGCGCTTCGCGCCTATTGATCAATAAGTACCGTTCGCTTGCGGGCGGCACACATTTTTCGATTGGAGGCGATTTTTTGTTACCTGTTAACTCTGGCGGTCATTCCGCCTATCAAGACTTTGTTCTTGAAAATCTTCGTAAATACTATCCTAATCCTGATTCTATTGCTCGTTCTACCTGGGATATCATTGATCGGTTTTGGAACCTTGACCTTTCCTTCACGGATGAATTCATGAGAGATAAATACTCCGTTTTTGGACCCAAACCAAGAACCCCTTCCTGCATGCAGCGTTCCTATCTGTTGTCGATTGATTTCAAAGTATCTTCGCTGACTGATTGGGCTGCTCAACTTAAAATCAACCCTCTCTATGCCATCTTAAGCGGCTTTGAATTCGGTGACACTCCTGGTGTTGGCACCTTTTATGATTTCCTAAATCGCTTATGGGATTCCGATGATAATCATCTTTCTCCGCATATACATCCTCTCAAGGCGAAGGTAAAGAAACCTAAGACAAAAGGTACCAAAGCTGATTCTGTTGAAAAGGTCAAAGTGGAACAACTACTTCCACAATTAGAGAACACTGCCTTTGACATCAAGGATCAACCATATGGTTCTCTTTTCCTCCTTTATCAAAAAGAAATCCTATATCAGTCTGTTTCCAAAGGGCTTATCGATACCCAATCACTTGCCCTGGCTGGCGACGGAACTCCTGTCGTAACATCTCACAGAGAGCGTAAACATCGTGTCTGCAGCTGTGCTTCTAAAGGCATTACTGACTGCAAATGTGACAGATATTTTTCTCAGCCTGATTGCGATATCGGTTGGGACTCATCCAGAGATTGTTCTTACCACGGCTATGACCTTTACATGCTCGTCGCTTCAGAAAGCGATCTGCCAGTTTTTCCATTGCTTAATCCAGCTTCAAAGCATGATTCACACGGATTTTTGCTTAACTTCTTCAGAATGAAGAGTTTTCTTCCTGACTTTACTATCACAAAGATGCTTCTGGATTCTGCACACGATGCAATGCCTTACTATGAGTATTTCAGACGGGCACATATCACACCTTTTATTGATTTGAATGGTAAAGGTGGCGTGAAGCTGCCTTACAAGGACGACTTCACCATTGGCAAAGATGGGGTTCCTGTATGCAGAGAAGGCAGACGTATGAACCATGATGGCTCTGAGCCTTCAAAATATCGTGTGAAATTCAGATGCCCTTTAGCCAGCAGAAAATATAGCTGTTCCTGTGAACACCCCTGCTCTGATTCTAAATATGGAAGAACCGTACATGTGGCAATGAAGGATAATCCAAGACTGTTTAATATTCCACCTCGTGACTCTGATGAATGGAAACTTGAGTATCATGCAAGAACTTCTGCAGAACGTTCGAATAAACGTGAGAAATTAGACTTTAAATTAGAAGACGGCAGACACCGCTCAACTAAGATGTGGTACTGCCGCCTCTATCACATCCTGATGTTACAACATCTGGATGCCTGGGATATGCCTTTTGAATCCGCCCTGCGAAAGTTGATTCTACAAGCAGCATAATCCGTTTTTATTATAACAAATTTTTTAGGCATAGCGACAGTTATGTCTATTTCTCATACTCTTTTTTTATTTCATGGATAATATTTACTTTTCAATGTCCTGTTGCCAGCAGTGCTGGCATGATCAATCAGAATTCCGAGAGATCATTTTATGTTTTGCCTTAACATCCTGATTTTTTTCTTTACCACCATTATAAAATGAAGATAAAAGTTTCGCAAGGCACAAAATAATAATAATGGTTTAAAAAATAGCAGCTAATGCTTAGCGTCATCTTTTTGCCTGCTCCATACAGCTTTTAACCGCCTCTTTTATCGCCTCGCTGGTAATGGTCGCTGAACTGACTGCATCCACTTCAAATGTCTGCTCTTCTACAACCTTTTTCTGCAGTTCATCAATTACTCTTCCGCCAATTTCTTCCGTTTCATTTTCATCTGTTACAATTACAGATAGAATCGAATCCTTGTCAAATTCCACTTCCACCACCACATCTCCTGCATACCCCGCCCCGGAAGCAGTATAAGTTCCTGGTTTATAAATCCCGGAGGAATTACTGCATCCGGCAAATATTGCCGCCATACACAGACCAGCCACAACTAAATTTATTCTTTTTCTTACTGTAATCACGCTCTTCATTATGAAATCTCCTCTCTTCCCTTTTTCTTTATCCTCTCACCGTCAAACGTCTGTCCATGTACCCCATAAGGTAAAAATACAGGTACATTCAGCTTTGGATGTTGTATGACTTCCGCTTCTACCTCAAAGACCTCCTGAAGCATCTTCGATGTAATGATTTCTTCCGGCATACCAAAACTGTATTTCTTCCCGTCCTTTATTGTTACGAGATAATCTGAAAACATAATGGCATGATTCAAATCATGTAAAACCATAACAACAGTTATGCCCTGCTGTATATTAAGTTCTCTCAAAAGCTGCAGTATCTCCAGCTGATGTGAGATATCGAGATAGGTTGTTGGTTCATCCAAAAAAAGGATTCCTGTCTTTTGAGCCAAAGCCATGGCAATAAAAGCTCTCTGTTTCTGTCCTCCTGATAATTGCTCCACATTTTTCCCCGCCAGCTCTCTCATATTGGTACAGTCCAATGCCCATTGAACGATTTCTTCGTCCTTTACCGTAAGACCTGACAGCCCTGACCGATGTGGAAAACGTCCATATTCCGCCAGATCTCTGACTGTGATTCCCGAAGGAGTCTGGGTTTCCTGGGGGAGTAGTGCCAGTCTTTGCGCTACCTGTTTTGCCGACATTTTTTGGATATTTTTTCCTTCCAGATATACCTCTCCGCCGCTTGGCGAAAGCAGCCTGGACATAGCCTTCAAAATCGTGGATTTTCCGGAACCATTGGCACCTATCAATGTCGTAATTTGCCCCTCCGGGATTTTAATATCAAAATCACGAAAAACAGGCGTATTATTATATCCTGCAGATAATTTCTGCGCCGTTATACAATCATGCATCCACATTACATCCTTACATCTGCTTTCCAAGTAAGTACAAAAAATACGGCGCTGCCAGAACAGAAATAACAATCCCCACGGGTATTTCAACGGAGGGAATCAGGCACCGCCCCAATGTATCCGCCAGCAAAAGTAAAAGTCCTCCTGTCAGCATAGACGCCAAAAGAAGTACCCGGTGCCTGGCACCTGCAAATTGCCTGGCTATATGAGGAGCTACCAGTCCGATAAAGCCAATCCCTCCGCTGACGGACACACAGCTCGCCGCCAGACCTACCGCCGACAATAAAAGAAGTTTTCTCTCTCTTTCTATCGAAACTCCCAGCGCTCCGGCTGCATCTTCCCCAAGAAAAAGCAAGTCTAAAACATTTGCCCTTGAGAACAACAGAGGAACCATTACACGTAAATATGGTATCAGAGACTTAACCTGATGCCAGCTTGTTCCCCATATATTCCCGGAAAGCCACCGGGTCACCAGCTGATAGCTGCTGTTTTGCATATTTGATGACATAATAAGCATCAGGGAAGAAAAGCCTGCCGATACGCCGATTCCTCCCAGCAATAAATAAGCAGGCCTTATTTTCCCGTTTCTTTTTGAAAACCGGTATAACAGAAATGCGGCCAGAAGGCCTCCTGCCATAGCAAACAGCGGCTGATACAACATAGTTTTTACATGCAGGGAAGGAAATAGGATAAGGAAAAGCATTACCATAAAACCCGCTCCGGCGTTAATGCCGAGAATTCCCGGATCTGCCAGTGGATTTTCAGTGACAGCCTGAAGTGTACATCCGGAAAGAGCCAGCCCCATGCCGCAAAGAAGCGCAAGAATAATTCTGGGCAGACGGATCTGCATACGGACAATGGATAAGCTGGAATATCCCAGATTAAAAGATAAAAACACAGCTGCAAGGATCGCGGTCAGAAGAGCAGCTAAAACTAAAGCTTGTCTTTTCCTTGTCATAAAACAGCTCCTTTTCTTTGCCACGTGAGTCCCAGGAAAACAGGAACCCCGATTGCCGATACCAATGCACCTACAGGGGTATCGAAGGGTGCGTAGATCATTCTGGCAGCAACATCGGCGAGTACCAGCAATATAGCCCCCATAAGTGCCGATGCCGGAAGCACTCTGCGGTAATCTGCTCCTACAATCCGCCGTGCGGAATGGGGCACAATGAGGCCCAAAAAAGAAATTCCCCCTACCAGAGATACACTGGCTCCCGCCATGATCAAAACAGTGCCGATACCCAGCAGCTTCACTGAAATAACATTTATCCCAAGCCCGGCGGCGCTTGCCTCCCCCAGTGCCAGCATGGACATTCTTTCTCCCAGGAAAAGACTTGTAATTCCGGCTCCCATAATCCATGGAATAACTATGACAAGCTGGTTCCAGGTAATTCCGGAGAGGCTTCCGGCAGTCCAGAAAGACAATTTTTTGGATAACCCAAAGGTAAGGGATATGCCCTGGCTGAGAGCCGTCAAAAGAGCGGAAACGGCAGAGCCTGCCAGGATGAGACGTATGGAGCTCACCTTATGATTTCCCATCCCTATGCCATATACCATGATAGCAGCCCCGGCTGCCCCGATAAATGCGAGAAGCATAGTTCCCATAGACGAAATGGATGGGAAGGCAACCGCCGAGAGGGCCACCAGAAATCCTGCCCCTGCATTGATTCCCAGGAGCCCTGCGTCAGCCAGGGGATTTCTGGCAGTTCCCTGCATAACTGCTCCGGAAAGAGCAAAAGCCGCCCCTGTAAAACAGGCGGCCAGAGCCCTGGGCATCCGCATTTCCAACATGATTCTCCCCATCTCAGAAGAACGATCCACAGAAGTCAGAGTATGGAGCAATATTTTGAGGTTTCCTCCGGCGACACCGATGCTGATTGAAAACAAAAGGGACAGGAGCAAAATAAATGCCAGACATATGATGAAACACACATATGCCTTCTTCTTTCCCCGCCGGGTCCTGTCCTGTTTTCTACTCCACATTTGCGTGATTAATGATTGCATCTGCCAGTTTCTCCATATAAATCAGTTTACCGCCCGGCGTATAAGCCATATTGTACTGAACATCATTTTTTCCGTAGTATACGTTTCCGTTCTGTACAGCATTCAAATTCTGCCAGGTAGGGCTGTCCCCTGTGTCTCCTACATTCCCGTCATCGCTAAAGAAGAAAATATGATCTGCATCGATTTTTGAAAAGTACTCCGCATCTACTACTTCACCCCAGACATCCTCAGGCACTCCAGATGATGGTGTGAGTTTCAGTTCATCATATACGAGCTCTCCCGGACCTCCCGTGCGGTAAACATAATAAGAACCAAAGTGTACGGAATTCGCCTCCAATACAGCAAAAGTCTCATCTCCTGCAACCGCCTTCACCTTTTCGGAGAGTTCAGAAGCCTTTACATCGTAATCCTCCAGCCATTGATGGACTACATCCTCCTTGTCAAACCACTCTCCAAGCTGCTGGAAACGTCCTTTCCAGTTCACATAATTAATGTTATCATCAATCATGGCCGTTGGAGCAATTTCCTTAAGCTGATCGTACACCTTGTCATGGCGGATATTCATAAGAATCAGATCCGGCTTCAGCTCTGCAATTTTCTCAAGATCCAGATCTCCGACAGAGCCTGAATAGTTTCCCACTATCTCCACATTATTTTCCGTAAAGTACTCCTGAAGATAGTCAGGCACAGTTGTCCCGTCAAACATGCTGGTATTAGCTGAGCCCACAAATGGAATCCCCATGGCAATCAGCTCGTCTGCCGAACCGGATACATCTACAATGCGTCGGGGATCGGACGGTATTTCAACGGTTCCTTTCATGTCCTTTATGGATATGGTATCTTCCCTTTCCTTTTGTTCTTCTGTCGTTTCAGTTAATTCTTTATCTGTCTGCGGATCCTTTGACCCATTCTGGCAGGCAGTCATTAAGGCCGCCAACACACAAATCAGAAGCAGTGCTCTCTTTTTCACCTTTTTCCTCCTCGATAATAAATTTATATTGACTAGTTAGGCATTGCTAACTATAATAGAATATAACATACGTTTGATTTTTTCTTCCCCCAGGCGGACTTTTTCAGTCCCCCTGCGGAACAATTTGAGGTTCAGAACAATGTCTTATTTACCATTAACATTTGAAACATCAGAGATTTTTCCCAGGAAAAGCATCACCCTGCGCCCGGGTGTACATATTATGATGTCCTCCGGTATTCCGGAAAGCAATTTAGAGAGAAAAACCGGAACAACCTCTTCCATATTTGAATTGTCTTATAGCAGGCGTGATGCCTTATATGGGGAAGTCGGCCACAGAACTGTGGAGCTGAAACCTGGATACGCTTCTCTTGGCTTCTTAGATCAGGCCTGCGGGCATTCGAAATATGACATCGGCATAGACATACGCCTATATTCTATATGGATAAGCCCCTCAGTCTTCAATGATTTCTGCCGGGCCGCAGGCGGCGGCGGTACGGCCTTTCAATCATTTCAGCATGGAACCTACTATAACTGTAATTTTAAGACAAGCCCAAGGGAAGAAAGTATTTTATATAAGCTGGATGACTTTTTTAATCATGAGACAAAGGAGATGAACCTTCTCTTTCTGGAAAGTCAGATTCTTGAATTGATGTCATTGAACCTGGAGCGCCTGTTTGGCAAAAGCAATGCAGAACAGGCGGAAGTTTCTCTGTCCAGGTCTGATATGGACAGCCTGATTCTGGCCCATGAAATACTATTAAGCCGTTTGGAAAATCCTCCGTCCCTGCTGGAGCTATCCCGGCTGATCCATATGAATGACTGTAAATTGAAACGGGCCTTCAAGTACTATTATAATCAGACTGTTTATGAATTTATCCGGAACCAGCGTCTGGAAAAAGCATTTTCTTTAATTGAGGACCAACATTTGAATGTGAGCCAGGCGGCTTTTTCAGTAGGATATACAAATACCGGACACTTTTCTCAGTCATTTTTCAGCAAATTCGGGATTTATCCAAGTCAGCTGGTGCGAAAATAATTTCAGATTCTACTTCGTGAGTATCTTCCTCTATAAAGTCAATCACTGAATTTAAAAGTTTCATGGCATAGGGATCTTTTACCGATCCGATATTCTTCGTTTCTGTCAGTTCTGTCACTTCTCCGCTGTTTAAAAATCTCTATGTGATATACCATAAAACATTATTCCTCCTTGCAGTACTCTGCGAGTTCCTTTTGACATTCCAGAGTAGACTCTGTCCGGTTTCCATCTTTACCAAAATACAATATCTTCTGGTAGGGAATACATATCTTTGTACTCTCTCCATTCTCCATCCATGTGCAGGACGCTTTCACCTTTAGGTTGCCAATTTTCGTATTCATACTATAAATAGTATCGCTGCCCAACTGTTCCATGGACAAGATATCTGCCTTCAGGCATATTCCTTTCTTTTCATCCTCTGTCAGAATAATCTCCTCTGGTTTGACGGCAATGTATTTATTCTTATACTGGATTACATTTGACGGAGGTGAGCCAATAAAACCTGCGACAAAGATATTATCAGGGTTAGTATAAATACCTTTCGGTGTACCCTGCTGACTTATAACACCGTTGTGTAATATAATGATATTGTTCCCCATAGACATTGCTTCCACCTGATCATGAGTGACATAAATAAACGTCGTCTTAAGTGACTTATGAAGCATTGATATTTTTTCTCTCATCTGGTTTCTGAGTTTTGCATCCAAGTTTGACAATGGTTCATCCATTAGAAATACCTCCGGCTTTTTAACGATCGCTCTTGCAAGTGCCACTCTCTGTCTCTGGCCTCCTGACATATGAGCCGGTCTTTTCGCCGACTGGTCAGCCAGATCCACCATCTCAAGAGCTTCCTCCACCATCCGTTTCCGCTCAGGCTTTGGTATCTTTTTCACTTTAAGTCCGTATTCGATATTCTCAGCGGCAGTCATATGTGGATATAGCGCATAGTTCTGAAATACCATGGCAACCCCTCTGTCCTTAGGCTCTTCCTTCGTTACATTCTCATCACCGATATATATATCACCGGAATCAGGTTTTTCCAACCCCGCTACTATACGGAGCAGGGTTGACTTTCCACATCCGGATGGACCTAATAGTACAGTAAATGAGCCGTCAGGGATATGAATTGATATGTCCTTTAATACTTTTATATCTTTGAAATCCTTGATAATATTCTCTATAGTAACATTTCCCATCTACTCATCTCCATTCATGTTAGTAAGCAGTCTCTTTAAGGAATCTAATTCCGCTTTTTTAATATCCAGCGTGGCAAGATACCCTGATGCACCGCCATATTTCTCGTCAAGATAATCAAGAGTTTCTTCCATCTCTGCAGAATCCGACTTCAGAAGATGTTCCGGCATAAAATATCCCTTCTTTTTCATCTGCTCTTTCATAATATGGAACACCGGCTCCATGTTTTTTGCACTTGTTTCATAATCACTGACGATGACCCTTTCATCTACATCCGCCAGACTCAGGATCAGCATTGCTATGACACCGGTTCTATCCTTACCCGCAGTACAGTTAAACAAGGTACAGCCACAGGTATTTTTACTGATCATTCTGAGAACCTGTGCAATCTGCTTACGGCTACCCTCTAATATTCTGATATATATCGAACACATAGATTCAGGAAAATCCCTTTGTATTTCGTTCGATTGAACATTATCATATAGCGGAATGGAGTGATACATGGCTTCATTGTTTAAAGCAAAAACACTCGGCTCTTTTTGGATCTCATAGGGGCTTCTTAAATCAATAACGTAGTTTACTCCCTCCCCATAGCTTAAAAGCTTTTTCACATCCTCATCGTCTAATGCATGAAGACTGTCCGAACGAAGAATACGTCCTTTCATCAGTTCACAATTATTTTTATTAATATAGCCGCCAAGGTCTCTCACATTATAAGCATGTGATAAGTTTAATGGCCTTGATACTTCCTGAATTGTTTCCATTTATTTAATACCCCATTTCATAAAAGAATCAACAATGTTGCGCTGCAACACAAGATAAATAATAAGAATCGGCAGGCAGGATACTGTGGTTGCCGCCATCATGGAGCCCCACATATTTACATCGGCACCTACAAAGGATTTAAGTCCGATCTGAATCGGTGCCTGTTCCAGCTTCTTAGTTATCAGCATAGGCCACATATAATCATTCCACGAATTTATAAACAATATGATTCCCAGAGATGCAACAGAAGCCCCCATGCTTGGAAGAACAATGTTTTTGAGCACCTGAAGCTCACCGCTCCCATCCATCCGTCCTGCATCAATAAGTGCCTTTGGAAAAGAGGCAAATGCCTGATACATAGATATGCACGCAAAGGAGGACGCCATATAGGGAAGAATAATCGCAGTAACAGTTCCATTTAATCCCCATTCATTTATCTGCACATAGTTTGGGATCATAATCGCCTGAAACGGAACCAGCCAGGTCAGGGTAAACAAGCTGTACAATATCGTCTTACCGGGAAAATCCCAACGGACAAGTCCATAGGCGGCAAGTACTGCCACAATCAACTGAAATACTGTTTGAACAGCACTGTTTACAAATGAATTTACAAGCATTTTGCCAATTGGCATCGCCTGGAATGCATATTGATAATTCTCAAACTTCAGGTCTTTTGAAAACGGCAGATAATTAAAAATCTCAGGGTCGCCCTTTAATGAGGATATTATCATCCAGTAGATGGGGAATACTGCAATAAAGGACAAGAGCATTAGTAAAAGGTGCTTTAGTCCGGTAAATACTCTCTTTTTAATCATAAACACCTCCTAGTTATCATAAAAAGCAAATTTCTTAGATAAGAATTGCATGAGCAGTGCGATAATGCCGAATACAATAAAGAACAAAGTTGCAGTAGCTGCACATAGCCCGACATTCAGATCATTAAAAGCAAACTTATACATCAAATAAAATATATTGGTGGAACTTCCGAAAGGACCCCCTGTGGTCAGCAGATCAATATATGCAAAGGACCACTGGCCTGCGAATAATACGCTGATCATTAACATAAGCATCACCGTAGGTGACAGCAATACCAAAGTCATGTCAAAAAATCTCCGGATACTTCCCGCACCATCAAGTTTCGCCGCCTCATAATACTGAAAATCTATATTGCTGAGTGCTGAGGAAAACATCAGAGTAGAAAATCCTATCATTTTCCAACCGGAAATCAGGATGATCATCGTCTTCGCAAAAGCTTCGTTGGCAAAAAAAGCGATATTGTCAGAAGTAATCCCCCAGGTCAGCAGCAGGTGATTAACCAGTCCGTTACTCGGATGCAGAAGCCATTGAAAAATAATAGCGACAGCAACCGGAGGCATAATCATCGGAACAAAAATCAATGCACGATATAAATTTTTAGCCTTCCCGGCAAGATCGTGTGTCGCTGCCGCAATGAATAGCGGCAGGACAACAGAAAATGGCAGCATTCCTGCAATATAAATCACCGTATTTTTAAGAGCCGGAATAAAATCCTTATTCTTAAATAGCTTTGTAAAGTTGGCCAGTCCCACATATTCCGGCTGTGTTCCGGGTACCATGCTCCACTTATACAGGCTGTACTGCAATGTCTGGAGCAATGGCTTGTACACCCAGAAAATAATAATCGCTATTGCTGGAAGCAGGAAGAGGTATGGTTTGACATATTGAAACCACTGGGTTTTTCTATCCTTTTTAACAGTCTTTCCGTATGTCATTAAGTCATTTGCTATAATAGGATCCACGATTATCTCCCTTCGTTTTCAGGTGAACCTGTCATAAATAGCGGGAAATTGCAATAGCAGTTCCACACTATGTAATCCAATTGTTTTCTTTAGCTTCCTAACAGATCATTGATCTGATCCTGCGCTTTTGCCATGACCTTTTTTACATCTGCATCTGTACTTATGGACTGTACCGTTGCGTCCATGAAGATGGCAGATGCTTCGGTCGCCACATCACCCGGCCAGATGGTAACAGGCCTCATTCTGGTAAGCTGGTTTAAATTCGTACGAAGAATAGGATTCTGGTCAATATAGTCCTTTAAATATGCCGGATCATCCGTGATGTCGGTTCTTAAAGGCAAGTATCCGATTTCAGAAGTGATAATGGTATACCCTTCTTTTCCTGTCACGAACTTGATAAATTCCCAAATCGCCGCTGCCTTCTGGTCTGAATCCGGGCGGACTGCAAGGCAGCTTCCAGAGTTCACAGGAACAGAAGGCTTGTCCCCAAAGCCTGGCATCTCGCCTCCATATAAGGTCCAGCCACCAGCTTCTGCCGCCTCCTTAAACCCACTGTAAAGGGAAGTTGACTGAAGATACATAGCCAGGTTTCCTGCACTGAATTCCTGCATCAGATCCTTGTCTGTTCCTAATCCTGCCACACCTGCAGTATAAAAGGCTTTCCACATTTCCAAAGCTTCAACGCCCTCATCGCTGGTAAACACGGCTTTGGTCTGATCATCATTTAATACATTGGCGCCGTTACTAAACAGTATGCCTTCGGTCGTCCATCCGTTATCAGGAGCCAATCCAAATCCATCCTTACCGGTGGCCTCCTTGATTGTCTTTGCAGCTGCAAGAGTTTCATCCCAGGTCTTTGGAGGTTTGGTCGGATCTAACCCTGCATCCTCAAAAAGTTTGCTGTTTATGTAAAGGATGGGCGTGGAAAAAGTGAATGCAAGTCCATAGGTCTTGCCTTGAATCTGTCCTAAGGATAGTGCATTGGACGTAAATGCCGCAAACTGTTCCTTAAGCTCATCGTCCGGGAATATGTCTTCATATGCTTTAAATCCCAGCGATTGAGCAGAATTATCCAGAGTACTAAAGGTATGCTGGACAATATCCACCTGATTTCCCGCCTGAACATCTGTCTTCCATTTTGTATAGTCGTCTACCACCCCTTCTACCACAACGCCCTTTTCTTTTCCGATAGAGTCATTAAATTGATTGATCAGATGTTCCATGCCGGACTTCATAGTGGGATAGCCAAGGCTGTAGGAATAAAAAGTTACTTTAATGGGATTTGCCGGATCAAGAAGACTTTCCTTCTCTTCCTGCTGTGTGTGATCTGACGAAGTAGCTGCATCTGACGCTGCAGTATCCGGTTTAGCTCCACATGCTGTTAAAGAAGTGAAAAGTGCCACTATTATTATAGTACTTATTATTTTATTCATTTTTTTCATGATTTCCCTCATTTCTCCACTGTTCATGTTTATTCTGCCGCAGCCATTATATCAGCGAAAGTAAAGCTGGTATATTCGTTTGTCTCAGGTGTGATGACCGAAGTATGCATGGAAATGTTGCGATCCCCAAGGGTGTAAATACCATACCCTGTCTTATTCGTAAAGCCCATGCCCGAAGGATGAAAGGCAATACCGAAGGCGGTCGAATCTGCTGTATACTGTGTCATACCATCTGCACTGTCCAGGCTGTTGTAATGCGTGTGCCCACAGAAAACACCGATAACATCACTGTTCTTCAGCAAGGATAAGAATCTCTCTGACACCTTCATGGCCAATTGTTCATTCGACCAGATTACAGGATGGTGGAATGCGACAATACTGCCTCTCTCACTTTTATCCTTTAATACGCCTGCAAGCCAGTCCTCCTGTTCCTTTGACATGCTTCCTTCCTCATTGCCTTCCACTGCTGAGTCAAGCACAATAATACGAAGACCGTCCACATCTGTAGTGTAAAAGCAGGCTTCATCCGATTCACCGAATTTCATTCCGGTACGGAACGCTTGCTTATGGTCATGATTGCCCAACACATAGACAATTTTTGTGTTCTTTAACTCACTCTCAATCAATTCCTTTAAGAAAGCGTAATCACTTGATACACCTTCATGTACAAGATCACCTGTAATCAGTACAAAATCCAGGCTTTGTTCCTGAAGCCCCCTCAGGCAGTTTCTTAAAGATTCCACTGGATCCACACTGGATGTAAATATTTCCTTTAACTTCACATTGTCATAGTCTTTTAAAATATGCGTATCTGATAAGTGCGCAAACCTGATGTTTTTCATAGCATTTCTCCTTCATTATAAAACTAACAACCTATACGATTGCCGCTAACTGGAAGCATAAGTAAAAGCTAATACTTATGGGCTCATAATAAATCAGCAATGTAAAAAGTACTATCACAGTGGAGTGAAAAAAATGTAAATAATCATAAAAGGCTGTTTATGGCGCATGAAATCAGGAATTCTATTGCTTGGAAAATTTACATCGAATTAATATAGAGCGTTTATGTCAAATCTGAATAAAAAAAATTCTGCCGGATGAATCCTCCATCCCGCAGAATCTGTAAACTTAGCTGTGTTTTCGGAAGATTTTTTTACAGCTTCCAACCTGCCGCCAGCTCTCTGGCATTTACGAATCTACGGTATATACCGTCCTGCTGCATCAGTTCCTCATGCCGGCCCTGCTGTACAATCTTTCCATGATCCACCACCAGTATCTGGTCGGCGTTTCTTACTGTTTTCAGACGATGTGCGATCATAAAGATGGTTTTTTCTCTGGTCAGTGCTTCGATGGCCTCCACCAGCTCTTTTTCATTTTCCGGATCTACGTTTGCGGTAGCCTCATCCAGGATGATGACCGGAGAGTCTTTCATGATAGCTCTTGCAATGGAGATTCTCTGCTTTTCTCCTCCTGAAAGGGATGCACCGCCTTCACCGATAATTGTATCGTAGTCCTCGGGCAGTTCCATAATAAAATCATGGCAGCATGCTTTTTTTGCTGCTTCTGTCACTTTTTCTATGGATGCGTTTTCCTTTCCGAATCGGATATTGTTTGCTATGGTATCCTGAAACAGATAAACATTCTGAAATACAAAGCTGAAATTTTTCATCAGACTGTCCATACTGAAATCTTTTACATTCGTTTTTCCTAAAGTAACACTTCCTTTATCCACATCCCAGAAGCGGGCAATCAGGTGGCACAGTGTTGTCTTTCCTCCGCCGCTTGGACCTACAATGGCTGTCGTTGTTTTCTCCGGGATATGCATGGACAGGTTTTCAATAATCTTTCGCTTTTCATAAGAGAAGTCCACATGCTCCAAATCTACATCAACATCTGCCGGTGTCAGATCTCTGCCTTCAATATCCATTCCCGGAAGATTCAGGATATCCTGCGCCTTATCTACGCTGGCATCTACCACACGGAGCAGAGAAGAATAGGAGCCGGCCTGCTCTAAACTGGAGTATACCATGAAGGAAGATATCATCATGGTGATACACACGATCAGACTCATGCTGCCCTGGAGATAAAGATAAACAGAGAGCAGAATCATGACAATTCCCGTCAGCTTCGTCACCGCATTTTGCACGGTCATATAGGGAATAAATGTCATTTCCAGCTCTATATTACAGTCCGTATTATCATCAATCGCACAGTTTAGCTTCTTTGCGGTGCTGCCGGTAAGATTATAAGACTTTACCTCTGCAATGCCCTGGATATACTCAAGCACTTTTTCTACAAGAGCAGTGTCCGTCTTCAGTTTTCTCGGTGAAACTTTCTGGGATTTTCTCTGCATAGAACTATTTACTAAAAGAAAAATGCACAGTCCGATGACTACAACCAGACCGATTCTCCAGTCGTAAAATAGCAGCATCAGCGCAATAATTCCTGTGGTCAGTATTCCCTGTGTTGTCAGCATCACCACCCTGGTTGCCACATCTGCAAGATTTTCCATGGTATTGGTCGTCACGGAGGTGATATAGCCCAGACTGTTTTTATTAAAATACCCCATAGGGAGATAACGCAGATGCTCTGCGATTTCAATTCTTTTATTAGCCGTAGTGCCGTAGCCTGCTTCGCACTGTAAAATCGTAGAGCGGTATTTTACAATCGCTCCTGCAATGACACTGAACAGCAGGATGCCAAAGCATTGCCAGATTACTTTTGTTGTGATGTTTTTATCAATAGCTGCCTGAATCATCAGCAGCATGGCAGGGATCTTCAGTGCCTCCATCAATGCCAGCAGGATACCGTCCACAAGGGCACGGTAAAATTTCTTTCTGTCTGCGTCTTCGCAAAATGCGAAAAACTTTTTAAATATCTTAAGCATAGACCTCTCCCTCCTTTACCGTATCCTTCACCGACATATGGGCCTCCCACATTTTCTGATACAGGCTTTGATTTGCAAGCAGCTCCTGATGGGTTCCCCGTTCAAGAATTTCGCCGTCCTTTACTACAAAAATCTGATCCGCATCGGCAATGGTAGAGAGACGGTGGGCGATGACGATCAGCGTCCTTCCCTGCACCAGCTTCGCAACCGAGGCCTGTATGACCGCCTCATTTTCCGGATCTGTATAAGCCGTGGCTTCATCGAAAATGACAATAGGTGCATCTTTCAGCATCGCCCTCGCAATAGCAATTCTCTGTCGTTCACCCCCTGAGAGGTGTCCGCCGGCACCGCCCGCCACTGTATCATACCCTTTTTCCAATTCCTCAATGAATTCATGACAGCCACTTCTTTTTGCCACTGTCTCCACCTCTTCGTCCGTAGCATCCAGCCGGCCCATACGGATATTTTCACGTATGGTATCATCAAACAAATAATTATCCTGCGATACATAGGCCACCTTCCGATTGTACTCCTCCAGCGATAAATCCCGGATATCCACTCCGCCGATGCAGATGCTGCCGCTGTCCACATCCCAGAGAGATGCAATCAGCTTTGCAATCGTGGACTTTCCGCTTCCCGAAGGTCCTACCAGTGCATTCACTGTTCCTTCTTTTATGTACATGTCAATTCCGTGGAGTACTTCCTTATCATGGTATCCAAATGTCACGTCAGACAATGTAATAGAATAATTCTCTGGCTTTTTACGGTCCGTGCCAGGGCGCTTCAGCTCTTCCTGTGACAAAATTCCCGTGACCTCCCCGATGATCGTACTTACCTTTGCAATGTCATCCGAGTAGGACATGACCGTGATAAGCGGTGAGATCAGACCGATTGAAAGAACAAGACACAGCACATAATCAGGAACAGACAGGGAACCATTTTTCACAAGCAGGCCGCCCATGGGCAATACAAATAAAGCGGTACAGGGAGTCAGAACCATTGCAATACTGAAGAAGACATTAGTGCTCTTCATCCATTCCACAAAACACTCTGCACCCTCTTTTGTAGCCACAATGAATTTTTCCTGCGTATTTTTTGCCCGCCCAAAAGCTTTAATCACTTCGATGCCATTGATATACTCTACAGCAGTATCATTCAGCCTCTTTGTCTTTACCACTGTGTTGCGGTACTTCTCTTCATAGCCAATCATCATACCCATATAGGTAAGCAACCCTAAGGGCAGAGTAATCAGTGAAACCAGGGCCATTCTCCAGTCCACCAGGCAGAGATAAATAAATACACACAGCGGTGCCAAAAGATTCGCAGTAAATTCCGGCAGCACATGAGCCAATGTTGTCTCAATGCTGTCAATGCGCTCTACGATAACGTTCTTCAAGGTTCCGGAAGGTGTGTCCTTCACATAGCCTAAAGGCACTCTGGACAATTTATCACACACCTGCTTTCTGATATTTCCCAGTACATGGAAAGTAGCCTTGTGGGAGCAGGTGGTCGATATGCCGTGGAAGATCACCCTCCCCAGCCAGAAAGCAGCCATGATAAATCCATCCCGCAGATAAAAACTCCAATCCTTATTTCCCCCAAGCAGCTTCGCAAGCATATCTCCCACAATTATATACGGGACGATACTGCACAATACCCCCAAAACCGCAGTTGCGACACTGGCGGTATACAAACCCTTGTGAGAACCGGCAAATTCCCTGAGCCAGGCAAAAACAGATTTTTCTTTTTGCTTCATTTTCTCCTCCTTCATTTAGGTTAGTTTTTGCTAACCTCTGGTTTAAATTTTAGAGAAACCCGCCGTGACGAGCTTCTCTAATGCAGCAGCATTGTTAAAATTCCACACCTAAAGTCCTGGTCCAGCCTGCTGTATAAAACTCCTGCAGCTGCCTGATGAGGGCTGCTGCCTCTTCTTTCGGTGTGTCATGAACAATAAGCTCAAACATACTGTTGAACATTCCGCAGATGACCGTGTGGGAAAATCTTCTGTCCACAGCAGGAATCTGAGCCCCCAGTTTCTCCATATCCTCAATATACTGGTAAGTACACGCTTCTTCCACCCGCACCATGCGCTGTGTGAAATCCTCATAGGGTGTTCCGCCTGCACAGTTGATCAGCAGCTTAAAGCTGTCATAGTGCTCATAAATGTAGTCCAGAATATCCTGGAGACACTTCGACGAAGATGCTCTCATATTGGTACTCTGCTGCTCTCCCGGAAGCTGCTGAAAGACCTCGACCGTACCTGTAAAAATGTGAAAAATATGATCAGCAGTCTCCTCAATCAAGGCCGCAAACAAGGCTTCCTTACTTGGATAATACCGATAAAAGGCTCCGGTTGTCACTCCTGCGGTTTTAACAATCTTTCTAAGTGATGCTTTCTGAAAACCTTTTTCTAAAAATTCAGTCTTGGCTGCATTTAAAATATTGTCCAGTGTGGTGTACTCTTCCTGCTTCATGCTTTACCTCATATAACAGTGATAGCTAACACCGTTATCATACGCTTGCTGATTCGATTTGTCAACATATAAATAAGCGCTGAAAATGCTTGATAAGCGCAGTCTCCTATGCGGGCGGGCACAAGACCCTGACAATCCTGGGGTGTGCTCTTTCTGCCATAGCGGCGGTGCTGGGGCTTGCACCCTACATATGCGTCTGGCTGGTTGCAAGAGACGCTTTGGAGGTATTCCCCAATCTGTCCGCCGCCCCGGATTTGGCACGCTACGGCTGGATGGCAGTATGGTTTTCCGTAGCCAATGTGCTTGTCTATTTTGCTGCACTAATGTGTACCCATCTGGCGGCATTCCGTACCGCACGCAATATCAGAAACACGCTGATGCGCCATGTGGTTCAATTACCACTCGGCTATTTTGTGAACGGTCAATCCGGGCTCATACGCAAGCAGATTGACGAAAACGCCGGACTTACTGAGGATATGCTGGCGCACAAGCTGCCCGATTTAACAGGCGCAATCGTTACACCCATTGTCTCTATCGTGGTACTGTTTGTCTTCGACTGGGTAATGGGACTATTATGTCTGCTCACCATGGTTTTGGCGCTTATCAGCATGTTTGCGATGATGAGCGGCGACAACGCCACCTTCTTTCACCGTTATCAGTTAGAAGTTGAAAAGATGAGCAGTGAGGCTGTGGAATATGTGCGGGGCATCCCCGTGGTAAAAGTATTCCAGCAAACAGTATACTCCTTCAAAGCCTTTTATAATGCCATCCTGTCCTATTCCGACCTTGCCGGCAAATATTCCATGAGCTGTCAAAAAGGGCAAACCTTTTTCCTCACCTGTATCAACAGCGCATTTGCACTGCTTGTTCCGGCAGCGCTCCTTATGGCAAACCGCGGTGACCCGGTCAGAATACTTGTTAATTTCATCTTCTACGCCTTGTTTGCCCCGGCCTGCGGCGGCATGATTAACCGCATTATGTACGCAAGCGACGCTGTGCGCCAAACGGACGAAGCGATGTTTAAACTGAACCGGATTTTGGAAGAAAAGCCACTGCCAGAGCCAACTACTCCGAAAAAACCGCAGGGTGCAGGTGTGGAATTTCAAAATGTCACCTTTCACTATCCCGGTACCGAAAATCCTGCTTTGGATCATGTCAGCTTTTCTGTTCCCGAAGGCGGAACCGTGGCGCTGGTAGGACCGTCCGGCGGCGGTAAAACCACGGCCGCCAGCCTGATCCCACGCTTTTGGGATGTACAAAAGGGCTGCGTTCTCATTGGCGGCACCGATGTGCGTGAAATTGCGAAGGAGGAACTGATGCAGCGTGTCGCCTTTGTATTTCAGGACACAAAGCTCTTTAAGAAAAGTTTGTATGAAAATATTCGTACCTCCTGCCCTGATGCGACCCGTGAGCAGGTACTCGCCGCTGCACACGCCGCACAATGTGATGATATTTTAGAAAAAATGCCGAACGGCATTGATACCGTAGTAGGCACAAAGGGCGTCTATCTTTCAGGCGGCGAGGCGCA
Source organism: Novisyntrophococcus fermenticellae (assembly GCF_018866245.1). Classification (GTDB taxonomy): domain Bacteria; phylum Bacillota; class Clostridia; order Lachnospirales; family Lachnospiraceae; genus Novisyntrophococcus; species Novisyntrophococcus fermenticellae. The sequence continues at coordinate 2,788,962 of NZ_CP076458.1, forward strand.
GCGTATCGCCTTAGCGAGAGCAATCCTCAAGGATGCACCCATTATTGTGCTGGACGAAGCCACTGCCTTTGCCGACCCGGAGAATGAGTATCAGATACAAAAGGCATTTGAGAAACTAACCCGAGGTAAAACCGTGCTTATGATTGCCCATCGTCTGTCCACCATTCAAAATGCTGACCAGATCCTGGTACTGAATGAGGGGCAGGTGGCGGAAAGCGGAACACAGGCGGAGCTGCTGCGGCAGGAGGGCAGGTATGCTGCTATGTGGGCGGACTACAACCGGGCTGCCCAGTGGAAGGTTGGAAAGGAGGCAGCCGTATGATAAAGAAGCTGCAACATATTTTCGCCCTGAGCGAACGGGGTGCAAGGGATTTGGTAAAATCAACGCTGTGGACAGTGATCTGCAACATCGCCCTCATGCTGCCCATAGGAGTCGTCATGGCGACCGTCCAGCAGCTGCTGAACAGCACGATCACCGGCGAAAGCCCCCTGTCACACTTTTGGCTCTATACAGGCTTGTCGGCTGCTCTTTTGGTGTTGTTTTATGTCCTACATTATTTTCAATATGCGGCGTTATACAACGCCACCTTTTTAGAGAGCGCAAACCGCCGTATTGGCATTGCGGAAACCATGCGACGCCTGCCGTTGTCTTTCTTTGGCAAACGGGATTTGAGCGATTTGACTGCCACCATGATTTCCGACTGTGCGCAGCTTGACCAAATGTTTTCTCATCACATACCTGTCGTGATTGCTTCCTGCATTTCCACGGCCATAATTGGCATTATGCTGTTCATTATGAATTGGCGTATGGCACTTGCCATCCTTTGGGTGGTTCCTGTTGCCTTAGTTTTAACGGTGGGTACTAAAAAACTCCAGGACAAATACGGCGGCAGGAGTATTCTGAAAAAGCGCACTGTTACCGACCATATACAGGAAGGTCTTGAGACCATTCGCAATATAAAAGCGGATAACTTAGAAGAAAGTTACCTTGCAGAGCTGAACGAAAAAACAAAAATTGCAGAACAAGGCTGCATACAGGCAGAGCTTGTAGCCGGTTCCTTCATTAGCACCGCACAGGCCTTTTTGAAGGTGGGTCTTGCTACAACCGTGCTGGTGGGAATCGCTCAGGTAACGGCGGGAAAGCTTGATTTTCTGTTTTTCCTTGGTTTTCTGTTTGCCGCCGCACGAATCTACGACCCTATTTCACAGACGCTGCAAAATATAGCCGCCACCTTCAATGCAAAACTCTATATTGACCGTATGCGTGCCATTCAGGAGGAACCGGTTCAAAACGGAACGGAGCATTTCACTCCGGATGGGTTCGACATCATTTTCAACCATGTGAACTTTTCTTACCAAGGCGATGAGGAAGGCGTTTTAAAGGATGTATCCTTTTCAGCAAAGCAAGGCGAGGTCACGGCACTGGTGGGTCCCTCCGGCGGGGGGAAATCTACGGCTGCCAAACTGGCAGCCCGTTTCTGGGATACCGGATCCGGAAAGATTACGCTTGGAAGTGTGGATGTATCCTCGGTCGACCCGGAAACGCTGCTGAAATACTACGCCATCGTGTTTCAGGACGTGGTGCTTTTCCGCGATACTATTATGGAGAACATCCGCCTGGGACGGCGGGACGCAAGTGATGCAGAGGTGCTTGCCGCCGCCAAAGCCGCCCACTGCGATGAATTTGTGCAGGTACTTCCCCGGAAATATGGGACGATGATTGGAGAAAACGGCGCAACACTTTCCGGCGGGGAGCGCCAGCGCATCTCCATTGCCCGCGCATTATTAAAAAATGCTCCTATCGTTTTGCTGGATGAAGCCACCGCCAGTTTAGATGTGGAAAATGAGAGTGCGGTACAAAAGGCGCTTTCGCACCTGTTGCAAGGCAAAACAGTTCTTATTATTGCCCACCGTATGCGTACTGTCGCAGGTGCCAATAAGATTGTGGTACTGGAAGAAGGCAGAGTAGCCGAACAGGGTACTCCGGACGAGCTTATGAAAAATGGAAGAGCATTCCGCCGTATGGTGCAGCTGCAGCAGAAAACCACCGCCTGGACACTCGGAAACAATGCCTGACATGAAAAGAGCATGCAAACGTATATCAGCCGCCTTCGGGCGGCTGATTTTAGTACTGTGATAAAGTCCTTAAAAATGCTGTAGAAAGCTGTGGGCTGCATGGACCGGCTCAACATTTGACAGTGCCATAATTTTTTCCGTAGTTTCCTGCGGTGTACTTGCCCACATGTATTATATTCAAGCACACCAAAATCACAATTTATATCTAAAATAACTTTGAGCCGTCCAAAGCTGAACGGCTCTTATATGATTAGATAATCGGAAAGTTCAGCACATATTCCGGATCTGTGTAATATGGTGGTCTTCTCCCTATCTTCGGCATAGACCATGTACATCGATCCGAGTCATATTGCATTTGAACTTCCTCAGTAGAATGCTTCAGAAGCAATAACTTAATTTCCGGAGAAAATTCGTATTTCATAACAATAGCTCCTTGACATGTTGACTTGAGTTATTATATTCACCCGATTGCTCAAACGAGCAAGTACACCCTATCAAACACAGCACCCCATAGAGCATCCGCTTTTTATGCACGGGGAATGTCTAAAATACATACCCTATACCATATGAGAGAATGAAAAAATGGAAGGTTTATTTATGGATAATAAATGTAATTCAGAGCAAGATGAGCAGCTTATACAGCAATTTCAGGAAATGTTTGAAGAAAATATGGAGACAGATCCATACCCATTATATCCGAACTATGGAAAAATATTACGTTATGAGGATATACCGGTAAATATGCCGGAGCAACGCCAACTGCGCCAACCCGGAGTTGAAAAACTGATGGTACCCAAACCAATCATTGAAAATCCTCATTATAAGGGGAGTGACAAGCTAAAGGGAAAGGTTGCCCTCATCACCGGAGGAGACAGTGGTATTGGAGCTGCAGTTGCCATTGCATTTGCAAAAGAAGGGGCTGACGTTGCCATCGCATATCTTGATGAGCATGAGGACGCAAATCGAACAAAATGTAGAATTGAGCAGCTGGGACAACGTTGTTTGTTGATGCCAGGTGACTTGCGGAATAAAAACCAGTGCGTGGAGATTGTAAATGCAACATTAAAAACTTTCGGACAGCTTGATATCTTGTGTAATCATGTGGGCATTCAGTTTCAGCAATTAAATTTGGAGGAGATAACGGATGAGCAATTTGATGATACCTTCAAAGTAAATGTTTATTCTCACTTTTACACGACCCGTGCCGCCCTGCCCCACATGAAACCCGGCAGTTCAATCATCGGTACCTCTTCCATCGTAACTTATATAGGCGAGCAGCAATTGATTGACTATACGGCAACCAAAGGCGCTATCGTCGGTTTTACGAGAGCACTGGCAAAAAACGTTGCTAAACGAGGAATCCGAGTAAACGCCGTCGCTCCCGGGCGCATCTGGACACCACTTATCCCGGCAAGTTTTTCGGCAGATGAAGTTGCGGTCTATGGCGCCGATAATCCGATGCAGCGGGTTGCCCAACCCTTTGAACTTGCACCCGCTTATGTCTATCTGGCTTCCGACGATTCACGTTTCGTTACGGGGCAAGTATTTCATGTGGACGGCGGAGGATCGACAAATTCTTAAACCGAAATCAGTGGTTGCATGCATGAAGTTCGCATACAACCACTGAAATTCCAAAATGTCATTCAAAACGTTTTTCGTATCTTCCTCCGGTTTGTTTTATATTAATCTAATAATCCGTATATTTTGTACATTAATATCATGTTTTGATACATCATCTTATTTCCCATCAATTGCCTGTATGTAGCAGATTTAACTTTTCCATCCGCTTTCAAGCGCTCCATTTTACCCGTTACGTCCTCATAATTCTTCTGTACTGCTTTAAGCACCTCTTCAAATGCATCCTGTCTGGAATTCTCTGCATTTAAAGACACACTCTGATTGATATTATCAACTTTCTCGAATCGGAATTTCTGTTTAATATCCGGATATTTTTCCTTGTCAACTTGTCCCATAAACATTTCAAATGGGCGTATCCATATACCTCCATCTCCGTAAAGAGCCCTGTAAACAACCATGTCTTCATTGGTTTCCGAATGCTTTGCAATCGAAATGATCTCATACAAATACTGGGGACTATCCGGTTCTGTAATCATCTCACGCTTAAAATGCTGTACAATATCTCCCGGTTTAAACTCTCTCATCACATCTTTCCTCCAAGACAATCTAATATCTGTATTCTGTTTTTACATCCACTTACTTGGTCAATTCTACATTTTAATCTCTGATTTGAAATACTGTTCTTGAAATCTTAGCTGTTCCATAATTTCTTCTTTGCTAAAAGAAATGTTTTCAGGTGCAATAACCCATTTTTCTTCAACATCATCAGCCCGGCAAATAATTGCTATTATTTCTCCTGTGAATTCCTTTACAGGCTCGTAAACTCCCAATATATAAGCATCCTGTTCTTCACCATCCGGTGCAATAATTCCCTCAATAAATCCATAGTTAACTGAATAATATATATCTTTATGCTCTGGATGATAACTTCCCAACGGTCTATCGACAGTTACTTTTACAATATCTCCTATCATAACTAAAACCGCCTTTCTCTTTCCACATTATTCTACCAGATCCAGCCTTTTATTGCCATTACTTTAAGAAGCAAAATAATGGCAGATAATCACGAGGAAAATCTGCCATTTAAAATACCTGTGTTAAAATGTTTTTACTCAAACCTGCCAGTTATTACCTATCTTCGGAGAATGTTAAAAAATAGTTATCCACCAGGTATTCACATAATTTTTTTGTGGCTCCAGCTTAATCAGGTTCTGCTGTTTTTCAATATCTTCAATCACGCCCTCTTCGCCCTGAAGCGATGCCCATGGTTCGATACAGATAAATGGAGCATCTTTTTTGGGAATATGCCAGAGACATAAGTTTTTCATCTGAGGAAAAGTCAGTTCAACTCCATGATTGTTTTTTCGGGATTTTAATGCCAGTCCCTGACCTACATCCCGTAAAATAATTGCTCCCCTATCGAAAAGGGATAACGACAAAGGCAAAATTCTCTCATCCTCCAAGGGATAGACCTTATCCTTCCCCGTCCGGAGTTTTCCCTCACTCAGACCAACTTCCATCGGCTGATGTTCATCTGTAAATTCGAGATAACAGTCATGTAACTCCCCTTCTCCATTCTGCGGCACAAAAAAACCCGGGTGACCGCCAAGGCCGAAGTACATCGTCTCTTGTCCATAATTCCTGACAATATAAGATATCTGAACAGCATTGTCAACCAACTGATATTCAACTTGGTATGAATACTCAAATGGATAGCATTTACGCATTTCATCAGTAATCTGCATTTCGAACAGCAGCTTTTCTTTGTTTACCTCTATTGCCTTATACTCTGCGTCCGTAGAAAAACCGTGAATCTCCAGTGGATATCTTTTCCCCTTGTAAGTATAACATTTCTCGTAAAGCCGTCCAACATAGGGAAAGAGATTTAACGCGCGCCTGCTCCAATACGCCGGATCTCCCTGCCACAGGTATTCTGCATTTCTCCGCCGGAAGAAGAAACCTCCAGTGTCAGTTTTCCATTATTTAATTTATAATTCATGTGTCTGTTCTTCTCCATATTTGAAAATTTTAATTAGCCCGCGCGGTACCGCGCCCTGTGCTTCCTGACGTGATACGCAGGTAATTATTTTGTCTGTTGCCTCCTGTAAAAGCCGTGCCAGCGCTGTTTTTATTTCTTCACGGCCAGCAATAACCACTTCTTTCTGCGGCAGTTTTTTTATCTGCATCACCTCATTATACAGTATTGTCCCCATATAAAAACTATATATCTGTATCGGTGTACACGCATATACTTTTTTGAGAATACGTACTTTAAATAAAGCCTGATTCATTCCCATCCGTCCACAATAATCATAGCCCTTTAGCAGAAAACCGCAGTCCAGGCCTTTTACGGATAAATCAACCGTATTTTTTAAAATCGTGTTTTCGGCCAACGCCGCAATCATTTCTCCCGTCAGCATCGTTGAAAAACTGCTGATTTGTTCCTTCTCATTTGTGATAATTACCTTCGAGTGAGACCCCGGCAAGACGAATATTTTTTCTTTTTTATCCGCTTGGGACAGACCCATTAACTCCGTCTCCTCACCCCGCATAATATCCGCATACATCAGTGATGTGTCATCTGCTTTCAGACCACTGATAAAAACGAACGGAATATCCGTAATCTCCGGCAGACGGACGAGCTCCATCGCATTGTGCAGCTCTTCCAGGCCTGCTGGCAATGATATATATTTTCCTTCATAAATACCACCTTCGGAGGAAATCATCCCTGTTGCCAAAATATATCTGATCTGTGAATCTTTCAGTTCATGTTTTACCAAAACATCCTTTATAGTACTTTTTATACTTTGCTTTAGCTGACTTTTATCAGTGAGGCCCGCAGTCGCACCCAAATGAATCGGGTATGTCTCTTCCACCTGTGTATCTCTTAATAAACTGATACGGGTGTTTGTCGTTCCACCATCAATAGCGAGATAATACTCCATCATACACTCCTCATCAAATACATATACTGGTCAAGTCAATCCTTTTGCACAGCTCTAATATAGCATCTGGCTTTCTCGGTGATGGCTGCAAACGCATTATTCGCAATCAGCTTTTTATCCACTAGGTTGGACCCGATGCCGAATCCACAAAGTCCATAATTTTGGTATTGTTCAATGTTTTTTTCATTGATACCGCCTACCCCCAGGAACTTGAGGTGGGGGAATGGACCTTTTACCGCCTTAATATATTCCCCGGTCAGACCGGCCGTTGGAAATAATTTTATAAAATCAGCCCCGGATCTGTCAGCTGTCTGGATTTCAGTCGGAGTATAAGCTCCAGGTATCGACACCAGATTTATCTTTCCAGTCATCTTTATAACCGCTGGGTTGGTATCAGGTGAAATAATAAATTCTCCGCCTGCCGACTTTGTCAGCCCTACCTGTTCTTCATTGGTAACCGTTCCGGCACCGATATGCATTCTGCCCTTAAATTCATTATGTAGCAATGCAATATCTTCGGCAGTTACACGATCGCTAATCGTATGATCCGCACTGTATGTCACCTCTAAAAAATGAATTCCGGCTTTATACAGTGCTTGTCCTAATGGAACCAGTTTTTCCCTTGCCACACCTCTGACAATGACAATCAACTTTTCTTCCTGTATTTGTTTTATCAATTCTTCCTTCATGCTTTTGTCTCTCAACCTACCTATCTGTTTATGCTTTCCTCATGAAAGATTGCTCCCCCTTATTTATCAGCAATTTTATCTATGGCTCGCTGATAGATCTCCGTCAATTCATCAATATGCAATTTCTTCATCGTCGAACAGTATTCATTCCATTTTTCATCAATATCCCATTTGCCGACAATAAAATTGACCGCTGTTTCATCTCTGTATTTTGTTAAGTCCTGTTCCAGAGCTAAAGCACAATCCGCATCCTCTTTGGCAACAGAAGGTTTCCAATAGTATGTCTATCATAAAAGCATTGATAGGGAGAAAGGAAATAAATTCTTGCTCCCCATGCCCTTAATCCATGTCCGTATCCGGATTTTTTTGCATTGCCTTACTGAAAAACTTTCCATTGGCTTCCTGTTTCTTCAAAAATGCAATCAGTCTTGGAATATCTTCTTCCTCAATAGGAACATCTAGAACAGATTCCACAGCCGCACCAACTTCAATCAATCTGTGGGTACGTTTCTTTCGTTCCTCTGCCTGTTGTCGTTTTGCTAACTGCTTCGCCTGTGCTTCCGCTTTCTTCGCCTGCTCAATTAACTTTTGTGCTCGAAGATTCTTTTCCTGAATTCGTTCTTCTAATGATCTGGTTGACTTTGCCATACACATACTCACTTTCTACCGCAACTGCGGTGCTAAATTATTTGTTATCGTTGTTACCTGTCTCTACTAAAGACAAATCATTTGACATTAAATGCATGAGCTTCTCCTCAAAAGATTTCTCTGCCTTTTCATCAAAAAACACATTGACCTGATAAATCGTCGTACCAATGCGCCTTACAAATGTGTTGTTTCCTGTCGGTTCTGTTTTCTGTTCCATATTTCCACCTCCTCTTGATATACGAACATTTGTTTGCTATAATAATTTCAGGATTCTTGTCCTGACAAATTGCAGGACGGACTTCTGATTCTGTTCATTTTTTCTCTCCTTTCCGTCTTGAAGTAATCTTATTTTTACAAATAGGATTACTCCCTTCATAAATAGAAGAAATATACGGTGGAATTCGGAACTGTTTTTGAGATAAAGATGGTGTGAACGGGAAACTTGCCAGAGCCTATGAATGGGAACGGAATCTGATTCTAAAGCTGGAGTTTGAGAAAGACCTAGAAGAAGCGAAATCTCCAGCTCATAAAGAAGCTCCCGAACGTAAAAAATTAAAAAGAGAATTAAACAGAGAGGCTCTTGCCCGTCTAGAATCTGCTGCTAGAACCGAGGATGATTTCAATGTAGTCGTTGACTGGTGGGACAGATTAGATAGTAACCGAGAACGAAAAGAACGTTACCACGAAGTGGGAAGAAATGCAGTGCCACTGGAATGGGGTGCTTCCGCAGATACGGTTGTTATTCCCAATCCGATTCAGCATGTGTTCTGGAAACAGATTCTAAAGGGGGAATTCTTGGATGCTATTTTTGACTGTCCCTTGGAAATGCACGAACTGGTTGAAGATGCGGATATCTCTGCTTCCATAAAAAAACTGAAGGATGAACATAAAGAGATTTTGTATTATCTTGCCATCAGGCAGTATTCGAATCAGAGAGTTGCCTGCATTCGAGAACAGAGTGATCGGAACATTCGCAAGGTGCGTGATACTGTAATTCGAAAGCTTCGCAAAAGTTTACTTGCAACATTACAGGAACGGATAAAAAATAAGATTCCCCTCACAAATATAGAACGGGATTTCTTATCTGAATATGGAAATAATGATGGATGTACTGATTGAATCTATGTTATTTTCATTTTTCGTAACATAGAAAAATCCCTTCATAAGCATTTTCACGTTGACGATGCATGGATATGTTGCTAAGATAGTAATATGATTTTCAGTAAACCAGATTACACATAGAAAGAAGGCTCATTATGAACCAGCTATTTAAGAAAAGTTCTTCGAACTGGATACGATATGATAGATATGAATGGAAAACAGATGCCAAAGGTATTCTGTATATTACTCCCTGTAAAGATGCGAAACCTGATTTATACAATCCATTAAAGGACGCTGATAATATGGTACTGTCAGCCATCAATCTTGGTCTGCTTTGTATGAAAAGTGAAACCAGTAAAGAAACTCTGAAAACAGAACTCATGAATTTCATACAAAAATATGGTCTTCTCGGATTTATGACTGCATTACCTACTACACCAGAATTT